>NZ_CAJWCF010000011.1 GCF_913020055.1 uncultured Paraglaciecola sp. | reverse complement strand
TCCTCAAAACGCACTTACTCGGCGTTGAAACCTGTTTATTTGGATGACCAAACTTCACAGATTTCGCCTTGATTAAGCACATTTTGAGGAAAATCTCGGTGACATATGAAAGATCAACAGCCCCTAGTACTTTCGAATCGAATATTCAGCTTAAGGTTAATAAGGAATCCACGTGAAAAAATCCCTTGGTATTATTACATTTCTCATGTTGACCGCTTGCGGTCAGGCGGCAAAAGAGGGTGAGAACAACACCCCCTCTGAAGTTAGCATTACACAAGAAAAGGCACTAACAGAAAGCCAACGTCTCAACCAATGGTTTGAGACCAAGTACGAAGAAAAACTTTTACAATCCCCCATGACCCTGACCACCTTAGGTCGTAAAGAACGTTATGATGAATTAGATGATTTCAGTGAAGCAGCTGAAGATAAAAGTTTAAAATGGCAGGCTGATTCTGTTGCTGAGTTAAAGAACTCTTTTGATTACGCCGCTTTAAATGAAGATGCCAAAATTTCTTATGACCTCTGGGTGTTTCAATACGAAGCCGCAAAAGCCCAAGTGCCTTATCGCAGAAGAGGTTACGTATTTACTCAAATGCATGGACCACATGCTAGTACGCCAAATTTCTTGATTAATTTACACCAGGTTGATGAATTGCCAGATATGCATGCATATATCAAACGTATTGCTGCACTAGGTAGAGCTATGACTCAATTACTAGAACGAGCAAAAATTCATGCCAGCGAAGGTGTGCGCCCTCCATTATTTGCCTATGAGGGAGTGATTCAGCAATCTAAAAACTTGCTGCAAGGCCAACCATTTGAGCAAAGTGAAGTCGATTCTCCCTTGTTCGCTGACTTAAAAAAGGAAATTCAAGGTTTAGTCGACGCTGAAAAAATTGATGCGACACAAGCGGCAGATATACAAACTCAAGCCCAACAAGCATTACTCACACACTTTAAACCAGCTTATGAAAATCTGATCGCTTGGTTTGAACAAGACTTGGTTAATGTACCAAAACAAGCGACTGGTGCAGGAGCTCTGCCCGATGGCGAAGCCTTTTACAATGCGGCATTACTCAACGCAACTACTACAAATCTGAAAGCAGATGAAATCCATCAAATTGGCCTAAGTGAAGTAGCCCGCATATTAGCTTTAATGCAAGAAATTAAAACAGCTGTAGAATTTAAAGGGAGCTTACAAGACTTTTTTGCTTACATTAAAAGCGATGTTAAGAACGAGTTATTTTACTATCCAGATACAGACGAGGGACGTCAAGGTTATCTCGATGACTCAACAGCCTACCTCGATTACATCAAGAATAAATTACCAGAATACTTTGGATTGTTACCTAAAGCTGACTTAGAAGTGAAACGAGTTGAATCTTTTAGAGAACAACCCGGCGCAGCACAACACTACAACCCTGGCACACCAGACGGTTCACGTTCAGGTGTTTATTACGCCCACTTGTCTGATATGACTGCCATGCCCAAAAACGAAATGGAAGCCATTGCTTATCATGAAGGCAATCCAGGTCACCATATGCAAATATCTATCATGCAAGAGTTAGAAGGTGTGCCGCAATTTCGTACACAAGCTTTTTTCAATGCCTACGTAGAAGGCTGGGCTTTATATTCTGAATTGCTCGCCAAGGAAATGGGCGCGTATAACACCCCTTATTCTGACTTTGGTCGCTTAGTTACGGAGATGTGGCGAGCCATCCGATTAGTGGTCGATACTGGTATTCACTCAAAAGGCTGGACAGAACAACAAGCCATTGACTATTTCAAACAAAATTCACCTATTTCAGAAGGACAAATCATTTCTGAAGTTCAGCGTTATTTTGTTTGGCCGAGTCAAGCTACAGGTTATAAAATTGGCATGTTAGAAATATTGAAATTACGTGCTAAAGCCCAACAAGCACTAGGTGAAAAGTTTGATATAAAAGACTTTCATGATGTTGTGTTAGGCGGTGGGTCTGTGCCTTTGCAAGTATTAGAAAGAATGGTCAACAATTGGATTGAAAAAACAAAAAATCCTAGCTAATAACACCATTAGCGATCAATAATTTAGGTAAAGCCAAAGGTCTGTTGACCTTTGGCTTTACCTTTTTTATTTATTCGGGCCACTAGGAGCCATTATGCAAGACATCGAATTACGTAGTCGTCTTGACCAATACTATGGCCAAATTCAATCGGTCATTCTGGACAAACAACATCCAATCTCTGGATTACTTCCCGCCAGCACGGCTGTCACTGTGCATGGCAATTACCAAGACGCTTGGGTGCGCGACAATGTATACAGTATTTTGGCTGTATGGGGGCTTGCACTAGCCTATCGCAACTTAGACGATGATGGAGGGCGAGGTTTCGAGCTCCAGCAACGTACCGTTAAATTAATGCGCGCTTTATTACGTTCGATGATGGCGCAATCAAGTAAAGTCGAAAAGTTTAAGAAAAGCCGTCAGCCAATAGACGCGTTACATGCCAAATATGACACTGCTACCGGTGAAAGTGTTGTAGGTGATGATGAATGGGGGCATTTACAAGTTGATGCGACCTCGGTATTTTTATTGACGTTAGCGCAAATGATTGCTTCAGGATTAGAAATTATATGGACTGATGAAGAAGTCAGTTTCGTACAAAATTTAGTGTATTACATTGAACGAGCGTATCGCACGCCAGATTTTGGTATTTGGGAACGAGGCGCTAAAAGCAACAGTGGTAACGTTGAGCTTAATGCCAGCTCGCTAGGTATGGCCAAAGCGGCACTTGAGGCACTGTCTGGTTTTAACCTTTTTGGCGCCAAAGGCTCACAGTCGAGTGTTATCCATGTCATTCCCGATAACATAGCTCAATCTAATATTACTTTAACCACTATGTTGCCGCGTGAGTCTAATACCAAAGAGACAGATGCAGCGCTGCTGAGCATAGTGGGTTATCCAGCTTTTGCTGTCGATGACCCAGCACTGGCAGATAAAGTACGCAACGATATCATTACGAAACTAGAGGGCAACTACGGACTGAAACGTTTTTTACGTGATGGCCATCAAACATCTCTCGAAGATGAAGGCCGCTTGCATTACGAAGAACAAGAGCTAAAGCAGTTTGAACATATCGAATCAGAATGGCCACTGTTTTACACCTATCTATATTTAGACGCGATTTTTCGCGATGATACACAACAAATAAGTCATTACCGCGCACGTCTTGATGCTGTTTTAGTCGAGCAAAATGGTCAAAAGTTGCTGCCAGAGTTGTATTTTGTCGCCGAAGAGTGTGTTGAACAAGAACGTCTTGAACCAGGCTCACAAAAGCGTATCCCCAACGACAACGTGCCACTTGTATGGGCACAGAGTTTATATTTGCTAGGCTGTCTACTCGAAGACGGTTTGTTACGTCCGGGGGATTTGGATCCACTTGGGCGCAGGCAGCATAAAATACCTAAAAAACCTGTGGTACAGCTTATGTTTTTGGCTGAAGATCAAATATTGCAACAAGAGTTAGAAGCTTATGGCGTGCAAACTCAAACTCTTGAAGATATTTCTCCTGTACAGGTTTATCGTCCTGAAGATATTGCCAGCATTCACGCACAAATTGGTAAATGTGATGCCTTGGGTCTTTCTGGACGAACGCCCAGAAAGCTAAAAAGCTTAACCACCAGCCGTGTGTATATGATGGGCAAACAAAGGGCAATATGCCTGACTCCGTGTTTCATCCAAAGAGACTTTTTTCTAGGTTATGATATTGAATTTTTGGTGCGTCGCTTTAAATCAGAACTGAGTTATTTACACCGCAATTGGACTGAGTTGGGTCGACCAACTGTCACTGTACTACTCACTCACAATTTGTTGGATACCGATCGCACTACCTTTTATGCCTTAATGAAAGAGATTGCCAGCGGTGAAGTTGACGGCATTCCTGTTAGGCACGACATTATGGCTCAATTAATCAATACCGCAGCGGTTGAACATGTCGAGCACCTAAAAGACCTAATTTTACCCGAACAGCCATTAGCTAGTTTGTTATCTCAATCTTGTGTTTTGACCTTAGCGGGTGAGCACAAACAATTATCACCAAGTGAAGAACTTGAAATCGCCTTGCAAAAAGAAACTAACATATTAGAAGCTGGGCTGGGCCAAGCGACGAATCTTTATGAACAAATAGCGCTTCTGACTAAACTCGTTGAGCTTCAATCGATTGACACTAAAATTCACATCCATAATCAACAGCGAAGCTTGCACGACTTAATTGAAGAAGTGTATACCCAAGCTGGACGACTAAGACTGTGGTCAGTGTTGCGACAAGCATCTGGATTACAGGGCAAAATTGATGGCGATATAGGCCTAGCGGTTAGCGACTTATTAGTCGCACAAAAGTTTATTCAGGTAGGCCGTTCTTATCATGACGAATCGCTGATCACGCGCCCTTTAGCAGACGAAGAGCTGATGCAACGTATTGTGCTATATTGCCGTGAAGATGTGCGTGATCAAGTCCTAACCCAAGAAGTTCTACTTTACCTGGGTCTATTGATTAAAGCCAAGCCTGCGTTATTTAGCGAATTATTAACCTTACGCGTCAGTCTGTTGATCATTCTGCTAACCAGTCAAATTACTCGAGAACACAACACCACAACTGATGATGCCTACGAAATTTTGATGGACATGCCGCCATCAGAAATTCAATCACGTTTAGAAGCAGTGCTGGAAAATTATCAAAGCTTATCCGACCTGCCACAAAAACTCGAAACATTACATGCACAGGGTAATACTGAACACCTAAACTGGCAGCAAAACCTGGGCTTAGAGCAGCTAGAAACGCCGGAAGATGGTTGGCTGGATTGGCGACAACATCAAGGTATACTCGATCGTCGTTCGGCAGAGTTTTTAGCCCAAATTTGGAGTGTATTGAAACACACTAGTGGCCTTGTTATTGGCAATAAAATGGATAAGCGGAACCGTATCAGTAGTGACTTAGTGTTGAGTGATATGACCGAAGGAGAAAAAGCTTTCGCGTTATTAATCGAACATATGTTTAACAATATTCACTCAGCCGAATATCGTCAACTTACTATTGAAACTCTTATCGCCTTAGCCAGTTTCTTCGAACAAAATCCTAGCTTAATAGTGGAAGAAGCGATCGTCATTGACGTGACTATAGGTCATGCCGTTAATCTGGCATATATCGAAGAATTTCCAGAAAGGCAATCACACTACGATGAACATAAAAGTCATGCTTGGGAGCGTTTTTACCAACAATCGCCAGCTCGTAGTACAACCTTTATCATTTCAGCGTTAAATCACTTATTAACTGTCAGGCCAGTAGAGCATAACTAGTCATGCAATTAACAACACAGGGCATAAATTAATTATGCCCTGTAGTTTTATAAGTCAGGGATATCTCGTTGGTAGTCGTTATTTATAAATAGCGGCGAAGTGAGCAACATGTCAGCTGTAGAGACATTGCAAGCAACCGGTAGATTCCATACAGAACATAACCTAAGTAACGCTTTGACATCAGGATCATGAGGAGCGGGGTTTAACGGATCCCAGAAAAATATCAAACAATCTAGTTTACCCTCTGCTATTAACGCGCCTATTTGTTGATCCCCACCTAACGGACCACTTTTGAAACAGTGAATGTCTAAATCTAACTCTTTTTGTAATATGCCACCGGTTGTACCTGTTGCGACTAATTTATGTTTAGTTAATTCAGTTTTGTGCGCCAATGACCATTTCACTAAATCTGGTTTTTTATGGTCGTGAGCAACCAATGCTATAGTTTTTTGCATCTTGAATGAAACCTTATGACGATATTTGAAAAATAATTAGCCTAACAATCAGTTAAATTAAAAACACACCTTGTTGATCATTTGCTGCAAAATGACAACGGTAGGATTAACGTAATCCAAAGAAATATACTCATCAGGTTGATGAGCTTGTTCTATACTGCCAGGCCCCAAAACAATAGTATCGCAACCTAATTGATTGATAAAAGGTGCTTCAGTGGCGTAGTTGGCACTTTGGTATTTTTTACCTGTAAGTTGTTCAGCCAACGCTAAAATATTTTGCTCATCGCGACAGGCAAAAGCGGGCGCAGTGGGGTACATCAAATCCAAACTTAAACGGTTGGGATATTTAGCAAATACTGGCGCCAAAGCCTCATCAATCATGGCAAGGGCCTGTTCATCGTTTAGCTCAGGTACAGCGCGCATATCAAAGTTTAATTTACAATGTCCACAGATCCGGTTTTCACCATCTCCACCATGAATATGGCCTAAATTCATGGTCACATGGGGCACACTAAAAGCATCGTCATGAAACTTAGTTTTTAAATTAGTCTGCAAGTCCATCAGTTGACCAATGGCCTGATACATAATTTCGATGGCATTCACACCTTTATCAGGATCACTAGAATGCCCTGCCTTACCCTGAATATTTAAACTTTGAGCGATATGCCCTTTATGTTTATAGATAGGTATGAGCTCAGTCGGTTCACCAATAATCGCCATATTGGGTTTTATCAATTGTTGTTGAGCAAAAAAGCGAGCGCCTGCCATAGACGTTTCTTCATCTGCCGTGGCCAATATATACAAAGGTTTGTTCAATTTATTTAGGGGAATAGTTTTTAATGCTTCAAGAATAAAAGCAAAAAAACCTTTCATATCACAACTGCCCAAACCAAAGAGTTTTCCATCTTCTTGTTTCACCTTAAAAGGATCAGATTGCCAACTGCCCTCATCAAAGGGCACTGTGTCCGAGTGACCGCAAAGCAACAATCCCCCTTCTCCGCTACCCATTTTGGCTAACATATTAAATTTGTTTCGAGTCTCGGGCACTTTCTGAATAGTTATTGTAAATCCAAGATCGCTAAACCAGCCTGATAGTATGTCAATAAGTGGCCTATTGGTCTGATCTATTTTTTCATCAAAAGCGCTAATAGACGGGCTATTAATGATAGTTTCGTAGTGTTCTAAGAAAGATAAATTTGGCATAACCATCCAATTAAATAATTATTCACTATTATTGCATAAATATATAACACATGGCATTCTATAGACCAATAAGAAACGACTAATAAATCAAATAGTCGATTCAGTGTAATAACTTTTTATTTTAACTTGTTTTGGTTCGATAACGTATATGTACTTATTTTTTTTCCAGTTTGTTTCCCTGCCTAGCTTCGCCAGCATGTTTTATCGACGATAGTCGACGCTGTAGCGTATAGCTCACTCTTTGTTTTAAGCTATATAGTTTGAACAAAGAGTGCTTTTTATTTTTACCTCAATTATTAGTACACCGCTCACCATGAGCTAACAGAGAAATTTCCTATGATCAAAACCTGTATTATTGGTGCCAGTGGTTATACCGGCGCTGAGTTGGCCGCTTTAGTTCACGGCCATAACCAATTTGAATTAGCAGCATTGTATGTTTCTACAAATAGTGTTGATGCGTGGAAGTCTTTGGGCGAAATACATCCTAAGTTTTTTAACGCCATTGATTTGCCTCTTCAGCCAATAGATGAAGATAACTTATCAACCTTATCTGAAAGCTTCGATCTAATATTTTTAGCCACACCACATGAAGCAAGCCACAAATGGATGAACGAACTATGTGGTAACAAAGCAGTGATAATGGACTTGTCAGGTGCCTTTAGGATCAAAGATAAAAACAAATTCGCAGAGTATTACGGCTTTGAGCATCATGCAGATAAGTTACTAGCACAAGCTGTGTACGGTCTAGCGGATTGGCATCAAGATCAGATCAGTAGCGCCAACTTGGTTGCGGTGCCAGGTTGTTACCCAACAGCCTCTTTAACTGCCCTTAAACCACTTCAA
Source organism: uncultured Paraglaciecola sp. (assembly GCF_913020055.1). Lineage (GTDB taxonomy): Bacteria > Pseudomonadota > Gammaproteobacteria > Enterobacterales > Alteromonadaceae > Paraglaciecola. The sequence continues at coordinate 49,832 of NZ_CAJWCF010000011.1, read as the reverse complement.
CAAAATGGCTTAATTGACTCTACGCACTTTCCTATTATCAACGCGGTATCAGGTGTATCGGGAGCAGGTAGAAAGGCAGCATTAAATAGTAGTTTTACTGAAGTCAGCTTGCAGGCATACGGAGTGTTGGGGCACAGACACCAACCAGAAATTGCAGATTATTTAGGCACTGATGTGATTTTCACCCCACATTTGGGTAATTTTAAACGCGGGATCTTGGCAACAATTACCGTAAAACTAGCCACCGATGTTTCAGCTCAACAAGTTGCCGATGCTTATCAACAGGCATACCAAGGCAACCCTATTGTTAGGCTCAGAAAAAGTTGGCCTAAAATAGACGATGTAGTGGGTACACCTTACTGCGATCTATTCTGGAAACTGGATGAAAAAACCGGCTACCTTGTTGTTACCAGTGCCATTGATAACTTATTAAAAGGCGCAGCCTCTCAAGCACTACAATGCGCTAACTTGCGTTTTGGTTTTGCCTCTCATATGGGATTAGTCAACTAACTATGAGCAATAAAAACATACTGGTTATTAAAGTTGGCGGCGCATTTATGCAAGCCGAAGATGCCGCTTTGGCATTACTAACAACCATTAGCGAATTACAGAAAAGTTATATTGTGGTCTTAGTCCATGGAGGCGGCGCAATGGTTGAAGATTTATTGTCTGCCCTTAATCTTACCAGTCAAAAAATAGACGGTTTGCGTGTTACTCCTAAAGAACATATGCCATTCATCACAGGAGCGCTTGCTGGTACCGCGAATAAACAGCTTTGCGGATTAGCCATCAAAGCAGGCATTAGTCCAGTAGGGCTTAGTTTATTAGATGGAAAAATGTGTAAGGCAACCGTTATGCGTGAAGAGTTAGGCGCGGTAGGTTCAGTTGAACCTGGTGATGCTACTTTGTTGAAAGCTTTGGCTGCCACACAAATGTTGCCCATTATCAGCTCAATTGGAGCGGATAGTGAAGGCAACCTACTCAATGTAAATGCTGACCAAGCAGCCACCGTGATTGCCCAATTATTAGATGCCCAGTTATTACTTTTGTCTGATGTTCCTGGTGTGTTAGATGCCAACAAAAATTTAATTAACCAATTAGATGCACAACAGATTGACACTCTAATCGCAGAAAATGTGATCCGTGATGGCATGATAGTTAAAGTACAAGCAGCATTGGAAGCAGCCAACAGCTTAGGACGAAGTGTCACTATTGCTAGCTGGAAAGATGCAGAAAAGTTGTTAGGTTTGTTGCAACACCAAGCAATAGGCAGCAAAATCTCATCCCAAATAAACATACTTAGTCATAAGGCTTGATTATGAAACAAGATCTTCTTTCATTTAAAGATTGGACCGCAGACCAATTACACAATTTGTTAGCCTTGGCTAAAACCATTAAAAACAACCCTGCGGGTTATCGCACTGCTTTAGATGGCAAGTCAATTGTGGCCTTATTTGAAAAGCCTTCGTTGCGCACCCGAGTCAGTTTTGACATTGGTATCAATAAGTTAGGGGGCCATATGGTGTACCTTGATAGCCAATCAAATAAACTGGCTGGCAGAGAAGACGTAAAAGATATGGGCGCCAATTTAGCTTGCTGGGCAGATGCCATTGTATCTCGGGTCTTTGCGCATAGTACGTTAGAGCAACTAGCTGAATCAGCCAAAGTACCAGTCATCAATGCTTTGTGTGATATGTATCACCCTTGTCAGGCGGTCGCTGACTACTTAACTATCAGCGAAAACTACGACGATCTAAGCAAAGTAAAACTGGCTTACATCGGAGACGGTAATAACGTCACCCATTCACTTATGTTAGTGGGCGTTGCACTGGGCTGTGAAGTAGTGGTTATTACACCAGAAGGTTATGAAGTTGACGAAAACATCATAAAACTGACTCAAGCTCGTGCACAGCAGTTCGGCGGAAAGCTAACGGTTAGCACTGACATTAACGCCGCAAATGGTTCACAAGTTTTATATACAGACACTTGGCTTTCTATGGGTGATGAAACGCCATTGGCCGATATCAAAGACACCTTCGCTGGTTACGAAATTAACGAAGCTTTGATGGAAAAAACCGGTGCAAAATATGTATTACATTGCCAACCAGCTCACAGAGATTTAGAAATCAGCGGCAGTTTAATAGACAGCGAAGCATCGTTATTAATGCAACAAGCTGAAAATCGTATGCATGGACAAAACGCTATTTTGGTACAATTGCTAGCTAGCGATTTCGAACCAAGAAATTAACCAAACGGCTACGAATTTGGTAGCAAAGTATCAAGAACAAATATTGAGTAAAGCGCTAAATATATCGCGTTTTATTAAAAAATTAAGAGATAGGAAAAAACATGGCTATTCAGGCAAAAAAAGAATTCAAGAAAGTAGTATTGGCATATTCAGGTGGCTTAGACACATCCGCTATCATTCCTTGGTTAATCGAAACCTATAACTGTGAAGTTATCGCCTTTGCAGCAGATGTAGGTCAAGGCGACGAAGAGTTAATTGGTCTTCGTGAAAAAGCGCTCGCCACTGGCGCAAGCGAATGTTACATCGTCGACTTAAAAGAAGAGTTTGTCTCTGACTATATCTACCCAACTATTACTACTGGGGCCGTATACGAAGGTGAGTACTTACTTGGCACCTCTATGGCTCGTCCTATCATTGCTAAAGCGCAAGTAGAAATTGCCCTTAAAGTCGGTGCTGATGCGCTTTGTCATGGTTGTACTGGTAAGGGTAACGACCAAGTTCGTTTTGAAGGCACCTTTGCTGCTCTTGCACCACAATTGGCAGTGATAGCCCCTTGGCGTGAGTGGGACATGGTGTCTCGTGAAGATCTACTTGATTACCTAGCCGAACGTGACATTGAATGTACTGCTTCTTTAACTAAAATTTATAGCCGTGACGCCAATGCTTGGCATATTTCTCATGAAGGTGGCGAACTAGAAGATCCTTGGTGTGAACCTACTAAAGGGATCTGGACATTAACAGTTGATCCGGAAGACGCTCCAGATAAGCCAGAACGAGTTCAACTTAGCTTCGAAGAAGGAAAATTAACTAAGGTTAATGGCGAAGAATTAACGCCTTACGGCGTATTGATGAAGTTGAACGAAATTGCCGCAGCTCATGGTGTTGGCCGTATCGACATAGTTGAAAACCGTTTAGTTGGCATGAAGTCTCGTGGCTGTTACGAAACGCCAGGTGGAACTGTGATGATGAAAGCTTATAAGGCGCTAGAGTGTTTGGTATTAGACAAAGCATCACTTAAATACCGTGAGCAAATCGGTCTTGAGTATTCACATGTTATGTATGATGGCCGTTGGTTCACAGCCTTAAACGATTCACTATTGGCTGGTGCTGCAAGTTTCGCCCAAAAAGTCACTGGCGAAATAATGGTTAAATTGTACAAAGGGCAAGCCACAGTTACCCAAAGAAAATCTCCAAACAGTTTGTATTCTGAAGACTTTGCCACATTTGGTGCAGATGATGTTTACGACCAAAGCCACGCCGAAGGTTTCATCCGTTTATACAGTTTATCTAGCCGTATTGAAGCGATGAACAAAAAAGGTATGGCCTTTAAAAACACAGGTATCGAATAATGAGCTTGTGGGGCGGGCGTTTCCAAGACGGCAGCAGTGCCATGTTTCGAAAGGTCAACGATTCGTTACCTTTCGACCGCGCACTCGCTAGTCAAGATATTCGTGGTTCTATTGCGTGGTCTAAAGCTATTTTTAAAGCTGGAGTGTTAACCCAAGACGAACAACAGCAGCTTGAACAAGCATTACAAGCTTTATTGGTAAAAGCGGAAGCAGGCACCTTAGACTTTGACGCCAGTAGCGAAGAAGACATTCATAGTTTTGTCGAAGCCACGCTAATTGAACAGCTCGGTGATATTGCTCGAAAGTTGCACACTGGCCGTAGTCGAAATGATCAGGTAGCCACAGATTTTAAACTTTGGACTCGTGAACATATTGACCTATTGCTTGGCGATTTAGAAAATGTGAAAGCCTCTCTAGTGGGCACCGCAAGCAACAACAAAACGGTTATCTTACCGGGCTATACCCACTTACAACGTGCACAACCGGTGCGTTACCCTCACTGGTGTTTGGCTTATGTAGAAATGTTTAAACGTGACATTAGCCGTTTACAAGACTTGAGGGTGCGCTTAAATCAGTCACCTCTTGGTTGTGGGGCGCTAGCAGGTACGACTTATCCTATTGATCGTCATGAGATTGCCAGTGAGTTAGGTTTTGATAGCCCCTGCTTAAATAGTTTAGATGCAGTGTCGGATCGTGATTTTGTACTAGAGCTTTTATTTGTAGCCAGTACCAGCATGATGCACATGTCACGTATGGCCGAAGACTTGATTTTCTTCAACTCTGGTGAAGCTGGCTTTATTACCTTAGGTGATGAAGTGACCTCTGGTTCTTCGTTAATGCCACAAAAGAAAAACCCTGATGCCTTAGAACTTATGCGTGGTAAATGTGGCCGTGTGTTCGGCAGCTTGCAGGGCATGTTAGTCACAATGAAAGGTTTGCCACTTGCGTATAACAAAGATATGCAGGAAGACAAAGAAGGTTTGCTTGATGCTGTGACTCAGTGGCATATCTGTTTGTGTATTGCCTGTGAAGTAATAGATAGCATTAAGTTAGACTCAGAACGTTGTGCCAAGGCCGCTCGCGAAGGTTACGCCAACGCCACCGAATTAGCCGACTACTTAGTAGCGAAAGGCATTCCATTTAGAACCGCACACGATATATCCGGTCAGGTTGTTTTAGCTGCGTTAGAGCAGAAAAAAGCCATCGAAGAAATGAGTGTTGCTGAGTTACAGCAATACTCAAATCTAATTGAAGATGATGTGTATGAAATATTACAGCTCGAATATTTAGTGGATAAACGTAGCATTTTAGGTGGTACCGGCATCGCTCCCGTTACCGCAGCGTTAAACGCTGAACTCGCTCAAAGTAAATAAGGAAATATTTGTGGTCGTCTCACATATCGACAGCGTTAAAATCATTCGTAATTCGGCGCCTTACATCAACGCTCACAGGGGTAAAACCTTTGTATTGATGTTTGGTGGCGAAGCCATAGAAGAAGCCAACTTTGCCAATATCATCCATGATATTGCTTTGTTAAATAGCTTAGGCGTGCGTTTGGTTTTAGTGCATGGTGCAAGACCACAAATTGATCAGCGCGTTGCGCTACGTAATTTACCGCCACGCTTTCACCAAAACATTCGTATTACAGACAAACAAACTCTCGAATGCGTGAAAGACGCTGCGGGTTCAGTACGTGCCCAAGTAGAAGCATTATTGACTATGGGACTTGCCAACTCACCTATGCATGGCTCACATATCAGAGTATGTTCAGGCAATTTGGTTGTGGCTATGCCTGTAGGCGTGCGTGAAGGTGTTGATTTTGAAAATACTGGCGTAGTACGCCGTATCGATGTTGATGGTATTAACGACCATCTTAATGACGGATCCATAGTGTTATTATCACCTATGGGATACTCCTCAACAGGCGAAGTATTTAACTTGTCTCATGAGGACGTGGCTACCAACGCAGCGATTGCACTCAATGCTGACAAACTCATATTATTTAATTATCAAGACGGCATTTTGAGCAAGGAAGGTCGGCTGCTAAGAAATTTAGAATTAGACGAACTCTACGGTATGTTAGATGAACCTTTTTACGCCAGTGAAAAACAATCATTGCAGGCCATAGTTTCTAGCTTGGAAGCAGGTATTAGTCGTTGTCACACTGTCAGCTTTCGTCAAGATGGGGCATTGCTTCAAGAATTATTTACCCGTGATGGGGCAGGCTCACTCATATCCCAAACATCCTACGAGCAGCTACGCCAAGCTAACATTGAAGATGTGGGTGGTATTCTTAAACTAATCAAACCATTAGAAGAAAAAGGTATTCTGGTCAAACGTTCAAGAGAACACTTAGAACAAGAAATTACTCAATTTGCCCTGATTGAACGTGACGGTATGACTATAGCCTGTGCCGCGCTTTACCCTTATACAGAAGATAAGATGGGTGAACTAGCTTGTGTTGCCACGCATAACGATTATCGTGGCGGTAATCGTGGCGAACGGTTATTAGAGTCCATAAAACGACAGGCACGAGAACAAGGTTTGCAATCTATCTTTGTGCTCACAACCGTGACAGCCCATTGGTTTCAAGAGCAAGGTTTTGTTGAAGTAAGCCTAGACGAACTACCCACTAAGAAAAAACAACTTTACAACTTTCAACGTAAATCCAAAGTGTTTAAGCTAGTGGTATAGTAATTTAAAAAATAGGCCACAAATGCGTCCATCACTATTTCGACCTTTACACCTTTTACTCCCACTTTTTATTTGCCTAATGCTGTCTGGTTGCGACTTATTTCAAGACCAAGCCATCAAACAAGCAAACCAATTTATCGCCCAACAAAACGTCGATAAAACAAAAAGCGACTGGAAAACATCTTTGCCACAACCGGCAGAATTTACGTTTAGCCAAGACAAATCCTACCTGTGGAATTTGACCACTAGTCAAGGTGAAATCAGCATTAAACTAATGCCTGACATTGCACCTAAACATGTATCTAGCTCCCTATATTTAACGACTTTAGGCTACTACGACAACACTATATTCCATCGGGTCATTCCAGGATTCATGGCCCAAGGTGGCGACCCAACAGGAACAGGTAGAGGGGATCCCGGATATAAATACGCCGGTGAATTCAGCGATACCATCAAACATACACAAGGCGGTCTTTTAAGTATGGCTAACTCTGGGCCCAACACTGATGGCAGCCAATTTTTCTTAACCTTTACAGCCACACCTTGGTTAGATGGTAAACATACTATATTTGGTCAAGTTGTTGAGGGCATGGATGTGCTTGAACGTATCGAAAAACTTGGTTCAAGACATGGTAAAACCAGCGAAGAAGTACAACTAATAAAAGCCACATTCACGGTTAACTAAGCCCTACCACGAATAACTTAGATTGATACCAATCACTTTTAGCGATTGGTATTGCCCATCAAAAAGCCTTACATTGAACTTTGTTAAACCTATGCGGATACTTGCCATGTTTTCTGTCTTACCCCAACCCCTTTTAACCTTAAGCTTTCTTTTCTTTACGACTTTGTGCTTTGCAAAATCCTCAGAAAATATACAAACAATCGATCAAATGTTTACTAAAGCTGTTTCAGGGGAAATGGTACCCGGGATTAGCGCAGCGATTGCAGACGCAGAAGGTTTAGTTTGGTCCAAAGGTTATGGCTATGCTGATATAGAAAACCAAGTCAGCATGACCAACAAACATAAAATGCGCATTGGTAGCATTGCTAAGCTAATTACGGTTGCCGGCATGATGCGTTTGTATGAACAGGAAAAATTGCAATTAGACAAAGCGGTCACTCAGTATGTTGATACTTGGCCCAAAAGCCATGCACCTGTTACCCTTAGGCAATTAGCTGCCCATACAGCCGGTGTCAGAAGCTACAAAGACAATGCGGAATTCATACTCAACCAACACTTTAGCGACACCTCATCTAGCTTAAGTTTATTCAAAGATGACCCCTTATTATTTCAACCAGGTACGGATTCGAAATATTCTACTTTTGCATACTCTTTAATTGCAGCAGCAATGGAAGGGGCTGATAAAAAACGGAATTTCAAACAAATTATTCAGCAAGAAGTATTTAATCCACTGAACATGCAAGACAGCGTATTTGACGATCAAGCCGATATTATTGCTCTACGCCAACGCCCTTACATTGTAAGAGATGGGAAACTACTCAATGCCCCGCAATCGGATCATTCTTATAAATACGCGGGTGGAGGGTTCATTGCCAGTCCAGCGGACATCTCAAGATTTGCAGTCGCACATTCGATTGAGGGTTATTTAAAGCAGTCTAGTTTGGACTCTATGTTTAGCCGAGCCAAACTAGATAACGGCAATTCTTTGGGTTTTGGCATAGGCTGGATGATAGATTTTGATAATCATAAAGATCGTTCTTATTATAAAGATAATCTGCATGCACAAAATCTAATGGCCAGTTTCGACAATGCTGTTATGCACTCCGGAGGCAGTAATGGTGGCACCACTATGATGATACTGTGCCGCGATCACCAGCGCAGCATTACCGTAGTGAAAAATGTGGATGGTGAATATAGTGCCGATGTTTTTTTATTGGCACTTGAAGCGTTAGCACTTTTTCATAGACAATAAAAAAGTCGCCTAAGCGACTTTTTATAAAACTGCAAAAACTAAACTTATTTAGCGCCTGCTACAGCCTGCTTAGCAAGTTCGGTAATTTTATCCCAATCACCATTAATCATGGCTTCTTCTGGCGCTAACCATGAACCGCCAGCACAACGCACACTAGGCAACGCCAAATAGTCGTTGTAGTTGCTTGGGCTAATGCCACCTGTTGGGCAAAATTTGATATCAGGGAATGGACCACCAATAGCTTTAAGGGCTTTTACACCACCAGACGCTTCAGCGGGGAAAAATTTCAAATGGGTATAACCATGATCAACAGCCGTCATCAGTTCTGAAATCGATGATATGCCCGGAATAAGTGCAATAGAGCCTTCATTACCTGCTTTCAAAAGATCAGTAGTCATACCGGGACTGATAGCGAATTTTGCACCCGCATCAATGACTTGTTGTAGTTGCTTACGATTAGTCACTGTACCCGCACCGATGATAGCTTCAGGCACTTCTTTAGCAATCTTAGCGATGACTTCTAACGCAGCTTCTGTGCGTAAAGTCACTTCTAAAACACGAATACCACCAGCGATTAGCGCTTTAGCTAAAGGCACCGCATGTTCAACATCTTTTATTACCAATACTGGCACAACAGGCCCTTGGCTGAATATTTCTTCTGATGTCATTTTCCAATTCTTTGTCATTGCATTTAACCTTTACAATTTTGATTTAAATAAGCCATAGCACCAATCAAACCATGATCGGGCTCGGTAATAATGAAAGTCGGGATGCCAGCTACGTAATCACGAAATCGACCTTTGGCCTCAAAACGAGCCCGAAATTCACTTTGTTTAATAAAATTGGTGAAACGGGGGGCAATGCCACCTCCAATATACACGCCACCACGTGTCCCTAAATTAAGGGCAAGGTTTCCTGCAAAACTACCCAATATTTTGCAGAATTGATTTAATGTAGCCACGCTTAATACGCAACTACCATCAAGAGCTCGTTCAGTAATATCAGCAGGATCATCCAACACGGCTGATAGATTTTTATATTTAGCAATTGCCTGATAAATATGTACTAAACCACGACCAGAAAGCACTTCTTCAGCAGAAGCGTGACCAAACTTATCGGTTAAAAACTGCCAAATAGCGATATCAACATCATCAACTGGTGCAAAATCTACATGGCCACCTTCACCATCCAACGCTAGCCAGCCTTCACTGATATGAGTTAAATGTTTTACGCCTAGGCCAGTACCTGGCCCAAATACAGCAATATTGTCTAAAGCGTTTGCTTGACCTTGGCCAACTTGTTCTTTCTGTTGAATGGACAAAACAGTGACGGCATGGGCAACAGCAGTGAAATCATTAATCACCCCCAACCATTGCAAACCAAGTTCACTTTGTAATTGAGAAATAGAAAACTGCCATTTGTTGTTGGTCATAGCAATCACATCACCATTTACTGGGCAAGCGACACCTAAACAACCTGCTGTAAATTTCAAATCTGGAAATTCAGCAAGATATGCCCCAATAACAACATCTATAGTTTTATAATCACTACACAAATATTTTTTAATATGGCTTAGCGAACCATCTTTAAGGACGGCCAAACGAATATTAGTGCCACCTACATCTGCAACAAATTTAGCCATTGTATTATTCCTGACCAAAAAATAACGAGCAAGCGCCCTGCTCTGCACCGGTTAACGTTGTGCGCATACCGGCAAACATCTCTCGGCCCATGCCAACTTGGTGTTTAGCAACGTCTGTTACTTTTGCTTCTCTATTGGCTAATATTTCATCGCTAATTAATACGTCCATCGCGCCTGTTTCAGTGTTTAACTCAATCAAGTCACCGGTTTGTATTTTAGATAATATCCCACCTTTAGTGGCCTCTGGAGTTACATGAATGGCCGCAGGTACTTTACCTGACGCACCGGACATACGCCCATCGGTAACTAGTGCCACATGAAACCCTCGGTCTTGCAATACTGCTAGAGGTGGGGTCAAGCTGTGTAGTTCTGGCATACCGATAGCAGAAGGGCCTTGAAAGCGCACTACTACCACACAATCTTTATCTAACTCACCGGCCTGAAATGCTGCATGCAACTCAAACTGGTCTTCAAATACCACAGCAGGTGCTTTAATTTTACAATGGGGTTCACGCAAGGCAGAAGTTTTCATAACTGCTCGGCCCAAATTACCGCACAACACTGATAAACCACCATCGGCTTTGAAGGGTTCACTCACACTAGCGACCACTTGTTTATCAAATGATTCTGTTGGCCCGTCACGCCATACAAGTTCGCCATGTTCTAATATAGGCTCTTTAGTATATTGCTCTAAACCTTCACCACAGATGGTTTGCACATCGTTATGCAACAAGCCACCTTCTAACAATTCTTTAATCAACAAAGCCATACCACCGGCTGCGGTAAAATGGTTAATATCAGCTGAACCGTTAGGATAAATTCGGGTTAATAAGGGTACTGCTTTGGAGATATCTGCAAAGTCATCCCAGTTAATGATGTAACCTGCCGCTTTTGCTACAGCGACCAAGTGCATAGTGTGGTTAGTTGAACCACCAGTAGCCAACAATCCCACCAAACCATTCACAATGGCTTTAGCATCAACTATGTGACCAATTGGGCGATACTCGCTACCTAAATCTGTAATACGAGTCACTTGCCTTGCTGCAGCATCAGTTAATGCATCGCGCAGTGGTGTGCCTGGATTAACAAATGACGAACCTGGCAAATGTAACCCCATGATTTCAACAACCAACTGATTACTATTGGCGGTACCATAAAAAGTACAAGTACCAGCTGAATGATAAGATTTTGATTCAGCATCAAGTAACTCTTCTCGACCTACTTTACCTTGTGCATACAATTGACGAATACGGGCTTTTTCTTTATTTGGAATACCTGAAGGCATAGGTCCTGCCGGGACAAATATTGTCGGCAAATGACCAAAACTAAGCCCACCAATCAATAACCCGGGGACAATTTTGTCGCAAATACCTAACATCAAAGTACCGTCAAACATATTATGTGACAGTGCAACAGCAGCAGACATTGCAATAATATCTCGGCTCATCAGACTTAAATCCATGCCCGGTGTTCCTTGCGTCACACCGTCACACATAGCGGGTACGCCACCCGCAAATTGCGCAACACTTCCAACCGCATTTATCGCCTTTTTAAGCTGGGCTGGGTATGCTTCATAAGGTTGATGAGCGGATAACATATCGTTGTAAGAGGAAACTATCGCAATGTTTGCTTTAGTCATACTACGCAAATCGGATTTATCTTCTGTGCCACAAGCTGCAAACCCATGAGCCAAGTTACCGCAAGACAACACACCACGATGTGGACCTTGCAAACGCGCACTTTCAATTTTTTCTAAATAACTTTTACGCGAATCCTGGCTTCGCTGAATAATTCTGTCTGTCACTTCTTGGATAACGGGGTTCATCGATTTTCCTATAACTTAAATTTAATCAGGGCGCCCAAACAAGCTCAACATCAGCGTTGTTGATGACAGCTCTAATTGGCATAACCATGGCGTCGTCATCTGACAGAACCTTATCTAACACTTCTTTTTTGCTTTCTCCGGTGAGATGCAAAAATATTTGATTGCTATTTAATAACGCTGGCAATGTTAATGACATGCGCTGATTCGGAGCGGTTGTAGGCTGAACTGCAATAAATGCATTACCAGACTCAAGATCCAATCCTTCAGCAATTTGCTTTGAACAAGGAAACAAAGACGCAGTATGGCCATCTTCACCCATGCCTAAAATCAACACGTCAAAAGGGGTACGCATTTTTTGCAGATTCTCAGTGCAGGTCAAAACCGCATCTTCGGCATCACCATGTTGAGTTTTCAAAGGCACAAAATTAGCATTTGCAGCGTTATTAATAAGTAATTTAGTACGCAGCATTTTTTCATTAGATGCATCGTCAGAGTTATCGACCCAACGTTCATCAGCCAAACTGATATCAACCTTGGTCCAGTCAAGGCTAGACTTTGACAACGTATTAAAAAGGTCAGCAGGGGTACGTCCACCTGAAACCACTAAGCTTGCTCGACCATTTTCCTCAATACCATCTCTAAGTAACTTAGTGATTTTACGAGCAAACGCCGTATTCAGTTGTTCAGTTGTTCTAAATTTAGATTGTGTTAATGCCATTATTTTTTACCTATTCTGCTTTCATACCAAGCTCTATCTTCACGAGCGAGTAACGCAATTGACGCTACTGGCCCCCATGTACCTGCCTGATAGGGTTCAGGTGGCTCGTTGCTGTTTTTCCAAGCAGCTAGAATACCATCAACCCAAGTCCATGCGGCCTCAACTTCGTCACGACGTACGAACAAGGCTTGATTACCCAACATGACTTCTAACAGCAGTTTTTCATACGCATCAGCGATACGTTCGTCTTTGAACGTATCAGAGAAACTCAGGTTTAACTTAGATTTTTGCAAGTCCATCGAACCCGTACCTGTCAAACCGGGCACTTTATTCATAACCGTAACCTCAACCCCTTCATCAGGTTGTAATCGAATGGTTAGTTTATTCGGTGGTAACTGCGGAAAACTGTCTTTAAACAAGTTATGAGGTTGACGTTTAAAATAGATAACTACCTCACTGGTTTTATTGGGTAGTCTTTTACCTGTACGCAAATAGAATGGCACACCCGCCCAACGCCAATTGTCCAATTCAACTTTTAAAGCAATAAAGGTTTCTGTTTGACTCGAGGTGTTTGCATCATCTTCGTCTAAATACCCTGGTACTTCTTGGCCTTTAACAAATCCACCAACATACTGACCACGAACGGTATTCTGACGTACATTACTCGCATCAATGGGACGTAATGATTTAAGTACTTTGAGTTTTTCATCGCGAATACTGTCAGCATCAAGGTTAGCAGGTGGTTCCATCGCAATCAGAGTCAAAATTTGCAACAAGTGGTTTTGCACCATGTCACGCATCTGACCGGCTTCGTCGAAGTATCCCCAACGACCTTCAATCCCTACTGACTCAGCAACACTAATTTGCACATGGTCGATGCAGTTGTGATCCCAATTCGTCGCAAAAATTGAATTAGCAAAACGTAAAGCGATAAGGTTTAAAACAGTTTCTTTACCCAAATAATGGTCAATCCGGTAAATCTGACTTTCATCAAAAAACTCTGCTACTTGATCATTGATCACTTTAGATGATGCTAAGTCATGTCCAATTGGCTTTTCTAACACCACTCGCATACTTTTATCGATTATTTTAGCTGCTTTAAGCCCAAGACATATATCACCGAAAATGGAAGGAGGCGTAGCAAAGTAACAAACCATCATACGTTTGGGATCGACATGATCTTTAAAAGCTTTGTAGCTAGCAACATTTTTCATATCGACTTGTACATAATCTAATTTTTCAGAGAAACGTTTCCAAGTCTCTTGGCAAAGCTCTTCTTTAGTAAATTTTTCAATGTTTTCTTTTACAAGTGCAACATACTCTTCTGTGCTGATGTCTTGACGCGCCACACCGATCACTTTTGTCTCGGCGTGCATCAGATCAGCTTTTTCGAGTTGATATAGAGAAGGTAATAGTTTGCGTCTGGCCAAATCACCTTGTGTGCCAAACAATACGAAATCACAAGGTTCGAATGAATTTTCCAAAACCATTTTTTCTGCCTACTTATTTTTTATATTGATAGTGTAAATTGCCATAAACAGTAAAGTTATATGCCAATCGACAACGCATGACGTAAAATTTAACATTATATGTAGTAATTTTACAACTTTTCACTACGTTTTTGCCGGTAAAAATGTCCTTTTGAAGGTTTTTAGTCCATTAAACCGAAAGATTTCCTGTTAAAAAATTACAATTATAGTACTCTGCTAGGAATGAGCCAAAGTTAATACTGCTCTTTTAGTGGAACCATTATAATGAAGTTTTTGATGCGCACATGAATATTCTAGAAAAAATAACTCAACATAACTCCCTCTTTAGTAAGTCTGAACGTAAGGTTGCAGAGGTCATACTGGCGAATCCGCAAACGGCTATACATAGCAGTATTGCAACCCTAGCAAAAATGTCGGGCGTAAGTGAACCTACCGTCAATCGCTTTTGTCGTAGGTTGGATACTAAAGGTTACCCAGATTTTAAATTACATTTGGCTCAAAGCCTTGCTAACGGCACGCCTTATGTAAACCGCCATGTTGAAGAAGATGACGGGCCTGAGGAATACACCCATAAAATATTTGAATCCACTATGGCTTCACTTGAGGTGGCACGCCAATCAGTAGATATAGCCACGATTAACCGAGCGGTAGACTTGTTAACCCAAGCGCAAAAAATTTCGTTTTTTGGATTAGGTGCTTCCGCCTCTGTTGCTCATGATGCATTAAATAAGTTCTTTCGCTTTAACGTTCCTGTTATCTATTTTGAAGATATTATTATGCAACGTATGAGTTGCATGAATTCTGGCGAAGGCGATGTGGTCGTTCTAATTTCACACACCGGAAGAACAAAAAGTTTGGTGGAAATAGCTCAAATCGCCCGAGGCAATGATGCAACGGTAATGGGGATTACTTCCAAGGACAGCCCGTTAGCTAAAGAATGTAACCTAGTGTTATCCCTTGAAGTCCCAGAAGATACGGATATGTATATGCCGATGGCTTCAAGGATTGCACAACTGATACTGATAGATATATTGGCTACAGGTTTCACCCTCAGACGAGGTAATAAATTCAGAGAAAACCTTAAACGAGTGAAAGATACTTTGCGTGGTTCAAGGTTTGATAAACGTAATGATTAGCGTAATAGCCTAACTTTTTTTAGTAAAATAGAGCCAATAGGCTCTTTTTTATTAGAATAATTTCACTTTTTGGTCGTTTTGCACTACTATTTTCGTAATAAAATTACAGATTTGTTAATTAACAACTATTTTGCTTATATAAACCTCTATTAAGGGAATGATTACCTTAGTAAGAGGTCGAGCTACGCTTAAACTATTGAACTCCTCCAAATCTAAGCAGTGTGTACTGCGAAGATAGGTAACATTTGCGCCATAACAACAGAGCACCCAAACTATGTTAAGACGAACAAAAATACTCGCTACCTTAGGTCCATCCACAGATACAGTGGAGCAAATTGAAGCGATTATTAAAGCCGGAACCAATGTGGTTCGAATGAATTTTTCTCATGGTACGGCCGAAGATCATATTAAACGAGCGGAAAAAGTTCGTGCAGCAGCGAAAAAACTAGGTAAATACGTAGCCATTTTAGGTGATTTGCAAGGTCCTAAAATTCGCGTATCTAAATTCGTTGACGGTTCTATCATATTGAAAATTGGTGACCACTTTATTCTAGATGCTGACATGGGCAAAGATGACGGAAACCAGCAAGCAGTAGGTATCGACTATAAAGCATTGCCTCAAGATGTGAAAAAAGACGACTTACTGTTGTTAGATGATGGACGTATTCAGTTAGTAGTGACAAGTGTTGAAGGCAACAAAGTACATACAGAAGTGACAGTAGCCGGAAAATTGTCGAATAACAAAGGCATTAACCGCCAAGGTGGTGGTTTGTCAGCTGAAGCACTAACGGCAAAAGATAAAGAAGATATCATTACCGCTGCAAAAATTGGCGTGGACTATTTAGCCGTGTCTTTCCCGCGTTCAGGTGATGATTTACGTTATGCACGTCAACTTGCTGAAAAAGCCGGCTGTAATGCGATGATCTGCGCTAAAGTAGAGCGTGCTGAAACCGTTGCATCTGATGCAGCCATTGACGATATTATTGAAGCATCTGATGCGGTAATGGTTGCACGTGGTGATTTAGGTGTCGAAATTGGTGATGCCGAACTAGTAGGTGTTCAGAAAAAACTGATTGCTCGTTCACGTCAGCTAAACAAAGTTGTTATCACTGCCACGCAGATGATGGAATCGATGATCACCAGCCCAATGCCAACTCGTGCTGAAGTGATGGACGTAGCCAACGCAGTATTGGACGGTACTGATGCCGTTATGCTATCAGCTGAAACGGCTGCTGGAGAATTCCCAGTCGAAACTGTTGAAGCCATGGCCCGAGTTTGCGTAGGCGCAGAAACACATCCAAGTGTCACTATTTCAAAACATAGAATGGACGAGAAATTTCATTCAGTCAGTGAAACGGTTGCATTAAGCGCAGTTTATTCAGCTAATCACTTAAGTACAATTAAGGCTATCGTGGCTTTAACCGAAAGTGGTAGTACACCATTATTAATGTCACGTATCACTACATCACTGTCTATTTATGCGATGTCTAGACACGAAAGCACATTAAATAAAATGGCCTTATACCGCGGTGTTAAACCTGTCTTTTTTGACTCTCGAGGCAGTGATCCGGGTAAACTTAAAGACGACGTAGTAGCCGCTTTATTAGAAAAAGGTATTTTGGAATCTGGCGACCAGTTCATCATGACTTATGGTGATGTAATGGAAACTGTTGGTGGCACCAACGCCTGTAAGATTGTTACAGCTTAAGAAAATTAGTGACTAGAGCCCTCTAGTCCATATTCAAAATATAAAACGAGTCTTTTGACTCGTTTTTTTTTGCGCGACATACAACGCTTTATTAATAAAGAATATAGTTCGCCATTACAAAAATAAATTAAAATTATAGATAATCCCTATTACACTCAACGCACAAAATAATTGGAGTGTGTAATGAGTACAAATAAAAAATTCGATATTGTTATTTATGGTGCTACTGGTTTTACAGGGCGATTAGTTGCCGAGTATTTGGTAAAGCAATATGCCGGTGATAGTTCAGTAAAATGGGCGATGGCAGGAAGAAGCAATAAAAAACTTGCACAAGTGCGCGACGAAATAGGTGCACCTGCAGATACACCTTTAGTGGTGGCCGACTCCGAAGACTTAAGCACAATCCAAGCAATGGTAGACGACACAAAGCTGGTATTAACAACTGTAGGTCCCTATCAATTATATGGCTCTGACCTGGTGGCAATGTGCGCCAAATCTGGAGTAGATTACGTAGACTTATGTGGTGAGCCAGTATGGATGAGCGAAATGATCCCTGCTCATCACGAAGCGGCTAAAGCCAGTGGTGCTCGCATTGTATTCTCATGTGGTTTTGACTCGATTCCTTCAGACTTAGGTGTGTATCGACTACAACAATTGGCTAAAGAACAATTTGGTCATCCTATGCCCAGAGTGAGATGTCGCGTTCGAAAAATGAAAGGCACATTTTCTGGTGGTACAGCTGCCAGTTTAAAAGCAACCTTAGTAGCGGCCAAAAAAGATCCAGCAAAAATGCAGGCGTTACTTAACCCATTTTCTCTCACACCAGGATTTACCGGCGCCGATCAACCTTATGGCAATAAACCATACTACGAGGAAGATTTGGGCACTTGGGTTACCCCTTTTGTAATGGCAGCTATTAATACACGCAACGTTCAACGTTCAAACTTTTTATTAGAAAGTGAATATGGCGACGATTTTGTCTATGACGAAATGTTTATGACCGGCCCTGGTGAAAAAGGCGAAGCCATTGCCAATGCTATGGCCAATGACAAAAGCATGGGCGGCGATGGCGGACCTAAACCTGGTGAAGGCCCAAGCAAAGAAGAACGCGAGAATGGCTTTTACGATTTACTTTATGTTGGCTCAGACGCCGAAGGTAACACTATCAAAGTTGCGGTAACAGGCGACAGAGATCCTGGTTACGGTTCAACCTCTAAAGTCATTGCCGAAGCAGCTATCTGTTTAGTAAACGACGCAAAAGATACCCAAGGTGGTATTTGGACATCTGCGCCTGCAATGGGTGACAAGTTGATCAAACGCCTAGTTGATAATGCAGGGTTAACATTTACACAGGAATAAGCTTTAGCGGTGGGCTTAGTATGACTTACAAGCCCACTAATTCGAGTCACTGGAATAATTAAATACAAGCATGAACGCCGTTCTAACTTGATAGAGCAGTTTGTGCCATTTACTGTTGTAGCGCTCGGAAAAATGGTTTTATGGTGCTCCTCACCCAAGATAACAAATCGGTTAAATGAGTTGCTACTCCTGTCAGTATCACGGGTGTCTAGTTAATTCATGATATTTTGTATCGATACATTCAAACCGATGTTCAGTGTTTTAAAGGATTGTGGATGCCGCATAAGCGTTATAATCGAAGAACTTGCATGTACTGAGTCTTTACAGACATTTAAAGATGTTGGGTGTGAGCTCTAAACAAAAAACTCGCCTTTAGGCGAGTTTTTGCTTCTAAATGTTATTGTCTGACTAAGCAGATTTTCTGCGTCTGTGCCACATAGCCACTATGCCAATACCCAAGATACTTAGGGCAGATGGGGCAGATACTGGTTCTGGCTTTTCAGGTGGCTTTTCTGTAATGGTGACATCACAGGGGGTATTTTTACCATTTATACCTTCTCCATCACAAGGCACTTTTGGTTTTGAAGCATGTAGGTCATCTAAAGATACCAGTATTTTATTATTATTTACGGTAGTTCCAGCATTTTTCACACCGAAGTTAGCAGGTAATAAAGATTTAATATCAAATCCAGCACCAAATAAATTACCTGTAATTTCTACTTCAATGCCAAAATCGAAATCCCACGTTTTTTCAGGAGTAAAAATATTATTTCTAGTTGTGTCTGCTAGCTTATAACAAGCTTCAGCACTGCTTGATTCGTCACCGCAGTCCACAGTTTCTGGAGATTTATCATAAAAACCATCCAAATCACCATAAAAATCACCATCATTAAGCAAGCTGGCATTGTAGTTCAGTGTTGATAAGAAACTAATCCCAAACCCATTTACTTCGACAGCTTGTGGAGTGTAGGTACCCTCGACAGCATCATGCACAATATCAATATTGTCAGCGTCTTTGTCGTCTCCAACTCCGTTCTTTCTACCTTTGTCCTCAAGTACTTCTGGGTCAAAGACAAACGTGTTGACACCTGTGCCATCGTCAAAAGAAAGTGTAAAATATTCACTTCCGATTGCATTACCTGCGTCCTTTTGTTCAGACCCTTCCCAGCCGACTAAATAGTCATCGGCTTCACTAGAAACAGCGGGGGAATAACTATCAATTACTGATTGCTTAGCTGCTTTTCCTGCCGCATCTCTTGCATTTTTACATGCCTTATCTTTACCACAGGCCCCATTTAAATTTTCATAAGCGACTTTAGCTTCTTTTTCTGCGGCTTTGGCTTCATTTTTACAGGTTTTATCACAGCTGTCTTTTGAACTAGAGCCTTCTGCATAAGACAAATCCTTAAAACCTAACGGATGGGCAATATACATGTATTGCTTGCCACCATAACTAGAAAAAGCAAGTGTCCCGCCCGTTGCTGTTTTGCCTTCGCCAAGGTCATAGTCGATGGCAAAGGCAATGTCATATTCCTCTTCAACATAATGGCCATCGTAAGTAAAACTGTCTGAAGCGTGTGCAGGTAAACTGCATAATCCCGCTATAGCGGTAACAAGTAATTTTTTCTTTAACATAATTTAATAATCCGTTTTGAAACGCGCCCAAAAGGTGTTTGCTTGGTTCTTTAAACAATATCTTGAGTATAAGCAAAAATCGATCCAGGTTGTTTTTTATGTTTTATTTCATAGACCTATATTTAACGGTAATGATTTTAACCCATAGAATTGTAAAATATCTTGACAGTATTTCAATCGTGTTGTCATTCTTTTTAACTTAGACGATTCCCTCTAAATAGAATTAAATAACGCATCTGCAAGGGCTTTTTCTGGAAAGTTCGAGTTCGCAGAGAAAGCCTTTTGTAACGCTTTTTTAGCCGCTGTAGTTTGACCGGTTTTAGCCAGGTTATAAGCAATATGATAATAAATAGATGGATTGTCAGCACTCATGGATATTGCTTCTCTGAGTAGATCTAAGCCAGCAACGTATTTTCCTTGCTGAGTTAAAATCCAACCTTTGGTATCAATAAAAGTGGCATTGGATTGTTCGATATCCAACGCTTTGTCTATGTATCGAATAGCTGCTTGGGGATCTTCAGCTAATGAAATATTGGCTAGGTTGTTATATACAAATTCTAACCTAGGTAAGGTCTCAATTTTCTCTAGTGTTAAATAATGCTGAGTAGCGTCTTCTATGTCACCTTGGGCGTATAAAAAATCGGCTAGTATATGTCTGTGAAAATGTGAATCAGGAAATGCTGTTAGGATTACATTTAAGGTACTAGAAAATTTTTCTTGTCCTACTTTTTGTATGGTGGCTAATCGATAGGCTTTTATGATGGCAATTTGATAATTATTGTTCAATTCGATAGCTCTATAGTAATGGCGTTTAGCTTTCTCGTACTGGCTTTTCGCTAAAGAGATATCACCTAATACCATCTGGATATTGGAGTGATCAATTGTCTTTTGTGACAGTGTTGCAATGATAGTTTCGGCTTTAACTATATTGTTCATTTTTATGTAAAGACGCATTAATTCTATTTTTGCGAAGAGGTAGTTGGGAGACACCTGTAACGCTCGTAATAAAGTGGTTTCTGAATCTATATACAACCTTGCAATACGCTGTTGTTGACCTAAATATAATAATTGTTGTTTGTCGTCACGCCATAGGCTGTAGAGTTGACGAAATTGCTCGCCCGCCAGCTCTAGTTCATTTTGTTTAAGGTATATTTCCGCTCTAATTTGAATATATTTAGCTTCTAATATATGAGTTCTTTGCAATTTGTCTAATTCAGCCAGTGCCGCTGGTAGGTCGTTTAATTGTCTGTGAATACTTATTGTTTTTTCATAGGGAATCGTATTGTCTCTTTCAAAAAACTTGGCTGTTCTAAAGTGATTTTTAGCGTCTTCAAATTGTCCTAGCGCCATTTTAATATTACCTAGCAATACTTGCACGCGAAAAACTTTACTATAGGTAGGTAATAATATTTCTGCGTAAGAAAGAGCGCTTTCATTATCAGCTTTTAAAAAATGTAAGTTAGCCTGATTATATTTAGGTGCAAGTATGTTTAATTTTGCTTCTAATACTTTATTGTTTACGTTTAGGGCTTCGTCGTATCGTTGCAATACGATGAGGGTTTCAATCTTCAATAACATATGGGCGATATTCGCCGGCTCTAAATCAATCAATTCATCTACTGTATTTAATGCCTTCTGTGCCTGTCCATTTTGCAAATATAAGATCGCTGCCGTTTTCTTAATTTCTAACCCTTTAGTATCCGAGAAGTGTTGATTAAAAAACGCCAGTGCCTCAACGTATTTTCCTCGAGCCTGTAATGTTTTGACTTCCATTAAATCCAATAAACGATTGGCTTTAGGATAAGTTGGTCTCAGTTCAGATACTAAGATTTGGCATTTAAGTATTTTATGTGTTTTTAAGTACAAATCACATAAGGTCATGGATAATGACAGGCTCTCTTTAACCACATCATAATGGGTTTCCATTAATTTAAGGGCAATTTTAGTTTCATCTAATCGAGTATGGGTATCGATTAATAGCTCTAATGCATATAAATTATCAGGGTTTTGATTTACATAATTGATCAACTTGTTACGAGCGACTTCATAATTTTCCGTCATATACGAGGCTAAACCCGACAGAAATAGCAATTCAATTTGTCTTAATAATCGTTCGTTAGGGATGAGGGCTAACTTGTCATTTATTTCTTCATAAGCTTTTACTGCCAATTCATTGTTGTTATCCATACTATATAAGCGGGCGCTTAAAAGCATGATGAAAGGTTCATCTGGGGAAATAGCCAGAATTTTATTAACTAGCTCTCTTGCTTCATCAAATTGTTTCAACTTAACGTGAGCATTCGCTAAAGAGCGGGTAATAAATGCTTCAGCGGGGGCTTGCTGATAGGACATTTTAAAATATTTCAGGGCGTTTTTGATATCATCTTGTCGTTCATATATCTGTCCTTGAATATGCAACGATTGGGCATCTTGTGGCTGTAAAGACAAGGCTTTGGTGACCGATTCTTGTGCTTTTTGGTCATCACCTTGCCTAAGGTAATACCTGGCTAAACCGTTAATAGCAGTGACTTTTTGAGGAGACAGCTGGTAAGCCTCTATATGTTTATCTTTGGCTTTTGCAATATTATTCAAATTTTCGTAGGCGATGGCCTGTAATAGGGTTACTTCAAAGGTGTTGTTTTCGTTAAGCTCTGATGTATTTAATTTTATTACCTTGTTGTAATCATTGATCCAGATATATGCACGTGCGAGGGGAAGGTAAGCAATATTTTTGTCTGCGCCTAATAATAGTGATTCTTCATATTCGACTATTGCAGAATGAGGGAATTTTCTTCGAAGTAATATATCACCCATCATTAACTTTGATTGCAAGTGAGACGGAGTGTCTTGCAATGCATTCTTGAGGTGAATATAGGCCTCGTCATAGTTTTGTTGGTTATAGCTAACTAAAGCCTTTTCGTAGTCAACCGCCGATTGCGCAAACAATGAACGAGACATGAGAGTAAGAATAAGCAGTAATATTAATCTAATATTTAACATTTTAATTAGGCTCACTGAAGGCATGGCGTACTTCACTTGATCCTTCAACTTTTAATAAAGGACGATACGCATACATTCAATCCATGATACGAGGGTATCAAGATCATATATTGAATTGGCGATACTTTAAAGTACGTAAATTAGATGAAACGCAAACAAGTCAACAATTTCGGTTCAAAAAACATAGAGAAAAGAATGAAAGCTAAATTCGCTATTTGCGAGTCGTTATTATGTGCCCCGTCGAGGCATAGTATTGGTTAATATGATTGAGGCAAAACTCGCTTAACTCGACCAATTGTTCGGTGGCGAATTTTGGAGGAGGATTAGTTGATTGCATTTTGGATAAGGTCATGGCTTTTAGATTGGTCCAATATATTCTATTTAGTTTTACTAATTGCTCCTCAAGGTTTTGAATTTCTAGCTCTAGGTTTTTAGGATTATTGTAAGCTTCCTCTAAATCAATGGATTGCAATAGATGGGTGAGTACAGCATGCATAATGCTGGCTTCGCCAGCCGCCGGGATAATTAACTTGGATACAATCGCATATTTACCTTTGCGAGTGATACTTGCGGGCAAGTAATCATTAACCCCTAACAAGTGATTAGGAGTCAGCTCAACGCTCAATGCTTTTACATAATTGTTGATTGTAATGTTAATACCCATTTTGGTTTTAAGTGACACTGGCACCGAATATATCCATTGTGCTGATTGATCGACAAAACCATAAACTAAAAACGTAAGTAATGGGTCATCCAGATTATAACGAGCAAACACTTCACGCCCTGCTTTACCTGAGCCAGAGTATGTTTGTAGGTTGTTAGTTTTATAATCTCTTTGAAAAGCGGGTGCACTCATATGATGATTGATAAGTTCGATTACCGGAATTATCGCCTGCTCAGACACATTTTTGGTCTTAGAGCCAATTTGTCGTAAACATGCATCCGAAAAAGACATCGTTCTGGAACCAAAAAAGCTTTGTATCACTGCCTCATCACTAATGTTTTCTATTTTGTCCGCTTTGTAATTGGCGTATGCGGTACGATTTGCGCGGGCAAAAAGTATATTGTCGATTAATTCCTCATGCCCTGCGAGAGCAAATAAGGGGTAACTGGATTTCCAATTTTCAATTTTGTTACATGCGTTAAATAGGTCCAAGACTAAAGATAAAATCTTTTTCGCATAAGGATTAAGCATATTCTTTTTTGCTGCAAAAGAAATATTGTAGTTTTTATCTAGGGAAAATTTATAATCTTCTAGAAAAGGCATACATTTAATCGGAGCCTCCATTAAAAGCTCTTCAGTGCGACTTTCTTTCATAAAACAAACGCTAATTTCACCCTTATTTTCAGTAATTTGAAGGTTTTCATGAAAAAATGCGCCCATTGATTCCATTTCAACTATTAATTTTTTTACCAAATGAACCACTTCAGAAGTATTGCCAATGACGCGACCATTTTGGGGGGGCGGTTCAATCTCTGAATAGCGGCATTCAACACCTTTTTTCGTTACTTTTCCGATATTGGCAATTCGCGATTGTACATTTTCGTACCAGGACTCATGTTTATAGTTACTTTCCAATGTCTTTAACAAACTAGCCTCTTCTACAAAGGCCTCCACTTTGTGAAATCCGTTTAAAACTGTGGTGATCTGTTTTTGACTAAAAGCTAATACTCCTTCAGTTTTAATATCCGCAGATACTTTTGATAAATAAGTTAATGCCTCATCATAGTGGCCGTTAATTATTGCTGCTTGGGCAAGTATGATGGTCGCTTCAGAGGCATATTCCATAACATTACTTAATAGCGGAGCATATTTTTCTACTGTGGCATAATCCGCTTCTGAGAAAGCTAAGGCAATTAACTTATAACGCTGTTTGGCTGAGTTAAGAGAATTGTCGATTGCTAGGTATTGCTTGAAGTATTCAATAGCATTGGGTTGTTGATTCAACTTTTCTGATAAGGTCGCCAAATTGTTTAGGGAATACAGCTTTTTCTCGGTGCTGTCTGTGCAACTGAGTGCCAATTCTGTTTTCAGTAAGGCGATTTGATAATTTTTAGTATTAAAGTGGCACAAAGCTTCAATCTCTAACACGTGATATTTTTCTAATGTGGTTTTTGGTGTGATTTTTTTAACAATCTGTAAGGCCTTCTTAAACTTTTTATTCGTTGCTAGCTGCTGAGCTTGAGCAAGTTTAGTTAACATATAATTCCCTAATGCAATAAATATCTAACTTCTGGCTTGAGGAGGGCGGTAAGCTCTGATATTAATAGCTGTAGTAGATAGCACGTTTAAATATTTCGATTGTAAAGCACTTCAATGCCAACAAACAAGCGTGAACCATAATCGATTTAGGAGGGCCTTTGTTCGTTCATAATCAATGTGCACTGCTGAATACATTACAATCCAATTACTATATTGATAATCTTGTTGATCTATTCCTCGTTCTAAATTTAGCTTTAGAGTAAGTAAAGTAAAACGTCATTCTTAATAAATGTGAATTGGGGATCTACTTTTAAAGCGTGATTTTTCCGTGCATATTATCCACCGCCTTCCCAGTTATTAACACTCGGTCGCCTTGTAATTGGCAGCTAATAAAGCCCGTTCTTGATGATAACTGCTTAGCTTTCAGCTTGTGTTTTGCTCGCTTGTGTGCCCAATACGGAGCGAATTCACAATGGGCAGAGCCAGTCACCACATCTTCATCCACATCAAGTTTTGGGAAAAAACAGCGGCTAACAAAATCAACGTTTCGCCCTGGAGCAGTGACCACCACACCTCTTAGATCAAGGCTTTTCCATAAGGCTAAATCAGGCGACAGTGCGGCCACAGCTAGTTCATCCTCTAGCTCAATAATGTAGTCAAAAGCAGCGAGTACTGCTTTAGGTTTGATACCTAGACCCAACAATAGATTATCAGGAGCAATAATGGGTTTTGGCATTGATGCTGGAAAGTCCATTTCTAGACCTTTAGATCTTTTTGTTACCAATAAATCACCACTTTTTGTAGTGAAACATATTTCAGATTTTTGATAGTTTAAATGTGTAAACAACACATGAGCAGCGGCCAAAGTGGCGTGACCACATAAGTTCACTTCATGTGAGGAAGTGAACCAACGCAATTGAAATTTGTCTTGATAAGGCACAAAAAAAGCCGTCTCAGACAAATTGTTTGCCTGAGCAATATTTTGCAATAACTCGTCAGCTATCCAAGCATCTAAAGGGTAAACTGCGGCTGGATTACCCTCAAAGACTCGTTCTGCAAAAGCATCAACTTGATAAATATCTATGTACATTTGGCCTTTCACTCCAAAGAGCTGCCCATGCAGCTGGCTATTTTCGGATAAACTTCATACCCACACCCCATCTATTTGCAAAACCAGGCCAAGGTTCATTCAACTTGCCGTCTGCTTGTTTAGATTGGGTCGCATTTTCTCTTTTAGGCAGATAATCACAAGATGATGTTTGTTGTTTTACATAACAATCTAAAAAGGCCAAGGTCATATGTTGATTAATACGGTTAAAAGTTTCACTACTCCAAGTAGGTTCGTAATAATGGCCTAGGTCTGCATCTGCTGCGTAGGCAATTTCTGGCGCTGGATGTGGGGCAATATTATGACGGGCATTCTCATACACCAACATAAAACTATCTTTTGCTGGCGACTGTTCAAATAACTTTTTCACTCCTTGCTCGTAACCAGAGACATCATCAAGTGAGCCGGTAACGTATAAACTTGGCACTTGGATCGCATCCAATTTATGTAAGTTATTTTCTTGCCCCCAAGGTGCATATGCCACCATCGCTTTCCAACGGCTATCGACCTGCTCTCGTCCCGCATTACAAATGTTAAATACGGGTAGCAAGGCTTTTGCAGCGGGTTCAGGAAAACCGAAAGCTTGTAGACCTTGCTGATTAAAGTTGTAGCAGCCGCCTACTGTATTCACCGCGCCATAACCACCCATAGAATAACCAATCACAGAAGCTAGGTTAGGGTTCACCACTTTTGCCAAGTCAGACTTGGCTGAGGTGAAATAATCCAATACAAATTGTTGGTCACGGGCGCGATTGATTAAGGTACTGGGAAAACCAGCAAAAGGCGCATTTTTAAAATCAACTTCACCTGTGGTGGAGTCAGTATGATCAATGCCTACAACTACATAACCGTGGCTCGCTAAATGCTCACCAAGATAAAACATAATAGTACGGTAACCAGTATAGCCATGGGATAACACCACCAGCGGGTAGGTTTTTTCTGGATTAGTTTTGGCGTCTCTTACACTGTTGCCTTGAAGTGAAAACGCTTTATGGGTGCGAGTGACATTCTTATAGGTCGCGCGCGCATCCGTTTCTTGAGTGACTGCTGGATACCATACTTCTAGGGTCAAAGTCCTGTCTTCTAGGCTTTGATAATCTGTGGCACTTAATTGTTGTGGGTTAGTTGCCTGTATTGTCCTAACGCCAACAGAGTAAGCACCACGCTTACCTAATTCGGGCGTGACATCAGGTTGCGATGTATACAATTGTTGCGCGCTATCGGCTGCAGAACTGCTGCACGCCACGCCACTACAAATCAGCAAAAAAGAGGCTTTGAGTGTTTGTTGAAACACGGTTTTAAAAGCAGTCATTCTATATTCCTTGGGATTATTATTCTGATTGAGACACGTTATTTGTCAGCATAAATTGACTAACACGCTGAATGGCGTTTTGACGAATGTTGCCGTAAAACAAACTATAGTCGAGTATGTGATAACTTTTATTGGGTTGAGATAAGTGGTTTGAAAAAGCGTTATCTGCCTGCTGCATCACTTCTAGCATGCCATCCTCTGAACATTTTGCCCAGGTCAATTCATTTGTTAATGCTGGTAATTCTTGAAAAACAAACCCAGGATTATTGGCTAATAACATATTAACGGGTGTGCGTTTAAACTCTACAGGCATGGCCCCTAAATGTGCTGTTTTGCCCACCTTAACTAAGGTATCTGTCCAACTTAATGGATTTACACACAATGTAGGTTTTGTTGAACCATCCTCTAATTCACTCGATTCCCAGCCTGTTTTGTACCAATGGGGTACCTTAGTGTCTAGTTGACCGTCTTGACCATAGGTATCGTAACTGACAATACAACCCGTCTGACTAGCTTCGATGCAAGGAGTTATCTGTTCAAAACCTCGGCTAAATTTATCCTTAGGCAACCAATACCCCACAACATAAGCCGCCACTAATTGTTGGAATAAAGGCGTGTTGTCGACTTTTTCTTCTAATAGACGTAATGCATGGGTGGTGCCTTGACTATGCCCGACTAAAATAAAAGGCCGACCTTGATTGAAGTGTTGTAAGTAGTAATCAAAGGCTGCTGCTACATCCTGATAGGCCAATTCTAATGCTTGGGTGCCAGGTTCAAACTTCTCTGGCATAAAAGATTGAATGTTTGCCTCGCGGTAATGGGGTGCATAAATATTACAACATCCATTAAAAATACTGGCCATGCTGGATAACATGTATTCAATTGACTGGGATTCAGAATTCTCAATTTGCATAGTCGAATTCCAACCTCCAGGCCCTACAAAACCCGTTGAATGTACAAAAAACACATCCACTGTTTTATCGGCTAAGTCGTCACTGATATCCAAAGTGGTTGGCACCAAATCAGAGGTATCACTTTTATCTGGATGTGCAACCCAGAAATAGGCATTGTTGTAATCTGGAGCAGCAGGTGCATCAGCCAATACAAAGTTTTCAGGGGGAGAAAGATAACTGAATACCCATTGGCGGCCAAACAAAATCAAAATGATAAGCAAAGCCACAACTGGCAATACAAACCAATAAACAAATTTCTTAAGGGATCTCATATATGTCTCGAATCACAAACGCGCTACATTTAGCCTATTTCGGTAAATAGACACAACTCAGCAATTTGAAGGGAAGTTTATAAGGCTAGCTTATTGGCTGGGGTCAAGATGAACTTGGGAGTTGTTGTTCAGCCTATACCAACCTGCAATACTGTATCGTTCACCATGACTAGTCAGCACCTCGTGAGGAAAAACATCACTTAGAAATATGATGCAGCTATTAAACAATGGCGGTACAACAAGCAAAGGTGACTGTTGATCATCTGCATACAAAAGTAATTCTCCGCCATCATTCTTATGCCAGTTTATATTCAAATAGAACACAGTACTTAAAATGCGATTACTGCGCCCTTTAAATGCATCTAAGTGACGCCGATAAAAGTCACCTTCTGCATAATGAGAAAAATGACATTCAAAATCAAATAGGCCCATAAACAAACGTCTATTTAAACCTACTCGCAACTGCTCCATACATTGCAAATAAGCATGTTGTTGCAGTGACTCACCATCAAGCCACAAGGTTGTATCGGTTCTTATTTGTGTATCAAGCTGCAAGTTATTTTGCCGACCAATGCCTGCGGGTTTAAAACTAATGGAAGACAATCGCTCTGCCTCTTGTTGCAATTGAGTCGCAAGCCAAGCAGGTAAGAATTCTGTTAACTGAATATAGCCGTGCTGTTGTAGCGCATCCGCTATTTCATCTATCAACAATTCACTCAAACAAATATTTTCAGTCACAGGTGTTTTCATCTTCAATTTATTAACCTTGTTATTTTAACAAGCGCATCCCCACTATAACCAGCGTTAATCCAACAAAGTGCATCCAACCTAGTGGTTCTTGCAACAAATAATTCGATAAAATGGTAGTCATTAAAGGCCCAACAGCGCCGACAATCCCAGCTTTACTCGCCCCTACGATTTTGACGCCTGCGCTGACTAAAAATGAAGGGATAAGCGTACAAAAAATGGCAATGGTTGCTGCTCCTGCATACATGGTTCCAGTAAAGGTACTCAGGTCCTGCACACCCACAGCTGTAGCGTGCATTAACATAGTAACTGCAGCTCCAATCATAGCAATACAAGTAAAACGTTGACTGCCAATACGCCGAGAATAAATTTGATTAGCCACCATATACCAAGCAGTAAAAACACTGGCGATAAACACCAATACACTACCCAACCAAAGGTTTTCTCCACCAAAACTTAAATCAGCAAAAAAGAATAAACCTATACCGCTATAAGCCACTACCAAAGCTAACCATAAACGACGTGATACGGTTTCCTTCAGAAAAACCCAAGCAAATAACATGGAAATTGCAGGGTAACAAAACAATATCATCCGTTCTAAACCCGCGCTGATGTACAACAGCCCTTGTAAATCGAGATAACTAGCAATGTGATAACAAGCCACTCCAGCCAACACTGCACCAATTAGATCTCTATTCGATATCCCCCACCCCCGACGCGACACAGCCCAATAAAGAATGACTAGATAAAATGGCAAAATAAACAGCATCCTTAACGTCTGCAATTCAAGTGCACCTAATCCAATTTGAAATAACATTTTTACGATAATAGCTTTGCTGGAAAACAACAAAGTCCCCATGACTACATAAAAAATACCTTTTTGTTGCTGTGTAAACATAATTTTAATTTTGGCTTGTGAGCCTTTATCCATGGTAAAAACGCAAAACTGCTGTGAGTTGCTATATGGAGTCAGATGGGAGTTTTATGAAAGACTTGTCTGACTACTCATATAAGCAGCCAGCACAACGCTAACCGCTTAGATAAGTAGCAGCCAGAGAGTATTGACGTTAAATTGTGTGTTGATAAAAGTGTTTTGTTGCATTATTTCACTGTTTTATAATCGGTTATTTTTTTCGCAAATTGAAAACAATTACATTGCTTTCAATACGTTACCCAAAGTAACCAATTGTCTGAGTAAATACTAGTGTTGAATAGCAAAAAATGGAGAAACTTACCTCTGTTGGTCTTTAATATGCCAGCGTAATTTCACGCAGTTCACTAAAAAGGTTTTGTATTAAAGGTAAACGAAAGTCATTCCTTCAAGGCATTTGAATAATGCAATTTACGTTGGTTATCAACGATAATACCATCGTAGCCCGGCGTACGATTCAATAGATCCATGCCTTTGTTCACACCCAATACAAAGACTGCGGTTGATAAAGCATCATTTAATGTGCTGCGCTGGCCAATAATCGACACACTTTGTACTTCATAGGCCGAGGAACCTGTTTTTGGTGACAGAATATGATGATAGCGTACCCCGTCTTGTTCAAAATAACGTTCATAATCACCTGAAGTGGATAATGCAGTATCCGCTAATGGCAAAACTACCGCCTGTTTATCTTGGTTACGAGGATCACGAATACCCACCATCCACGGTTTGCCAAGTCTATCACCTAGCAATTTAGTATCCCCTCCAGCCGTCACCAAAGCATGTTTAATGCCACGCTTTTTTAGTATATCAACAGCATTGTCTACCGCATGCCCTTTAGCGATGCCGCCTAGATCAATCTTTACATTAGGATGAGCGAAAAAAATACTGTGCTGGGCTCGATCAAATTTAATATGCCGATAATCAATGGCTTTTAATAATTCTTCAATTTTGCCTTGTTCGGGCTTTTGACCCTCTCGGTAGTTGTACAAGTACCCTACGCTGGCAAAAGTAATATCAAAGGCACCGTCTGTCTCCTTTGCTAATTCAACCGAAAGTGCAATAAGCCTGAATAATTCCTTGGAAACGGGTACCGCTCCTTCAGCAGCATGTGTATTAAGTTGACTCAGCTCGCTGTTTTTAATATATGGACTCATTAGCTGATTAATACGCTCCATTTCAAACATCACAGCTTGTACTGCTTCTTCACCTTGTTGGGTCGATTCACTCCAAAGCTCTACGTGAATATTGGTGCCCATTATCCCTTGGTTATCTTCAAACCAAGTTGCACCGCAGAGTCCTGAATAAATCAACAGTCCTAGCAACAAAGCGGGAGAGATTAAACCTTGGACTCTCATAACTTCAGTTCTAAACCAAGTTGATAAAGATGGTTTTTCTTTAAACCATATTGTTCAGCCGTCACAGCCGCCGCTTTTTTAAGGGGTAACTCTTTGACTAATAGTTTAAGTAAGTTGAGTGCATCGGCTGATACCTCTGTTTGAACTTGTTTTTCACCGGCAATCATTAATACAAACTCACCTCTTTGGTGATTGGCATCGGCCTCAAGCCAAGTTAAACAAGCTATTGCACTACCTGAGTAAAATGTTTCAAAAGCCTTGGTAAGCTCCTTTGCCACCACCATTTGGCGGTTTTCTCCTAACTCGGCAACAATCAGTTTGACCGTATCGGCGACTCTTCGAGGTGACTCATAAAAAACACTGGTACTGGTTTCGGTAAGCAAGCGCTGAAGTGCCTGCTGTTTAGCCATAGCTTTGACCGGTAAAAAACCCTCAAATTTAAATCTATCAGTGGCTAAGCCAGCGGCACATAATGCGGTGATTGCGGCACATGGTCCCGGTAATGGCACAACCGTCAAACCTGCATCTCGGCATTGATTGACCAATCCATAACCTGGGTCGCTGATAAGGGGGGTACCTGCATCTGATATCAAGGCAATATTTTGACCCAGTCGCAACTTTTCGATTAGCTGAATAGCGCGCTGAGATTCATTATGATCATGCAAAGAGGTAAGTCGCGTGGATATATCGTAGTGTTGCAACAAACGTTGACTATGCCGAGTATCTTCGGCCGCAATTAAATCGACTTCGGCCAATATACGTAAAGCCCTGTGAGTAATATCTTCCAGATTGCCAATAGGTGTGGCAACAACATACAACGTACCTGATTCAGTCAAGGATAACTCTCCAAATTAAAACAACAATCTAAGCTTTGACTAAGTATGAGTTTTATCACTCAACCTCGTCACAAAGCATTAGATATTTATAGGCAATACTATAAACTATTAAACACATTATTTAATGAGTATCAGCGATGAGTTTTCCAGCGTTTATTGTATTTAGTATCGCTACCTTATGTTTATTTTCTTGCTCGAGTGACCCAACTCGCCCAACAAAAATAGCCCCAGTGCAATCATTAGAAACAAACATCGAAGAGACAAAAGACAGTAATTTCTATCTGAACCAAGCTAAACAAAACTACGCACAGAATAATGACGTATACCAACGTAACAATGACCTTTTACAAGCCGCCGAAGCACTTCAAGCAGAACAGCAATGTGCCAAAAGCATAAGAATGCTTAAGGTGCTGCAAGCAGAGTTACAAGACAACCGCCATAAGACACATAGCAATTTAATTTTAGCAGAGTGTTATTTGATTTTGTCTGACCAAGCATTTGATAGTGTAGAAAGCATACTGACTAGTTTTGACAATACATATGGTTTCCAGACCCGAATTGCGGCTTTACAAGCTCAATTACAAGTGAATAGAAAACAATGGCTGAAAGCGGCTACTGCATTGCAAAATGCTGATATTGACGAACTGCAGAAGTCCAATACCACTTGGCAATGGATTAAAAAACTAGACTTGGCTGAATTGGAACAAGCGCGACTATCTGAGTCGGCACTGCAACCTTGGTTACAGCTAGCCATTATTGTAAAACGTTTTGCATTAGCACCAGAACAATTTAAACAACAACTCGTCAGTTGGCAGAGTAGACATCTGGGCCACCCTTTGGTGACAAGCCTTCCTGAGGAAATAGAACAGTCGTTACTGCAATCCCCTATTCAGGCAAAACGTATTGCGGTTTTATTGCCATTAACCGGCAGACTAGCGAATCAAGGCTTAGCGATTAAAGAAGGAATACTCGCCGCTTATTTGGAAGATTTAACGGGGGCAGAACTTAACCTAATTGCCCAATCCGAAGGTGACGAGTCACTAGATAAATCACCTTTAAGCCGTATTCAACAATACCGTGAAATACGTTTTTTTGATTCTGCCTTAAAAACAGCACAGCAACTAAATGAAACAGTGGCTGAGTTTGACGTAATTTTAGGGCCTTTGGTCAAAGAACAAATTATTGACCTGACTGCGGTTTTGCCCACAGATAAAATACTTTTAGCGTTAAATCGAGTGGAATTAAAAACAAATACCTCCACTATTGAACAATTAGATAGGGTCACAGAGTCAAATTTAACCGCAGCTGAGCATTATTACTTTTCGTTAGCACCTGAAGACGAAGCGCAACAACTGGCCCTACATATTCAACAAAAACAATTAGTTAGACCAATTATTTTTGCGGCAGACAATCCTACAACAAAAAGAATGGCCGAAGCATTTATTGCCCAGTGGTTAGAAACACCTAATGCCATTCAACCTGACTTAACCATATTCACTGACAACAAAGATATGCGTACTCGTGTGTCTGAAATGTTAGATGTAGCGCAAAGTAAAAAGCGTATTAGGCAAATGGAAGTAATGTCTGATGTAGAAGTGTTTGGAATGGAGAGAAATCGTCGAGATATCGATGCCATGGTGTTGTTTGCCAACCCTGAACAAACTAAGTTGCTCAATCCTATTATAGAAGCAAGCTTGAGCCCCTTTGCCAGACAATCATTATCAGTATTTGCATCTTCCCGTAGTTATAGCTCAGATTTGAACAGCAACAGTCTTAGAGATTTGCGCAACCTTACATTCACAGATATGCCTTGGATGTTACCTGAACATAGTTGGCAACCCTTGGCCAATCAAACCAAACAACTTTGGCCACAAAGACAAGATACCCTAATACGGTTATTTGCTATGGGTTTTGACGCGTACAATTTACTGCCAAATTTGCGCGTTTTAAAAACATTGCCACAAACAGTCAAACAAGGGCTTACCGGAGAAATTAATATAGATGATAAGGGAGTATTGCACAGACGTTTACCTTTGGCCCAAGTAGCCCAAGACCGAGTAAAGTTACTTGCAATGGATTAAGCAAGCACTCTCCTCGGTAATTGGCGGTGAGGCGGAGCGTTATGCTAGAACCTTCTTAGAACAGAATGGTCTTACATTTATTATGCAAAATTATCGGTGCCGTACAGGTGAAATAGACTTAATCATGCAAGACGCTGACGAACTGGTGTTTGTAGAAGTGAAATACCGGAGTAAGAGTCAACACGGCTCTGCGATAGAATTTTTTCATGCCAGTAAAAAACGTAAATTTGAGTCTGCTGTTTTACATTACATGCAAGAAAAAGGTTTCAATCCCAGCGTTATCCCACATAGAGTTGATCTGGTGGGTATTGAGGGAACAGGCCAACAACAAAATATCAATTGGTTAAAAAGTGTTTAATCAATGGCTGCGAGCAGCAGTAATTAATTTCTTAGGAGAGTTATGTTAGAAAACATTAAGGCAAATTTCACTGAGAGTATTCAAATTAAAATTGCCTCAATTGAGCTATTACCAGAGCCCATTTCCAATGCCACTTATATGATGGTTAACGCACTGATTAATGGCAACAAAATATTATGTTGCGGTAATGGTGGTTCAGCGATGATCGCTCAACACTTTTCGTCACTTTTGTTGAATAAATTTGAACGTGAAAGACCTAGTTTACCGGCGCTTGCACTGACTGCTGATGGCGCAACGTTATCCTCAATTGCCAATGACTTTTCATTTGAAGAAGTGTATTCAAAACAAGTTAGCGCCTTAGGCCAAGCGGGAGATATTTTGTTTGTAGTGTCCACCAGTGGCAACTCACAAAATGTGATTAAAGCAATGGAAGCAGCGCTTAGCCGTGATATGACAATTGTGGCTTTAACAGGTATGGACGGGGGTAAGATGGCAGGCCTAGTCAGTCAACATGATGTAGAAATACGCGTCCCTTCTAATCGAACCGCTCGTATTCAAGAGGTCCACTATTTAGTGGCACATAGTCTTTGTGAGGGAATAGACAATTCTTTGTTCCCTGAAAATTTCCAGGAGTAATACATTGCTTAAATCAAAAATAATATTTTTACCATTACTACTCTCAACCACATTATTAGTGCAGGGCTGTGCGGGATTATTGATCGGTGCGGGTATGGGTGCTGCCGCCGTTGCACATGATAGACGTACAATAGGTACGCAGGTTGACGATACAACTACAGCCGGTCGGATCTCTAATGCACTGGCAAATGACCTAGCAATACAAGAACAAACCAGTATCTCAATTCAGGTGTTTAACGGTACAGCCTTATTAGTAGGTCAAGCACCCACTCAGGAGCTGATTCAAAAAGCCCAAACGTTAGCCTCATCAGTAAAAAACATCAAAAAGTTGCACAACCAAATTCGTTTAGGTGCACCTATTCCAGCAAGTATCGTGGCGAATGATGCTTGGCTTGCCTCTAAAGTAAAAGCCAAACTGATTGCTGATAAACAAATTGATGGTCTTCACATTGAGATAGAGGTCGAAAATGGCGAAGTGTTTCTAATGGGATTGGTCAGTGAACAAGAATCGAATATTGCCGTCAATATCACGCGTAATATTGTAGGTGTTAAACAAGTCATCAAGGCGTTTGAATATACTTAATACCTATTCCAATATCGTTTCTAAAAATGAAAAAAGCGCCGAAAGGGCGCTTTTTTTTGGGAGCTCACTTTTTATCGTACGGTTATTTTACAACCGTTAAAGTAGGCTTGCCCTTTTTAGGTTTTTGTTCTGCATCATGAGCAACAGATTGCTCTTCCACTTCGCCTGAACCAATATTTTCTTCTACAGTAAATACCGTACCTGCGCCATTTTCTTTAGCATAAATAGCTAAAACGGCGGGGCAAGGTACAACGATATTTCTTGGCACACCACCAAAACGTGCATCAAACATAATGTCACTCATACCTAACTGAAAGTTACCAGTAGAGGAAGGAGACACGTTTAGCACTATCTGCCCATCTTGGACAAACTCTTGCGGTACTTGTGTACCAGCATAATGAGCATCGACTACTATGTAAGGAGTGAGATTGTTATCCACAATCCACTCGTAAAATGCGCGTAATAAATATGGCTGATTAGGTGTCATATCAGTTCTACCCATTAAAGTGGGTTATGTATCTCACGTTCTTGATCAGTCAATGATGCGATGAAAGAAGGTCTTTCAAAAATGCGCTTCATATAAGCTTTCACATCTTTACTACCAGCACCTGTCAATTCGATACCCAATGCAGGTAAACGCCACAACAATGGTGCTAAGTAACAATCAACTAGACTGAATTCTTCACTCATGAAATAAGGTGTTTCAGCAAACAATGGAGCCAAAGACAAAAAGGCTTCACGTAATTCGTTACGAGTGGCTTCTAAATCGCCCTTTTTAGCCATAATTTTTTCAGCTAATACATACCAATCATTTTGGATTCGATGCATAGTCAAACGACTTTGGCCACGAGAAACGGGATAAACCGGCATCAAAGGTGGATGAGGGAAACGCTCGTCCAAGTATTCCATGATGATATGCGAGTTATATAAAACCAATTCTCTATCAACAAGAGTAGGCACAGTGCCATAAGGATTAAGTTCAAGAAGATCTTCTGGCAACTCATTAGGAACCGTAAAACTGATTTCTACGCCTACACCTTTCTCGGCTAACACTATGCGTGCTTGGTGACTGTATATATCTATTGTGTCTGAAAACAACGTCATTATAGAACGTTTATTGGCGGCTACAGCCATCTATATTTCTCCTAAATTCATACATAATCGCATCGTGCCTAAGCATCTATGCAGTGTTCTTTTACTAGTGATTAGTACGTCGCCAATCAGCTAATTAAAAACGGAAAAGAAGGGGCATAAAGCCCCTCCCAAAAATTTTTGCGGATTATACACTAGATTCATCTAAAAGGTGTGATGATTTAGTGTACATCTCTCCAATAATCTTTCTTCAACAAATACACCAACACTAGCAATACGAGTAAAAATATCATTACCCAACGGCCGATACTTTCAGACTGTAAGCGTGAAGGTTCACCGATATAAACTAGGTAGTTAACTAAATCCAACACTGCAGTGTCGTATTCAGCGGCACTTAATTCGCCACTTCCATCAGTTTTAATGCCTACATAACGGTCGACCATCTCACCGTCGATTAACATTTTCTCATTAGTTTTTCTCGGAACCCCTTGGAGTTCTTGTAATGCATGAGGCATTCCAACATCAGGAAAGACTAAGTTGTTCACACCAAACTTGGTACTCTCATCGGCATAAAATGTTCTGAGATAAGTGTAAATCCAATCTGCACCACGAACACGAGCAACCAAAGTTAAATCTGGAGGAGGCGCACCAAACCATTTAGCACCTGATTCAGCTGGCATGGCATTTTTAATATGCTCGCCAGGTTTCTCACCAGTAAACTGCAAGTTTTCACTTCCTAGTTCTAATGGAATATCTAAATCTTCAAACGTACGTTGGTAACGCTGATACTGAGTTTGATGACAACCTAAGCAGTAATTCATAAACAACTGAGCACCACTTTGCAAAGACGCTTTGTCGGTTAGGTCATACTCTGCTTTATCAAGATGTACATTACCACCAGCAGCTAGAACACCAGCGGATAAAAACAAGGACACTACAAAAATTAACTTTCTCATTCTGTAATCCTCGCAGGCACTGGAATAGTGCGTTCGTTTTTACTGTAGATAAATAACAATACAAAGAAACCAAAATACATGATGGTCGCTATTTGCGAGGCAATAATTTTCCAAGCTTCTTGAGGTGTACCACCTAAATAACCTAAGAAAACAAATACCGCTGCAAAGATAAGCAGGTTCCATCTATGTAATCCACAACGATAACGCCACGACTTCACTTTACCTCTATCAAGCCAAGGTAATAGTGCTAAGAATATAATCGCTGCAAACATGGCAATAACACCACCCAATTTATGCGGTACGGCTTTCAATATTGCGTAGAAAGGCGTGAAGTACCAAACAGGGAAGATATGCTCAGGCGTTTTCAACGGGTTAGCGATTTCAAAGTTAGGATGTTCTAAGAAGTATCCACCCATTTCTGGATTGAAGAACATGATGTAGCAGAATGCCAACAAGAAGAAAGCGAAACCAACTAAGTCTTTCAACACTATATGCGGGAAGAACGGTACTATATCGTCAACGATGTCGTATTTATCGGTGTAATATTCGTGAATTTTGAAAGTGGTTTTTTCATCTTCCTTTAGAGAACCTTTCTTACGTTTAACGTCAGTTCCATCAGGGTTATTAGAGCCTACTTCATGCAATGCCACTATGTGCAAGAACACCAAAATCACTATCACTAGAGGTAGTGCAATAACATGCAAAGCGAAGAATCGGTTTAATGTGGCACCAGAAATAACATAATCACCTTGGATCCAAATAACTAAATCTGGGCCAATCACTGGAATAGCACTAAACAAAGATACAATAACTTGAGCACCCCAATAAGACATTTGTCCCCATGGAAGTACATATCCCATGAAGGCTTCAGCCATAAGCGCTAAGTAAATAAACATACCGAACAACCACAATAACTCACGGGGCTTTTGATAAGAGCCGTAAATCATGCCTCTGAACATGTGCAAATAAACAACAATAAAGAACGCCGACGCTCCCGTACTATGCATATAGCGTAGTAAGTAACCGTATTCGACATCACGCATGATGTATTCCACTGAAGCAAATGCTTCTTCAGCAGTAGGTGTATAGCTCATAGTTAGCCATACGCCTGTAACGATTTGGTTAACTAATACTATGGTCGCTAAAAATCCAAACATGTACCAAAAGTTCATGTTTCGAGGGGCGGGATATTGAATGGCGTGCATATTGGCAACGCGCATTATGGGAAGACGATATTCAACCCAGTCCATCAAATTTTTCCACATGTTATGCTGCCCCTTCTTCGGAACCAATCAAAATAGTATTGTCGTCAATAAACATATAGGGCGGTACAACCAAGTTCAAACCTGCTGGTACATTTTGAAAAACCCGACCAGCCATATCAAACTTAGAGCCATGGCAGGGACAGAAAAACCCTTCCGCTACCCCTTCAACGTATTCTTCAAATGCGCCATCTTTCAAATGTTGTGGTGAACATCCTAAATGAGTGCAGATTCCCACCAATACCAAATATTCTTCTTTTAAAGAACGATATTGATTTTTAGCGAATGCTGGCTGCTGCTCTTCATCGGAGTTGGGATCTTTCAGTTGATCTTCAACATTAGATAATGAAGCAAGTAATTCAGGCGTTCTGCGGGCAATCCAAACGGGTTTGCTTCGCCAGATAACTCTGATCAACTGACCTGGTTGGATTTTACTAATATCCGCTTCAACATCAGCACCAGCAGCTTTTGCTTTGATACTGGGGTTCCAGGATGCGATAAAGGGTACTGCAGCACCGACTACACCGACACCACCAACAACAGAAGTCGCAACCGTTAAAAATCGGCGTCTATTACTATTGCTTGGTTGGTTTTCGGCTTCAGACGAATCATGCGCATCTAAAGATACATTGCTCATCCACTAATCTCCGAGAGTTAATTTGACCACACTTTATATTTCAAATGACTTATATGAGACTTAAGAAATAAAGTTTTCTTATTAACCGAAAATGATAAAAGAAAACCCACATAAAAGACAAGGAAATCGTTAATAAAATGAAGAATTACCGATACTTAACAGATTTTTAAGAGAATATTGATTGGATAAAGGATATTTGTACAAAAGGTAGGCAATAAAAAACCCAGCAAAAGCTGGGTTTTTGAAAAGTCTTTGTCGTCTGACAATTAACGTTTTGAGAATTGTGGACGTTTACGTGCTTTATGAAGACCCACTTTCTTACGCTCAACTTTACGTGCATCACGAGTAACAAAGCCCGCTTTACGTAATGCTGGACGAAGTGTTTCGTCAAATTCCATCAAGGCACGTGTAATGCCGTGACGAATTGCACCAGCTTGACCACTAATACCACCACCGGCAACGGTGATGTAAAGGTCAAACTTTTCAGTCATCTCAACTAACTCTAGCGGTTGACGCACGATCATACGTGCAGTCTCACGACCAAAGAAAACGTCAAGAGGACGTTGATTAACTACAATGTTGCCACTACCTGCGCGAAGAAAAACACGAGCGGTAGAACTTTTGCGTCGGCCAGTGCCGTAATATTGATTATCTGCCATCTGTAATGCTCCTTAAAGGTCTAAGACTTGAGGCTGCTGAGCAGCATGTTTATGCTCAGGGCCAGCGAAGACTTTCATTTTGCGGAACATATCGCGTCCAAGTGGACCTTTAGGCAACATACCTTTAACCGCTTTTTCAATGATCATCTCTGGTTTGAAAGCTTGTAACTTTTCAAACGTCGTATCTTTAAGACCGCCTGGATAACCAGAGTGAGAATAATAAATCTTGCCCTTAGCTTTATTGCCAGTAACAGTGACTTTCTCAGCGTTGATCACAACTATATAATCACCAGTGTCCACATGAGGAGTGTACTCTGGCTTATGCTTACCGCGTAAACGGCTAGCAATCTCAGTCGCTAAACGACCAAGAGTTTTGTCTGCGGCGTCAACCACATACCATTCACGTTTTACCGTTTCTGGCTTTGCAACAAAAGTTTTCATTTAAAATTACCCGAAATATATAAATAATCGTTACATGATTTTGTGTTCGATATTTCACTACCGACTGCTACACAAAACCGCTAAAAATCAATACCTTGACCCCTTCGAGTCGTATGATTCATCCGCTTTCCCACAAGCGGGGGCAACTGGGCAGGGCGCGAATTATACAGAAGTTAAGGGAAAACGCGAGGGTAAATATTAAGCTTTTTGTTTATTACTAAGCTTTTACTCTAAGTTTAACGCTTAGGTACCAAAAGTGCGGGATCTAATCTTTCTTTAAACCAGTTAATTCGCCAGTCTAGATGAGGGCCAGTAGCGCGACCTGTGGCACCAATTTCTGCCACCAAATCTCCTTGTTTTACTATGGTTCCCGCTTCTACATGCCCCTTACTTAGATGCAAAAACGTAGAAGACACGCCATGCCCATGATCGATGATCATGGTGCCACCTGAATAATACATATCCGGAACAAACAACGTTACAATGCCGTTAGCAGGAGCATATACGGACGTACCAGTTGGTGCAGCCACATCAACACCAAAATGAGGGCGTTTGGGTGTGCCATTAAATACGCGCTGACTGCCATACACCCCACTAATGGGTCCCGCAGCGGGCCAAATAAAGTCTTGAAAAAAGTCGGTTCGTTCATCATTTAAGGTTCTAGCTTTACCGACTTGTCGATTGTCGAGTTTGATACGTTCACTTACTTTTTTGGGTGGGCTAACGTATTTACTAGGAATACCTTCAATTTTTTGAATCGCGTACGTTCTCGCTTGTAATTGCAGCAACTGGAGATGTTCTGTACCTTGATTATCTGACCATTTGAGCTCGTGAGATAGTTTTTCGTCTCGACCAAATCCAAAAGCAAAATATCCATCGGGTGATACTTTTATTGGCTTATCGTTTAACCAAACTTGGTTTCCGACTGGCACTTGGCCACGGATCAAGCTTCCTTGAGTCATTTCGCCTTTGAGTTGAATGTCACTAGCGAATGCCGCGAAGGTAGAAAAACAAACAGTCACTAAACAAATTAAAACAAGTCTAAGCAAACGCTATTGCTCCTTTACCCACGCCCTCATAAGCCAACACTTTGAACGCGCTACTACTGTCTAAACGTTTATGTTCATCTGCCATATACTGAGCTAAACATTCAACCGTGGTATCTGTATCAATCATTTCTGATTCTGATTTAGGGATAGCCAATTCAAAACGACCTTGTGAAGATTCATATGCAAATACATGGTGTTGTTCTGCTTTTGTATACAACAACGAAAAAACGGTTTCATTAATGTCTACAATATCTTCATTAGATCCAATGTATATGTCACACCATCTTTTTGCCCAGTATTCTTGCCATTTGATACTTTCATGTTGGTTTTCGAACACCACAACTTTAGAACGATGACCATGAGCAATGCGTTGGCAGTTTCCATCATGCTTTTTAAGGCCGTGAGTGTAGTGGTAAAATGGCGTATTGATTACTTCCGCTCGTAAATTCAACTCAATGCCGGCTACATTCTCAGGTAAGTGTGTGGCAATCACATCTTTAAGATAATCGCTCACAGAAGGCATAGTGACATTTTGAGAATACACAAAAGCATAGGCTTCAGCCGGGCAGTTCAAATGAATAGATTTATTGTTCGGGCGAATAAAATCAACTTTTACTCTGTCTGATTTTTCGTCATGCTCAACTTGACTGTATTCATGCTCAACAGGCACTAAAAGCTTATGATCTATGTATTCGTCAATAAGATGTTTAAGTTGTTTCTTGACCTTACCG
Source organism: uncultured Paraglaciecola sp. (assembly GCF_913020055.1). Classification (GTDB taxonomy): domain Bacteria; phylum Pseudomonadota; class Gammaproteobacteria; order Enterobacterales; family Alteromonadaceae; genus Paraglaciecola. The sequence continues at coordinate 6,886 of NZ_CAJWCF010000011.1, read as the reverse complement.
AAGTCCAAAACCATGCTTTCTTCATTCAAATCACCACTTAGGACCACGTCTACTATCCAGCTTTCGCCCACCATACCGCGCTCAGGGCAAAGGTAAGAAAAATCCATCACGGTCAAATCATTAACGAATAATTGCATAAAGAATAGTTGTGTCCTGTTCTGTGTAAAGTGTCTGTTGTTATATTAACTGTATTATATAGATAAGCAGCCAGATGTCAGCTTTGTGACTTCAAAAGCTGATCTTTCAAATTAGGTGGAATACCTCTGATCATTAAAGTGTCCGAACCTGCATCATAACTCACCCTATCACCCAATAATTTACGTTCAAAGCTAAGTGAAACACCTCCACCTTGACCACTGAATTTGGCAAGGGTTTTCAATGCACTGCGGTCAGCTTGAAATTGTTCTTCGACCGGCGCTTCAGCTTGTTGGTTAAATTCTTCAAAACTTATATGGTCACTAGGTAACTTGGCGGCCAATTCCTGAATCTGAATATCTTCACCCAGCTCAAGTTTTTCTTTGTAATACGCAGACACAGTATCTCGTGCTTGGTGCTTTTCAGTTGGGTCTAGTTGTTCAGATGCTAAAAACGCATCCACTGTAGTCAACAACTGTTTATTTTGTTGTTTAATATCAACCAATTCTTCACAGCCGATAAAGTGCATAAAAAAATCAGAAACTTTTCGCCCCATTCGCCCTTTAATAAAACTGATATAACGCAGTTGTTCAGCACTCACGGCTAATTGAGTCATATCAATTCTAACCGCCAATTGCATTTTGGCTAAATCTAAATGGTCACTACTGGTTAGCTCTAAGTCGCCAGTAATCTCAACATGATGTTTAGTATTAATGATCGCAATCATTAAATAATCTGTGGCTAAGAATTGGTAATGGCAAAACACCACAAACCCAGTTTCAAGCGTACCTGTATCAATTAAAGACTTTTTCAACAACTCACTGGCTTGAACACTAAATTCAACAAAGTCGTTCTGTTCAGACTGCATGTCTTCTAACAATGTTTTAAATGACACAGCGTGGGGAGTTAACACTTTAGGCTCTTCATCATCTGAACTTTCGCTACTTACACTGACTATTTCTGCTTGTTCAGTCACAAACGCGCCTACCCCTTTACCGGGTTTAGTATTAAAAGCATGATTGATTTGTTGCGCTAAGTTTTCAATCTCAGGGCTCACATCAAAACAACTCGCTCTTGGCACTAGCGTAAGCTCTTGTTGTTGGTTAACAGCTAATTGGTGTACAACAAAGTGATGGATTAACGCACTCACATTTTTTCCTTAACAAAAATCAATTAAATTTGGTCGCTGCTTTATTCGCATTTTATCTAGACCATTGATACTATCGCAGCAATACACATTGCTATTATTTTTGAGTTAAGCAACATGCCACAACAATCCAAATACTCTGACAGCCAATTTGAAGCCATCATGCATGACGTCATTATTGCGTTAGAGAAGAATCAAGCGACCCGAGACCTCTCACTTATGGTGTTAGGTAATGTTGTAACTAGTATTTTCCAACAACAAGTTCCAGAAAACCAGCGCCAACAAATGGCCGAACAGTTTACACAAGTGCTATTAAAAAGTATCAATGGAAAATAAAAAAAGGTCGACAGGTTAAATGATCCTAGCAGAAACACCACGCAGAAAATTAGTTACCCAGTTAGTTAATTGGGGCCATTGGTTTGCGCTGCTTAATATTGTTATTGCTGTCACTATTGCTGCAATTTATATTCTCAACTCCCCAGCTCCTGGCTCAGTAATCGGCATATTATACTTATTCACCAATTGGATAAGCCATATTGGTTTTCTGACATTTTTTGGTTTTGTTATACTTATTTTGCCACTTTGTTACTTGGTGCCTAATGCAAAAGTGGTAAAAGTGCTAAGTTCAGTGTTAGCCGCATCTGGTTTGGCCTTGTTAGCCTTTGATGCCTTACTTTATAACAAATATGGCGTGCACCTTAGTCTTAACTCGGCAGAACTTATTCGCAACGAAACCCAAACGGCTATGGCTCAGTTTGGTTGGCAGCAATGGGGATTCTTACTGCTATTGTTTGTTGTGTGGTTGTCTTTTCAATTAATTGTTGCCAACGCTTTATGGCAACGTATTGGTAGAGTACAAAAACGCAAATTTGGTTTACCTATAAGCAGTTTTTTTGTCAGTTGTTTTGTTATTACCCATGCATTACATGTTTGGGCCGATGCCAACCTCTATCAGCCAATTGTTCAACAAGACAATATGTTTCCCCTGTCCTACCCAGCGACTGCTAAAACGTTAATGGCTAAATATAGTTTGCTTGATATAGAAGACTATCAACAACGTAAAGCTTTGCAGTTTAATAAAACAATTAAAGGCATCACCTATCCAGCGGAACCCGTTTATTGTTCGGTCGATAGCAGCAAAAGAGTATTGTTACTGTCTCTAGTAGAAGGAGAAATGCCGAATACCATCACTGGTCTGTCTAAATTTGAGCATCACTATTTATTACAATCCTCTTTAGACAATGGCATCACCACTATTTTATACGGGTTACCTGAGCTATATCACGGAGCCTTACAAAGCTACGCGCCATTATTACTACAGTTACCCAGTTCAATGGGACTTAGCGTATCTTTGTATCTAGACAATAGCAGCAGTCAACGGCTTGCTACTTATCAGCAAGATTGGCAGCAGTTTAAGCAAAATATCTTCAATGCCTCGAGTAATTTATCTGTTGGTTTTGTTCAAGTTGGTCAATTAAATGAGCTTTTAACTGAAAATGTCTTAGCCCAATATCACGTTATAGTGACCAATTTGGTTAATCAAGACACTCTCAACAATGCATTACTAAGCAATATTACAATTAATAAATCCATGGCTAGTCTGGAAGACATTGCCCCGACTGCTTTAAATTTATTGGGCTGTGCAGCACAATCTAAGGCATACAGCACTGGCAATACGCTTACCCAAAAAGGCAATCTTAACTATATTGTCAGTACACAAGGCAGCAAAGTATTGTTACTCACCAGTAAACAACGGATTGAGATAATGAATAATGGAAACGTACGTGTTTTTGATTTACAAACAGGTGACGAAGCCCTTAGTCAGGTTGACCCCAATATTCTTAGCCAAGGTATTAAACACCTAAGTCGCTTCTCTGCTAAGCGTTCAATTCGTCCCTTATAAACATCCTAAATTTAAAAAGACTTATTTTCTCTATCCTGATTGTCAGACACTAATGAAATGCCCCTGATGTCTTATGGCGTCAGGTTAGTCATTACCAATGGAGCTATTTCCCCCCCCCCACTTTTACCAGCCCAGAAAAAGCTAAATTTGCCCTAGATGAAACAAAGACTTATCTACATGGATATCGTATCTGGACAAATTTTGCCTAGCGATGCTGCTGCATATAATCAATCAAGTATTAGGTTTCCAACCTTGGGCCTAACAGCACTGTTTATGTCAGTAGCCGAGTACCAAGATAAAAAACAAACCAATTGAAGGGCTTTATTGGTCAGTTGCCAACCCTGATAATAGGCAGATTTCAGAACACCAATAGGGATCAATTTAATTCAGACAAAAGCTGTTTTATTTCATCAAAATGTCGAATACTTAGTAACTCTGCTTTTTGTTCTAAGGCACTAAAATCAGTGTGCCCTGCCGCTGCAAAATACAAACACGACAACATAAATAACACCAATTCATCCTGTTGGCTTCCTTTGACTCTTAGCCTACTAATTTTATCCAAATGGTTAAGCTGTTTAACTAAACTTGCATCAATATGCCACAACGACAACATCAATGAGGAGGCTGAATAAAGACTTATGGCCATTGATTCGCGAATATGCTGATTTAGTGAGTGTAGATCATCTATGCCTTGTAACGCATATAACATCATCTCATGCTTATATGTGCTTTTATGACTTAACAAAAATATTCCTAATAGAGAAAACACCAAGACTTGTTCTGTTAGTCCAATATCAAATGTAATATCAGGAACCAACAGCCTTCTCACACATTGAAACAACCTTGGAGCCAATAATAAAGCCGGACTATATCGGTCAATAATAACCTGCTCAACATGTTCTTGTAGTGCATCTTGAACCGCATAAACAATGGCAAAATTAACAACGTTATCAATGCCTAATTTTCGACCAACCGCATCTTCTAGGGTTTTCGGAGTGCTACCATAAATGGCTTTACTCGCAAGTCCCATAATTCGACCAGAAAAAATAACGTCTTTACCAATAATCTCAATCACCCGGCTCAGATCTAGGCTGCCTAGGTCCTTTTCTCGCAACAACTGCTGACAGCTATCACGCATCGGTGGCATATTTTCAGCTATCTCAGTCAGTTTCTGATAACTACTCTCAACACTACCTATTAAAGATAGTTCACGAAACTGTGACGGTGTAATCCCAAACTTTTTCCGAAATGCTCGCTCAAATGTTGCACGTTCCGAATACCCCAACTTAATTGCCAGATCATCAATCTTGGTTTGCATCGTTAGTAATACTTTGACGCACAGTTCATTTAAAAATTTACTTTGAATGAGTTTAAAACTTGTTTCTTCTTGAGTGAGTTTGCGCCTAAACGAGGTCATACTCATGGCCAAAGCAGATGCACTCTGCTCAATAGTCAATGATGCTGGTAACTCAGAATCACTTAGTAAGCGATTAACGGCTTCCGTTAGAAACAATGATGATTGATGTTTATTCATCTGCACAAAGTGATAGTGAAAACACTATTATGTGATCAAACCACAAATGCACAAGCACTTAATTTAGCGATGTTCTTTAACAACAAATTTTATTAAAGAGTCAAGTTAAGTCTCTTTACTAAACCATTTGAATTTTCCCTGCTTAAATACTGTCTTATTGAGCCTTAATATAGATGATGTAAATTTGTTCATTATTCTAAGATTGGACAGTTTGGCCATATTTTAATTTTTATCGTCTGGTTATCCTATTGATAATCTAGCAGAGTTAATAGGAACTAAAAATGACGATTTTAAGACTGATAAGAGATGTAATAGTTGGTTCAATCTTAGTTGCGTTTTATGCTGCTTCGGCTAACGCCAATTTGATTGTAAATGGTGGATTTGAAGATAATTCTCCTAACTCAGCACTCGGCGGTGGCGGAGGCTGGAAATACTATGACTCTAATGACGTACTTGGTTGGGATGGCAGTAATTTAGAATTATGGGGTACTTTAGGGATAGACTCTTATGAAGGAAGTTATCATGCAGAGCTTAATTCACATGGTCAGAATAGTGGTACTTGGACTATATCCCAAACATTTAACACGATAGCTGGCCAAAGCTACGATTTGTTTTTTGCCTATAGTGCAAGGTTAGCCAATGCTAGCGGAAGCCTTGAGAGTTTTAGTGTCCAAGTTGATGGCTTATATTATGAACTTGACGATCATGTTGTAGGTGATTGGAGTACTTACTCTGATAGTTTTATTGCAGATGATAATACCGCCACATTAACTTTTTCATCCATTGACCAACATCGTTGGACTTATGGTAATTTTCTGGATGATGTAAGGGTCTCTTCTGTTCCAGAACCTAGTTCGTTAGCGTTACTGGCGTTAGGTTTTCTTGGTCTAGGTGCGGTTAGAAAAAGAATAAAATAGGTTACTAGCTCTTTGTTATGAATACTTAAAATAGCGTATTTAAATGGCTATTTCTTTTGACTAAACTGATGCTGGAATTATTCTCAATTGCAGCATTAGTTTGGAATTAATGTCTTGTTTTAAGCTAACCGTTTTATTTATGTGTACGGCCACTAATCACTACAAAATAATGCATTAAATATTTCGTGGAGACATTCTCTGCAAATCCATTATAGCTATTGATAATCCTCCCCCCTATTTTAAATAGCCTAAACAATGTATTTAAAATATTTCACGTAAGTTTCATAGTATTAAGAGAAACGCTCTAAAAAGCTATTTTGTGCAATCGTTATTTTCACCTTTGAAAGATAATTCGATGTCCAGTGGTCTTTGGTTACGTACTCACATGTGAATAGTGCAACACAGTATTTTAATAACTAACCTAAACTCCAGGATGTTGTTTGGTTAGTTTTAAAAACGCTGCAATGTATACCAAACAGAATAATTAATTGGTATTACCTTTGATTAAACACATTTATTTACAGGACATTAAAACATGAACAAACTTACTGGTGCAGCAATGGCAATGATGGTTGCCGGATTCGCTGGTTGCGGTGCGACCGCTAATACAAATTCAACCGATGTTGCAGCATCTTCTCTAGGTGGCGCAAAAACAGATTTAGTACATTGTTATGACGCCAACATTTGTGGTGGCCATAATGATTGTAAAACAGCAGCCAATGCCTGTGCGGGCCAAGCATCTTGTAAAGGTGAAGGTTTTGTAGCCATGCCTTCTAAGGCGTGTGGTGATATAGGTGGCAGTGTCAAAGATAGCTGGGTTGGCACAATTGCCAAGGCGGATTTAGTGCACTGTAATGATGTGAATATTTGCGGTGGCCATAACGATTGTAAAACAGCTACAAATTCTTGTGCTGGGCATGCCTCATGTAAAGGTCAAGGTTTTGTCGCTATGCCTGCTAAATCTTGTGCGGATGTTGGTGGTAAAGTCGGCTAGAGTATTGTGAGCCAACCGGCGCAAGTTGTGTTGGCTTACATTTCATTATTTCAATCTAATCAGTAGCAACCTTTTATGTCAGATAAATTTCTTGGTTTTGGCCTAGGCCTTAGAACACAACATTTTGCCGAAGTAATAGATAACAACCCCAAAGTAGATTGGTTTGAAATCATCTCTGAGAATTATATGGTTGCCGGTGGAAAACCGCGTTATTACTTAGAGCAAATTCGTGCTAATTACCCGATCGTGATGCATG
>NZ_CAJWCF010000010.1 GCF_913020055.1 uncultured Paraglaciecola sp. | reverse complement strand
AGATATTTGGACAATGATGAAAAGTTCAATAAAAACAGTATGTTTAGTGTTCAACAACAGTTAATACAAACATAGCCAAAAACTAAGGTAATTCAACATTCCTCACCTTAGTATAATTATCCGAAATAGGTTGATGCACAATCCTAGCAAAACCAAACCTTAGAACTCAACTTAGAAGTTTAATATACCCATTCAGTTTACCTTTTTATTGATTAAAACGATGTACTTCACTGAACAAAAGCAATGGAGTATTTTTTTGCTGATTTTTTGTGACAAAAGTATCTTGTAAAAGATAAAAAGTTGGATGCTGGTGAATCAAACAAATATTTTAGTTATAGATGACGTAGAAGCCATACGTACGTTTTCTAGCTTGGTGCTTAAACGTATGGGTTACGAATTTGTCGAAACCGCAGACAGTGCGGAAGTGGCAATAGAAAAAGTCCAACATGTTACTTTTGATTTGATACTAGTTGATATCAATCTACCTTCAATGAACGGCTTGGAGCTACTTAAACATCTGCGAGCTAAAAGCCCAAGTAGTAAAGTGGTGATGTGTTCTGCGAGTAGTTCAGATAATAATATTCGACAAGCCATCGAGGATGGTGCAGAAGGTTTCTTAGTTAAACCTGTCACGCCTACTAGTTTGGTTTCTTTGTTACAGCGTTTGGGATTTCAGTAAATCACTACTATTCAAATTTATATTATGTATTTGTACCTTTTACCGTGTTTTGATTGATCCTCTTGGTATTTTCTGAGGTAACATGAGTATATAAAGTACAATTGTTACGGGTATTCCATGCAAGCAGCACCACTTTCGAATGATTCTCAGTTACCGTCGATCTCAGATATCGCGCCTAAAATTCAGTTGGTAAAAAATACTTTTGCTTCAGGTAAAACCAAAACTATTGATTGGCGTATCGAACAACTCAAACAAATCAGAAAGATGGTGGTTGAGCAGCAAGATAAAATTTTTGTCGCCATGCAACAGGATCTTGGTCGTTGTGATATGGAGTCTTGGACGGCTGAGTTAGGCGGAGTGATCAGCGAGGTGGATCATTCGCTTAAACATTTAAAAAAGTGGATGAAGCCACGCAAAGTTTCAACTCCTATTGTGGCCCAGCCAGCTAAAAGTTATATATTGCCAGAGCCTCTAGGCAGCATTTTAATCATCGGTGCATGGAATTATCCATTGTTGTTGGTGCTGTCTCCCTTAGTTGCTGCAATATCCGCTGGAAACTGTGCGGTTATTAAACCCTCAGAATTATCAGCCAATATGTCTAAGTTGGTTGCACAATTGATCCCCCAATATTTGGATAATGAGACCTTTGCGGTCGTAGAGGGTGCGGTAGCCGAAACAACTGAATTACTTAAACATCAGTTCGATCATATTATTTACACCGGTGGCGAAGTAGTGGGCAAAATAGTCATGCGTGCTGCAGCAGAATTTTTAACACCCGTTACCCTAGAGTTAGGTGGTAAGAGCCCTTGTATTGTCGACAGCTCGACTGATCTTGATGTGACTGCAGCCAGAATTGTCTGGAGCAAATGGATGAATGCAGGACAAACCTGCGTGGCACCAGATTATGTGCTGGTTGAAGAGGCATTTTCCGCCAAACTTATTGAAGCAATTAAAAACAAAATCACAGAATTTTATAGTGCTGACGCAGCTACTAGCCAAGATTATGGTCGTATTGTAAGTGAGCGTCACTTAGCGCGTATTGTCAGTTACTTGGACAGCCAAGATGTTGTGCATGGTGGCAAACATGATGTAGCCAATAAATATATTGAGCCAACTATTGTGCTCAATCCCGCCCATGACAGCCGCATAATGCAGGAAGAAATTTTTGGTCCGGTATTGCCAATAGTAACAATTAAAAATATTGAGGCAGCTATACCCTTTATCAATGAGCGAGCTAAACCCCTAGCCTTATATCTGTTCAGTAAAAATAGCGACTTTGAACAACAAGTTTTAGATTCAACTAGTGCCGGTATGGTGTGTATTAATGATGGCTTTATGTTTGCTGCTAATCCTAACCTACCCTTCGGAGGTGTTGGTAATAGTGGTACCGGTGCCTATCATGGAAAAATTGGATTTGATAATTTTAGTCATTTAAAAGCTGTGATGAAACGTAGTTTTTGGTTTGACGTGCCGTTACGTTATCCTCCTTTCACTGACAAGAAATTTAAGTTACTTAAAAAATTAATATAGGAACCTTAATGTCACTTAGTCCATTTCATCTAGCTATACCCGTAATTGATTTAGAGCAAGCCACAGCTTTCTATGGTAGCTTGCTAGGTTGTGAAAAAGGTCGCTGCTCTGAACAGTGGGTTGATTGGAATTTTTTTGGGCACCAACTAGTAACCCATCTTGTGACTGAGATGCCAAGTATGCCTAAACATAATGAGGTGGATAATCATGCTGTGCCAGTTCCTCATTTTGGCGTGGTATTAAACTGGAAAAATTGGCAAGCGTTGGCAAACAAATTACGCGCCGCTAAAGTCGAGTTTGTTATTGAGCCATATATTCGATTTGAAGGACAAACAGGTGAGCAAGCGACTATGTTTTTTCTTGATCCCAGTGGTAATGCTTTAGAATTTAAGGCATTTCAGGATCCCCAACAATTGTTTGCAGTTTAATACAGATAAACTATTGCAGTTGCATGTATTGATTAGATAAAGCGATTGGATTGTTTGATATTTCTCATTAGCCATTAAACCTCATAACGACTATTGTTTGCTGACATTCTCACCTCAAAAAGAGAGCAAACAATGAGTACTATCAATATTGGTATCAACGAAAAAGACAGGGAAATAATCGCTCAAGGATTAAAGTGTCTATTAGCTGATTCTTATACTTTATATCTTCAGACACATAACTTTCATTGGAATGTTACCGGTGCGCAGTTCAGAGAATTACACTTAATGTTCGAAGAACATTATACCGAATTAGCTTTGGCAGTTGATGATATTGCCGAGCGTATTCGTACCTTAGATGTGGTCGCACCTGGGACCTATAAAGCCTTTGCTAAATTGAGCTCGATTCAAGAAGTAGACGGCGTACCGTCCGGAACTGAGATGGTCAAAATTTTGTTGACCGGTCATGAAACAGTGGTAAAAACCTGTCGTACGGTATTAGCATCGGCGCAACAAGCAAACGACGAATCCACTGCAGCATTAGTCTCAGACAGAATGCGTGTGCATGAAAAAACAGCGTGGATGTTAAGGGCTTTGAGCTAAAATATATATGTCATCAATTTTAGCTTGGTAACCATTATACTGTTATATAATGTATAGATTAAGGCCAAAGTAAGTACTTACACTTTGGCCTTTTTATTTGTGTTAAGAACAGTTTGTGAGAAGTTGAAATATGCGCTTAATATTATTTTTGAACGTTAGTGTTATATTAATCAATGACACCTAATAACTCTTCTTCTAAGGTAGCATCTTTATCAATAGTCTTAGTTTTCTTTGATTCAACATAAGCTTGATAGCGACCTGGCTTATGATTTACCGCAATTAGTAAGTTAAGCGTGATGGCACCGATGACAGATAAAATCACCAAATCAATACTAAAGATAAAGATTGAGGAAGTCAGAATGACCGAGTCTACCAATAAACCGAAGTTGCCCGCTCGAATGTTAAATTTGTTCTGTAGGTAAAGGGCTAAAATACCTAAACCGCCTAGACTAGATTTATGTCTAAACATAATTAACAAACCCACACCAATTAACATTCCCCCAGCGACAGTGGCAAATATTGGATGAATACTCTGAATATTGATCAGATTTTGCATTTGCTCGGTCATCACTGACACCATAGTCACTGATATAAAAGTATTAATGGTGAAACGTTTGCTCAGCTGTGTCCAAGCAATGTAATAAAAGGGTAAATTAACTAAAAAAAATAACAATCCAAAGTTCAAATCAACTAAGTGTGTGCCAATTATCGCAATGCCTGCTGTACCACCAGTCAGTAAATTATGGGTACCAAACAACACCACACCAAAAGATACCAATACACCTGCACAAAACAGTGCCAATACGTCTTCATAAAATCTGTGGGTCGGAAAATTCACTGCCATACCTCTATATAAATAATTGGCTAAAAATCGGTCTGATTAGGAGAGGCGCGGATTCTACAGATTTAGGCTTATATTGTTAGGTCATCAGACAGATCAATTTACTGGTAGTTTAAGTACTTAAGTACCGTAAACTTTACGACTATAGTGGGTTTTGTAAACAAGCTGTAGGTGAGATGTTTCTGGGGCGTTTGAATAGAATTATAGCCAATCTAGGATTGGCTATAATTGAGTGAAATTAAGCGATTTTTGCCATTTCATTTAAGGTGAATTCTTCGACTGCGCCATCTGTTGCAGTCATATAGTCTTGCAAGTGTTGATTGGCCATATGCGTTTGCCATAACTCACGACTTTCCCAGTTTTCGTAAAATACAAAATGTGCTGGATTGTTGTTATCTTGGTGTAAATCATAGTTGATACATCCTTGCTCAGCGCGAGTAGTATCGATCAATTTAACTAGTTGTTCTTTTACCAAATCAATTTTGTTGGCTTCGGCTTTTATATTGGCGACGATAGTAAGTGTTGTCATATTTATTCCATTCTAAAGTTGGTTGGTGTTTAAAAGCCTTGCAACACAATCTTGCCAATTGAGCTACCTGATTCTAGTTCTGCATGTGCGGCTCTTAAGTTAGCAGCATTAATTAAGCCCAAATTTTTACCTGTTGTGGTTTGTATATAACCTTTATCAACTAACTCAGAAACTCGATTAAGTAAGCGACTTTGTTCCATCATATCTGTTGATTGATGCATTGCGCGGGCGAACATAAACTCCCAGTGAAGTGAAAGACTCTTTGCTTTGAGGAGAGTTATATCAAATGCTCCGGGATCATCAATCAATGCAATTTTTCCAAATGGAGCAAGTAATTCGGTGTAAGTATCCATATATTTTGGACTCCCATTTAAGCTTGCGACATGAGTCACTTGACCAATACTGAGTGCTTCAATTTGTGGCTGCAAAGCTTGAGTGTGATCGACTACGTAATCAGCTCCTAATTTCTTAACCCAATCTTGCGAACTTTGCCTTGAAGCTGTTGCAATAATTGTTGCGCCAGTTAAGGTCTTTGCTAGTTGCAGTAAAATTGAACCCACTCCACCCGCTGCGCCTACGACTAAAATCACTTCATCAGTTTTCTGTATGGCATCTGGATTTTGTTGTTTAATAGATAAGTGCTCAAACAATAATTCCCATGCAGTAATCGTGGTTAGTGGTAAAGCTGCGGCGTCCGCATCAGACAGGCTATTAGGTTTAAAACCTACGATCCGCTCATCTACTAATTGGTATTCAGCGTTGCTGCCTTGACGATTAAGATCACCCGCATAATAAACCTTATCGCCTAATTTAAATTGGCTAACTTTGTTACCAACTGCTGCGACTTCACCCACTGCATCCCAACCTATTACTTTAAAACTACCATCAGTTGAAACTACGTTCTGACGTATTTTGTAATCTACTGGGTTGACGGCTATGGCATTAACTTTAACCAAAATATCCCGTCCGCTTGTAATAGGGTTGGGTAGTTCAATATCTATCAGAGAGTTTTCATCTGAGATAGGTAGTGATGAGGTATATCCAATCGCTTTCATATTTGTTTTCCAGTTGATAATTAACTTGGGCAAAGCATAGTCCTTGAATTGTTTATAATAAACAGCATAATCATTGAATCATTATCAAATTATTTTTGACAATATGTTAATAGAAGATTTACAGGTAGTGTTAAAAGTGGCTGAATTTCACAGCATCACTGCGGCAGCGGTAAGCCTAGATATGCAAACAGCTACCGCCAGTGCCGCCCTAAAGCGTGTTGAAAAGGCCTTAGGTATTGACTTATTTATTCGTACTACCAGGCAACTCAGGCTGTCAAACGCAGGAGAACGATACATACCCCACTGCGAGCAAGCTTTGGCTACCCTCGACTTCGCTAAGCAAAATGTAAAGAGTGATATCGATGTGGTAGAAGGTGAACTACGTATAGGGTTGTCTTCAGACCTAGGGCGTAATTTGGCTATTCCTTGGTTAGATGAGATTATGCACATCCATAGGGCGCTTAGTTTAAAAGCCCACATTAGTGATAGTACAGTCGATTTTTATCGAGACCCAGTGGATATTGTATTGCGTTATGGTTCACCCAAAGACGCAAATGTATATGGGTTTAAAATATGCGACGTACCCAGTTTACTGTGCGCTGCACCGTCTTACCTTGAGCAACATGGCATACCAAAACACCCTTATGATTTGTCCGGTCACAACGGGCTGTTTTATCAATTGCACGACATTATCCATAACGAATGGGCGTTTTCCTGTAACGGTGAACAATTTAAAATCAAAATGAGCGGCGACAGAGCTGCTAATGATGGAGAACTAGTCAGCCGTTGGTGTGCTTCTGGTAAAGGTTTAGCGGTTAAATCTTGTTTGGATGTATCGGCCGATCTGTTATCAGGCAAAGTGGTGAGTGTGATGCCAAAATTTACACCTCGAGTCACAGAATTATGGATAATTTGTCCTAGCCGTCAATCTATTACACCGGCTGTGAGGTTGCTTAGAGACACTTTTAAACAAAAGTGTGAGAATATTTTGAATGAACTATCTCTGAAAGGGCTTTTGTCTTAACAGGCAGCTTAAAATTGATCTATCTCGGCACGATTAGACTACGCTGGTATACAATTATTCATTCGTATTGGTTAACTAGGAGAAAACAATGTCACACATCTCACCAGAAAAAATTCCGCAACAAGCCTTTGACTGGTATGACGATTATGCTCATGGTGATATTGACCGCCGTACCTTTTTAGGCCGGTTAGGTTCATTATCCGTTGTGGGATTAACACTTGGTGCAGTGACAAGTGCTCTTACACCGAATTACGCATTGGCAGAACAAGTTTCCTTTAACGACGGTGACATTAAAGCTACCTATCAAGAATTTGATTCACCGAATGGACATGGTAAAGGTCGAGGCTATTTGGTTGTACCCAGCAACATGAATGGTAAAGCACCGGCTGTGTTAGTGGTGCATGAAAACCGAGGACTCAACCCTTACGTACGAGATGTAGCAAGACGTTTAGCTAAACAAGGCTTTATCGCGTTTGCACCGGATGCACTTTTCCCTTTAGGCGGATATCCGGGTAATGACGATGATGGCCGAAGTATGCAGCGCAGCATGGACAGAGCAAAAATTGATCAAGATTTTATAGCGGCTGCCAGTTATCTGAAAAAACACGATTCCAGCACCGGCAAATTAGGTGTAGTTGGTTTTTGTTTTGGCGGATATGTGAGCAATATGCTGGCAGCTGCTGCGCCGGAGCTTATCGATGCCGCAGTGCCATTTTATGGTACACCAGCAAAGGGTGATCTAGTAAAAAATGTCAAAGCGCCAATCATGCTCCAATTTGCAGAAAACGATAAACGGGTGAATGCTACTTGGCCTGAGTATGAAGCGGCTTTGAAAGCTAATAACGTTAACTATACAGCGCATTTTTATCCTAACACGCAGCATGGTTTCCACAATGACTCTACCAGCCGTTATGCACCAAAAGCAGCTGAACTTGCTTGGTCACGTACGATTGAGTTTTTTAAACAGAATCTAAGTTAACCTTAGAATAACAGATTCCACTAATGCTTCGAATACCCTGTAACATTTTACTAAATGACATTTGTGGTTATCTGACTAAACTGTACATGGTTGATGCAAAAAGGATAATAGAATGAACAAAGACCTTAAAGGTATGTGCTTCTTTCTCGGTATGATTGGTTTGGCTTATGCTGCTATTTTAGTGGTTGTCATGTTATTTACCGGTTTTAAGATCCTCAAGAGCATTGTATTTATCTCTGCGTTTTCTTCATTTTTAGTCAGTTTAGGCCTCACTCCGCAAGTTAAGCAGCGGTTGGTGCAGGTGATTAAACAAAAGGTTGCACGTTAGTTTTAGCAAAAATTTAACGTCCTGACGGGCAACGCTATTACATTCAGCGAATTTTATCCAGCTCGGTAACTAACTCTAAGAGAATCGGAGAATAATCTCCTCCACTACTTAGCAGCTCTGATTTCTCTAGTGGATCGTTCTGCAAATCGTACAATACTTGCTCTCCATCGCTATATTCAATTAATTTATATTGTTGATTACGAATTGCCCAACCAGTCTCTCGGGTACTTTCAAACTCCACATAGTTGTACTGTCTGTTTGCGCTAGATTCATCGCTTAATAACTCTTTAAAACTAATACTATCGTGAATTTGATTGACGTCACTACCCGATAGTTGTGCGATGGTGGCAAAAAAATCAGTGGCGTTGATCAGAGCACTTTCTCTTTCATTTAGCCGGGTTACGCCTTTACCGGACGCTATCATCGGCACGGCCAAACCACCTTGGCTAAGTGAGCCTTTGCTACCATTCACGTATACCGTTGTATCTGCCACTTGGCCAGGGGTGCCATTGTCACCAATAAAAAATACTAGGGTGTTATCTCGTTCCTCTTCACTCATTGAATCGAGTAGACGGCCTATTTCTGTATCCAAGGCCTCTATGGCAGTTAAATAGTAAGCTCTTGGGTTGTTTTCTATATCAGTTTGCGTGCCTGATAAGTTTTGGCTGTGTAAATCTGCAGGGGGTAAATGGATGGGTAAATGAGGAGCAATATAGGCTAACCATAAAAACCAAGGAGATGATTGTTGTTGAATCCAATCAATAGCTGAGTTGGTTAATTGCGTTGTATTGTATACATTTGATTGTTCACTTTGACCATTAGTGGTGAATGTCCATGCTGAATAGTCAGGAATAGCACCCACCAATGAACCAGCAAAGTAAGGTATACCCATATCATTAGGGTGAGAACTTGCGACACCGTTGCCGCCTAAGTGCCACTTACCAATTAATGCTGATTGATAGTGAGCCGTTTTTTCATTGTTAGCTATATAGGCATGTAATACTTCTTCGCTGCCGGGCAATTCATCACCAATTGCCAGTACACCAGTATTGCTGCCATATTTACCTGTAATTAAAGCACTTCTGGTGGTGGTACATCCCGGCGTTACCCATAGATTATCAAACACTAAGCCGTTTGTCGCCAAACTATCTAATGTGGGAGTAGAAGGTAAACTTTGACTGAGATTGTACTGTGCAGAAGCGTCTAAACCCTGATCATCGGAGATGATTAATAGGATGTTTGGACTATCAACGTCACTTACAGGATTAGTGGGAGTATCGGGCAGGGCAACTTCTACTGGAGTTTGAACTTGAGCTGTTTCGCCTCCACCGCCGCAGGCACAAAGCATTAATAAAACAGGTGAGATGATTAGATAACGTTTATTCATTCTGACTTCTATATAGTGAACACGCTAATCAGCAGCCTATATCAATAGTAACTAGAACAGTAGCTGAGTAGTATAAAGTATCGGTAAATGTATAGGATTTACGATTTTTTAGGTGTTGTTAAAATAAGTGGGGAGATAGTTACTGACTCATTGTCCTCTAGGTTTGTCATGCTAAACGAAAGATGGATAGACCTTAGTTGTTGTACTCTTATTTTAGCGTTACAGTCTTTGCAAACTTAAAGGGAACTAACATGAAACCGATTTTAACATCGTATATGGCGATTATTGTTTTTGTTATATTGTCTGGATGTACTGCTTTAAACCCTAATTTCGAGAAGCCTCAAGTCAGTGTTAACTCATTTAAGATACTGCCAGGAGGTATTATAAATCCCACTTTTGAAATTGGCTTACGAGTGGTTAATCCAAATAACATTGCATTGAATTTAGAAGGCATGTCATATACCGCAAGTATTGAAGGCAACAAGGTGTTTTCTGGTGTGGCTAATCAACTTCCGATAGTGCCAGCTTATGGTGAGGAGGATATTAAACTTAATGTAAAAGCCGACTTGTTTGGTGGTCTTAGGTTATTTGCCGATTTACTGAAACCACGTGAAACGCCAATCGGTTACACCTTAAAAGTTAAATTGGATCTAGGCACCTTTTCCTTACCAATTTACATCACCCATGAAGGGGTTTTAACCATACCAAACGCTAACTAACCTGAGCTTGGGAACGTTAAGGAGTTAACTAATCAAATAGCTTCACGTTTTCTGATAAGTCAAACTGTTCGATGGGTGCCGGTCGATAAAAATAATAACCTTGCATGTTATTGCAACCAAGGGTTAACAATAGGTCTTTTTGCTCTTGGGTTTCTACCCCTTCTACTGTGCAACTTACATTAAAGCTAATGCATAATTCTAGAATAGTTTTCACTACGCCTTGGCTACGTTGATCATGAAGTAAGTTTGCTACGAAACTGCTGTCAATTTTTAGATTATCAAATGCCAATTTATGAATGTAACTCAGGCTTGAGTAACCAGAGCCAAAGTCATCTAAGGCAATCATAAAGCCTTGAGCTTGCAATTTTTTAGTGGTTGCAGAGCAAAGGTCTAAATCACTCATCATGGTAGTTTCAGTGATTTCAAATTGGATCCGTTTACTTGGAATGCCATGGAAATCAACAATGCGTTTCAACTCAAGTAGGGTTTTATGACTAATCACATCATGGACTGATAGATTGAATGATAAGTACAAATGCTCAGGCCAAAGCTTTAAGTCACATACCGCTTGTTCAAATAATCCTAAGGTAATTTCGGTTACCATGCCTGTTTTTTCAGCAACGGCAATAAATTCGGTTGGTGATATGTGTCCTAGCTCTGGGTTATCCCATCTGGCTAGCGCTTCTAAACCCAATAATTGTTCCGTTTGTCCATTCACTATAGGCTGATAATGTAAGCTCAGTTCTTTGTTTTTAACACTTTGATTTAGGGCTAACTCTAGTTTTGATTTCTGTCTGATTAAGCGTTCGTGCTCAGCGGTAAAAATTACTGTGCTGCCTCTGGCTTCTGATTTAGCCTGATATAGCGCAAAGTCTGCTCTTTCCATTAACGCATCTACTGTGTCTCCGGCTTCAGGGTAAATGGCAAAACCACAAGAGCCAGAAATTTGAACTAAACCAGTGCGCATAATGAAGGGCTGCCCTAAGATTTGCGTAATTTTTTTACCAAAGGCTTCGACTTCGTTATGACTGGCGCTGTGGTCGATGACTATGGCAAATTCGTCGCCTCCAATCCTTGCAAGCATGCAGTCATCATTTAGCGCTTTGGTTAAGCGTTGACTGACTTCCATCAAAACGCGATCACCTGCTGCATGGCCATGAATATCATTCACTGGCTTAAAGCCATCTAAGTCAATTAAGCCAACAATAAAACTAGAGGTATGGCTAAGTTCATTGAGTTTTTGACTGAGGTAATTGGCAAAGCTACGTCGATTGGCTAATTTTGTTAGGCCATCTTGATTGGCTAATAATTCATTTTGAACATTAAGTCGCTGTGTTTGTGCATGTTGTACCACCAAATCTTGTTTGGCTATCACAACATTTGAAAATGCACGGTAATAACTTAATGTAATTAACACTAAAACACCCGCTACCATGGTGAAATTAATGGCAATAGCAACAAAAATTGGTTCCCCACTAGCGCTAAAAAATAGCACAAAAGGAATGCCTACGGTGAGCGTGGTAGACCATACAGCTGCTGGCAAATGAATTAGGCAGACAATGATGCCAATTACTGTCACCGACATAAAATAGGCAATATGAGCCCTTAAGCTGACATCTCCGTAATCATAGAGTACAAAACACCATAGCGAAAATCCTATGCCCATTATAATGGAAAACAACACCGTCATTTTTATTTGGTGTTTGGCTTGTTCAAGACTGAAGGTTTTTTGTTTAAATGTATGCCACTTAAAGGCGCGTAAAATGCAAGCAACGCTTAAAAAACCGGCCACATATATGGTTAGATAATCGGGTGCGATACCATAATGGGTGTAAGCCAGTGCTAAAGAATTGGTACACAAGATAAAATATAGCAGGGGAACTTTAGTTAAAAGCTCATTAAATTGCGCAAAAATCAGTGGCTCTAATTTCTCACCACTGCCAGCCAACTGAATTAGCCGCTTTAATCTATTAATAACTGCCTCTGATTTTTTCATCATTATTACTTCGCTATCAATACATCTTAACGGTGTTTTTAACAATCACCAGAAAATTCTGAGAGTATTGGTGCTGGTGATTAGAAAAAAAGGGCTCCTAATTAGGAGCCCTTAATATGATGCTTCACTTAAACATTATTAGACACGCTCAAATACTGTAGCAATGCCCTGACCTAAACCGATACACATAGTAGCCAAACCGACAGATTTATCATTGTCTTCCATGAGATTAATCAAAGTAGTGGATATACGTGAGCCAGAACATCCTAGAGGGTGACCAAGTGCAATAGCGCCACCGTTGAGGTTAACTCTGTCATCGTAATTATCAATCCAACCAAGTTGTTTGATACAAGACAATGCTTGTGCAGCAAAGGCTTCGTTAAACTCGGCAAGTTCAATATCTGCCATCGTCATGCCAGCACGCTTCAGTGCTTTTTGGGTAGCTGGTACTGGACCAAATCCCATTATCGCTGCATCACAACCAGCTACCGCCATGGCACGAATTTTAGCGCGTGGTGTTAGCCCTAGTGCTTTAGCTTTATCAGCGGACATGATCAACATGGCAGATGCACCGTCAGATAAGGCAGACGAAGTACCGGCCGTGACCGTACCATTAACCGGATCAAAAACCGGTCTTAAGGCAGCCATGGTTTCTACTGTTGAATCAGGACGGATCACTTCATCTACACTGATAGACTTCAATACACCATCAGCATCATGGCCTTGTGTGGCAACGATTTCTTTAGCCCAACGGCCTTCGATGGTGGCTTGATTAGCGCGTTGATGTGAGCGAGCGCCAAAGGCGTCTTGCATTTCACGAGTGATACCGTTTTGACGGCCTAATAATTCAGCTGTCATGCCCATGTTGCCTGATGCTTTGGCGGCGTGTTTAGCAATGCCCGGATGAAAGTCTAGATTGAAATTCATTGGCACATGGCCCATATGTTCAACCCCACCAATCATATACACATCGCCACGGCCAGACATAATACCACTAGTGGCATCATGTAAGGCTTGCATAGACGAACCACATAAGCGGTTTACTGTAACCGCACCCGTTGAACGCGGTATATCTGTTAATAACTGTGCATTACGAGCAATATTGAAACCTTGCTCCTTAGTTTGTTGTACACAGCCCCAAATAATGTCTTCTATGTCATTCGGATCAAGGTTTGGATTACGCTCAACCAATTTTGACATGAGGTGTGCAGATAAGGTTTCTGCACGTACATTGCGAAAAATACCGCCTTTAGAGCGACCCATAGGTGTACGTATACAATCAACTACTACGACTTCTTTCATGATCTTCTCCTCAGGTTATTTAGTGTGGGTTTTTTTTAAAGAGCTCTGCGAAAAGTCCGCAAAATATGATTTGTTTGATGCAGCCATTTCGCGCACACCATCAGAAATCTGATAAACCGGACCTAAATCTGCGTATTTATCGGCTAATGCTACAAAGTTGGCCAAACCCATCGTTTCAATATAGCGGAATACACCGCCTTTGAAAGGAGGGAAACCTAGACCATAAAGTAGCGCCATATCGGCTTCTGCTGCGCTGGCAATAATGCCTTCTTCTACACAACGTATTGCTTCGTTGGCCATAGGTATCATCACTCGTGCAATGATTTCGTCTTTGTCGAAATCTTGTTTGCTGGCGCAGTGTGGTGCAAACAATTCGTAAGCTTCTGGCGCAGGCACCTTAGCTGGGCGACCACGTTTGTCTAGGCTAAAGTTATAGAAACCTTTGCCATTTTTCTGCCCTAAGCGAT
Organism: uncultured Paraglaciecola sp.; assembly: GCF_913020055.1. Taxonomy (GTDB): domain Bacteria; phylum Pseudomonadota; class Gammaproteobacteria; order Enterobacterales; family Alteromonadaceae; genus Paraglaciecola. The sequence goes on along the minus strand of NZ_CAJWCF010000010.1, from coordinate 44,818 downwards.
CTGCTTTGTATAAAAGAGTAACCGGATCATTTTCAATTTTTTGCATACGTTCTGGGATACCGTCAGACATCACACTAGATGCATGGTCAGACGTATCCATACCAACTACATCTAGCAAAAATGCAGGACCCATTGGCCAACCAAAGATTTTTTCCATCACTTTATCAACAGCAACAAAGTCAGCGCCATCCATAATTAGTCTGCTGAAACCAGCAAAGTAAGGAAACAATACACGGTTAACAAAAAAGCCCGGACAATCGTTGACTACAATAGGGGTTTTACCCATTTTTAAGGTGGCTGCTACCACAGCTGAAATAGTATCTTCAGAGGTTTTTTCACCACGAATAATCTCGACAAGTGGCATTTTATGCACGGGATTAAAGAAATGCATGCCGCAGAAACGTTCTGGTTTTTGTAAACTTTTGGCTAAGTGGTTAATAGAGATGGTCGAAGTGTTTGAGCAAATGATTGTATCATCAGATACATGTGTCTCAGTTTCTGCCAACACTATGCTTTTCACTTTAGGGTTTTCTACTACCGCTTCAATGACTAAGTCGACATCTTTAATGGCTGAATATTCTAAGGTAGGAACAATACTATTTAAGGTAGATGCCATAGTGGCAGCATTTACTTTACCACGTTGCATGCCTTTGCCTAAGATAGTCGCCGCTTCTTTCAAACCTAAATCTAATGCTGCTTGGTTGATATCTTTCATTATGACAGGCGTGCCTTTTACAGCAGACTGGTAAGCTATACCACCACCCATAATACCTGCGCCTAAAACAGCCGTTTGTTTTATGGCTTTGTTAGCAGCCTTAGCTTGTTTTTTACCTTTACCTTTGACGAGCTGGTCAGCTAAAAAGATACCCACTTGGGCTTTTGCTGCGTCTGTCTTGGCTAATGTAGTAAAACCTTGGTTTTCCAATTTAAGCGCGCCGTCACGGTCAAGCCCAGCGGCTTTTGATACTGTGTCTACCATCATGTGAGGTGCTGGGTAATGTTTGCCAGCTTGGGCCATTACCATTGCTTTTGCTGTGGAAAAACTCATCATAGCTTCGTTTTGGTTTAAGGTCAGTGGCGCCTTTTTTTCAGCGCGACGAGCTTGCCAATCAAAGTCGCCAGCTAGTGCATCTTTGAGCATGCTAAGTGCAGCATCAGCTAATTTATCTGGTGCTACGACAGCATCAACCGCGCCTTCAGCTAGGGCTTTTACTGCTTTGCGATCACGGCCTGTGGTCATCCATTCTAGGGCGTTATCAGCGCCAATAAGGCGTGGAAGGCGCACTGTACCGCCAAAGCCTGGCATTAAACCAAGTTTGACTTCTGGCAAGCCGATGCTGGCAGTGGTATCGGCCACCCTCAAATCACAGACTAAAGTCATTTCACAACCGCCACCAAGTGCAAAACCATTGATTGCAGCGATAGTCGGGAAAGGTAAGTCTTCAAAACGATCAAATACTTGAGATGTTTTAGCTACCCAGTCCAGTACTTCTGCATCTGGCATATCAAATAATTCAGTAAATTCGGTGATATCAGCACCCACAATAAAGGTGGATTTTGCTGAACGGACTACTACACCTTTTACGTCTGAATTAGCAGCAAGTGCTTGTGTTGCCGCATCTAAGTCTGCAACGGTTTGTCGATCGAATTTATTCACCGAACCTTGGGCATCAAATACTAATTCTGCAATGCCATCTTGCAGTAATTTAACCGTGAGGCTTTTACCTTCGTATATCATGTTCATCTCCTGTGGCTATCGCCAAAGCGTGGGTTGGGAGGAGGCCAATGGCCCTCCGAATATAGACTGTATGAATTGTTGTTAAAATATTTGGAAAGGGCAACCTAACTTTTAACATAATCAATCAAGAGTTGTTACATGTGGGTAAATAGCTTTAATTCAACTGGTCGTGCCAGTTAAAGAGTGAATAAATCGAAATACTCGCTTTTATCCGTAAACAAGTTTGTTAGTATCATGTCTAACACCTTAACTGGCCTTTCTTTTCATGTTTTGGAATTTTTGACTATTCGTTATTTGTTTTGTCTGGTAATTATCAGTGTCTTGTTGACTCAAGGTGTAATGGCTGCACCTAAGCTCGCTCGTGAGCAACAACGAAAGCTATTTATTGAAGCGGAAAGGTTAGCGCACAATCCAAATGGCAGTGCCTATAAAAATATTATGCAACAACTAGAGGGCTATCCTCTAAGACCTTACGTCGAGTTAAAAACCTTAAGTAAATTTCCCTTTATGGCGAATAAAAAACAAATAGAAAGTTTTTTAGCCAAACATGAATCTTCTCCTTTAGACAGACCTTTGCGCAAAAAGTGGTTGGCTTATCTGGCCAAGCAAAATCAACCAGAACTGTTTAGTGATTTTTATCGAGATATGGGAAATACCGGTTTGAACTGCAGGAATGCAGAATTAATGCTGCAAATAGATCCTGCCAATGTCAAAGCATTTGAACTGGCAGAAAACTTGTGGGTAGTGGGTAAATCACAACCTAAAGACTGCGACGTTTTATTCAAGAAATGGCAAAAGGCTGGTAAACGTACGCCAGATTTAGTTTGGAAAAGGTTGTCTTTGGCGGCCGACGGTGGCAACCACACACTCATACCCTATATAAAAACCTTGTTACCAAAGGATCAGCAATATTTAGCTGATCTTTGGTTAAAGGTGCGCCGCTCACCTAGCCAAGTTTCACGTCTCTCAAATTTCCCAGGAAAATACCCTGAAAAGGAAACCGAGATACAGGTTTATGGGTTAAAACGTTTGATCAGCAATAATCGAGATTTAGCCTTGCGCAGTTGGGAGAAACTATCACAAAGATTTACTTTTTCGGCACATCAGCAAAAACAAATATCTTACCGATTTGCTACTTTTTTAGCCCTAGCAGATCATGACCAAGCTGAAATATGGTTAGAAAAAGCCACCAACCTTGAGCCTGATGCAGAACTACTGCGTTGGCACTTAGCTCATGTATTAAGGCAGCAAAATTGGCAGCATGCATTAGACGTGATTAACTTTGTATCGCCCGAAATTGCCAGCGACAATGTATTTCAATACTGGAAAGCGCGAGCTTACGCAAAGTTAGGTGCCAAGGAACTGGGTGAACAAGGGTTACAAAAACTCGCCAAACAACGTCATTATTATGGGTTTTTGGCCAGTGGAAAGCTTTCTGAGATGGCTAGTTTAAATGATAATCCGTTGTTGATAGCGCAAGGTGATTTAGATGAGTTGGCTGCATTGCCTGCTGCACAAAGAGCCTTTGAATTTAGGGCGTTAGGCCGCAATCTTAGTGCAAGACGCGAGTGGATATTTTTGCAAAGTCAATTAACCCAGCCACAGAAGGTAACTGCCGCGGTACTTGCTAGTCAGGAAAATTGGCATGACCAAGCCATTTTCGGCTTTTCCAAATCAGGTTACCTAGATGATTTGAGCCGACGTTTCCCCATGGCATTTGATAACCAACTGCAAAGTAATGCCAAGAAAAACAACATTGATGTGGCTTGGGCATATGCCATAGTAAGACGTGAAAGTTCTTTTATGCCAGATGCCGCCTCTCATGCTGGTGCTTTGGGGTTGATGCAAGTTATGCCGGGTACTGCGCGGTATCTGTCCAAGAAAAAAGTTAAACGGAACTCCCTATTTAATCCCAGCACAAATGTTGAACTGGGTACGCAATATATGCGTTATTTAATGGACAAAATGGATAATAACCGCATCTTGGCCACCGCATCTTATAACGCAGGGTGGAGAAGGGTAAAACAATGGCAGCCTGAAAAAGGTAACGTGCCATTGGACTTATGGATAGAAACTATTCCCTATAAGGAAACCCGCAATTACGTTAAAGCAGTGCTGGCGTACCAACAAATATATAGCCAACATCTAGGTGGCAGTGAGAACCTGTTTAAAGCGTTAGCTAATATGGAAATCCCACCCAAAAGTTAGTAAAGGTTGATTAAACCACCTGATATCCATTCAGTTTGTAAAATGGTTTGCCTTTAAGCTTATGTTAATCTATCAATATATTATTTGATGAGAATCTGGCATGTCACCTTTAGCTCAAGTTTACCCGCAACTAGCAGAAACCTATCCGCAACATATATCCGAGTTGCAAAGCCGCACTTGTGAGGCTTTGCAACGGGAGAGTCTTGACGGATTGATTATTCATTCAGGCCAAAGTAAGCGCTTGTTTTTAGACGATAACAACTATCCATTTAAAGTGAATCCGCAGTTCAAGGCCTGGTTGCCTGTTATTGATAACCCAAATTGCTGGTTGATTGTGAATGGCGTTGATAAGCCCAAACTAGTGTTTTATCGACCTAAAGACTTCTGGCATACGGTACCAGATGAGCCAAATGATTTTTGGGCAGAGCAATTCGATATAGTTTTATTGACTCAAGCTGATGCGGTGGAAAAACACTTACCTTTTGATAAAAGTAAATATGCTTATATAGGTGAATACATTGAAGTAGCCAAAGCGCTGGGATTTGAATTAGTCAATCCCGATAGAGTCATGCATTACCTGCACTATCAGCGAGCATACAAAACAGATTACGAGTTGATGTGTATGCGTGAAGCAAATCGTATAGCAGTTGATGGGCATCGCGCAGCCAAAATAGCCTTTGAACAGGAACTAAGTGAATTTGATATTAATTTGGCCTACCTTTGTGCTGTAAGGCAAGGTGACAACCAAGTTCCCTACAATAATATTATTGCGTTAAACGAAAACGCATCAATATTGCATTACACCGATTTGGTCACACAAGCGCCTACTCATGCACGGTCATTTTTAATTGATGCTGGGGCAAATTTTAATGGTTATGCGGCTGATATTACCCGCACCTATGCGCGAGAAAATGGTGTATTTGCAGACTTAATAGAGTCTTTGCACAACATTACCCAACAGTGTGTGGATGAGCTTAAACCTGGGGTGTCTTATGTGCAGATTCATACCCGTGCTTATTATCAAATTGCAGCACTTCTATCTGACACAGGAATAGTGAATTTAGCCGCAGCCGATTTAGTTGAAACAGGCATTGTTAGTACGTTCTTCCCCCATGGTATTGGTCATTTCTTAGGTCTTCAAGTGCATGATGTAGCGGGTCATGTGTCGGATGACAGAGGCACTCCCAATCCAAGCCCTGAAGCTCATCCATTTCTGCGAAATACTCGCACAATCGAAGCACGACAAGTGTTTACCATTGAGCCGGGATTGTATTTTATTAATAGTTTATTGGCAGAGCTAAAAAGCAGCGAACAATCTAAATATATTAATTGGAATGTTGTAGATAGTTTACGCCCGTTTGGCGGCATAAGAATTGAAGATAATATAATTGTGCATCGTGATAAAAACGAAAACATGACGCGAGAACTAAATTTAAACTAGCTTATTTTAAGTCGAATATGTTGATGATAGGGGTAAGTGCTTGATTTTACGCAAACTAATGAAACTTTTTAACAACAGTGACAAAATTTTTAATTTGTTTTTGTTGGTATTAGTATCTGCTGTTTGTTTTCTGTGGATTGTAGAAGAGCAATTAGAGGTAATCTTCGATTATGACCGTTATGGTTATGGCGTTACCCTTGCTGTATTGGTCGTTTGTTATTGCCTAAGTGTACTTGCCAAAAAAATACACATTGCTCGTATAGTTGTTTTCATTTATTTGGTTTCGTATCTTCTCTTTTTAACTATTATCACGTTTTTACAGGCAGCCAATACAGGCACTATTTACACCGTAGCTTCTACTTTGCAGTGGGTACCCGTTTTATACATAGTTTCATTTTTATTTTTACCCACTCGCCAGGCCATTTTTAGTGCCTTAGGAATTTATTGTGTAATGTTAACGCTACTTTTTGTTGCACATGTCGATGTATTTGAGCTCAAAAATACAGTGCTTCAAGCCATGTTACTTAATGCTGCTTTATCTCAAAGCGTGTGTATATTTTGTTTGTTTGGTGTGGTTAAGCTAAAAAGAACCAAAGACGCTTCAAACTTGCGCGCCGAAAAAATGGAAAAAGCTGCCAATATCGATGGTTTGTTAGGTATTGGAAATCGCCGTATGTTGCAGAGCAGACTCAGTACTATGGCGTCAGGCTATACTCCATTTTCATTGCTGTTGATTGATATTGACCATTTTAAAGCAATAAATGACACTCATGGGCACTTAATCGGTGACGATATCCTACGAGAGATGACTCAAAATATAGAAAGCAGTTTACGCCCTGAAGATACAATTGGACGATGGGGCGGAGAAGAGTTTTTAGTTCTTGCCAATGGCACTGAGTTAGCGATTGCGGAAAAATTGGCTGAAAGAATACGTTTAGCTGTAGAGAAGCAAGAGTTTACAACTGTTGGTCGCGTTACCGTGAGTATTGGTGTGGCACAATTTCAGCCTAATACATCTGTTAGCCATACCTTCTCGATTGCTGACAAGGCGCTATACGAAGCCAAAAATTCCGGACGTAATCAGGTTGCCACAGCACAAACATAAATAAATTTGCATTAAGGCAGAATGGTTTAAATTGATTGAGATGACCAATATTCTGACTTGAATTGTTGGAGCATATGTAACTTGTCGGGCTGACAGGTTGATTTAACGTATAAAGATATTTTTGTTTATGCATTTAGTCTACCCTCTCGCAGCTGTCCAAAACGCCTTGTTGGATAAGAACTGTTATTAATCGGAATCGTAATACATGCTTCGTCTTTTGATCTGCCCCTTATTTTTTTTCGTCTGCGTTAATGCTACTTGGGCCCAGCAAAATACTTCTAAAGCCCACGTTTTAAATCATTTCGCCATGTTAGATATTCCCAATATAGCAGGCGAGATAAAGGTTGATGGCGAACTTGATGATAAATACTGGCAACAAGCAAAAGAGCTAGAACTTAATTACGTCACTCGTCCATTTGAAAATACTCGTCCTCCGGTGACCACTACAGTCAAAATGTTCGAAAATGGTCATACCCTCTATGTGGCGTTTATTGCTCAAGATCCCAATGTGGAAAACATCAGCGCTTTTTATCGAGACAGAGATGGCATATGGAGTAATGACTTAGTTGGGATCAAGCTTGATACCTTTAACGACAGTCGATTAGCCCATCAGTTTTTTGTCAACCCTCTTGGTATTCAAGCTGATTCGATTGAAAACGAAATGACCGGCAGAGAAAGTGACAGTTGGGATGGTATCTGGCAGTCAGCAGGTAAAATTGTTGCTGATGGTTATCAGGTTGAAATGGCTATTCCATTGCGTATTTTAAATTTTGAAGAGGGTGATGAACATAAAACGTGGGGGGCTGAACTTGTGCGTTATTACCCAAGGACAGATCGCTTACGTATTTCAAATATGCCACTGGATCGAAACAACTCATGTAACTTATGTCAAATGGGCTCTATTGCTGGTTTTAAACAAGCTAAACAAGGTAAAAATTTGGCATTAGTACCCACATTAGTCATGGGTAAAGGGCAGAGCCGTGACTTAGAAGAAACCTTAGAATGGGATGATTCTGATAACAAAGAAGTAGGCTTGGATGTGAAGTGGGGGATCACCCCAGAAATATCCTTGCAAGCCACCCTTAATCCAGATTTCTCACAAGTGGAAGCGGATGTTGCCCAGCTGAGTATTAACGATACTTTTGCGCTTTTCTTTGATGAGAAACGTTCCTTTTTCTTAGAGAACTCTGATTATTTTTCAAGTAACTACAATTTAGTTTATACCCGTAATGTTGGGGCACCTGACTATGGCGCCAAAGTAACCGGACGCATTAATCAACATACCTTTGGTTTGTTTGTGGCCAATGACGAATCGACCACCTTTTTAGTGCCCGGCAACTTGGGCTCTAGTATCGCGTCTTTTGAAGAGGAATCGCTAAACTTAGCACTTCGTTATCGCTATGATTTATCTGATAAATTATCAATCGGTTGGACCAGCACTCTGCGTGACGCAGAGGGTTACCATAACTATGTGAATGGCATTGATGCAAAATATCAGCTAACAGATAATGACACCTTTCGTGCGCAGATATTACGTTCTGACACTCAATATCCAATAGACCTATACAAAGAGTTCTGTGACAACAATTGCCAACAAGAAGACGATTACTCAGAAACCGCTATTCGCTTAAAAAAGACTGAAGATTTTAGTGGTAAGGCTTATATAGTCAGCTATTCCCATGAACAACGTAATTGGGATGTTTCTCTACGTCGAAATAGTCGAGGCGCAGGCATTCGAACCGATTTAGGATTTGGTTCTTTGGCAGACAGGCATCAGTCTGTTATTGGTGGTGGGTATAATTGGTTCAGCGAAAACAGCTGGTGGAATAGGATCAGGTTATCTGGTGACTGGGATATCAGCCATAACGATAATGGCGAGTTAATTGAGAAAGAAGCAGAAGCTTATCTGAGTGTTAATGGTCAACATCAGTCATTTTTTAGAGTCGGCCTAGTGAAGCGCGATAAAGTCGGTTTACGTGATAATCCGGGTAATCTGAGTATCACTAATAACAGTACCTTGTTTACCGAACAAATGGGCTCGTTTTATTTTGAAATGCGCCCAAGCCCTGCATGGTATATCAGTACGTTTTCGCGTTTTGGTGATCATATCGATTATGACAACAATCGCTTGGGTAAACAGTTATTAGTACGCCCAACGATTAACTGGAATTTAGGCAAGAGTTTACAGTTTAAGTTGCGTCATACTTATCAGGACTTCGAAGTGGATAACCAGCAACTTTTTACCGCTAACCTTTCAGATTTTCGTGCTACCTATCAGTTTGATCAACGCCAGTTTTTGCGCCTAATTTTAGTGTATTCAGACATTGAACGTAATCAACAAAACTATACATTTGATGTTGACGCCAACAGTAAAGGATTGAGCACACAGCTGTTGTATTCATACAAGCTCAACCCTTTGACCAAGTTCTTTGTGGGTTATTCAGACTTATCTTATCAAGATGATGTGGTGACATCTTTGACCCAAAGCGAACGCTCAGTCTTTATGAAATTAAGTTATGCGTGGCTAAACTAAAATAGATATCGCAACCTACTATCTACTATGGGTAATTAGTATTACTTGCTGCAATGTCTTAATTAACTACTCTTCAAATTGAACGGATATAAAGGTTACTATTGCCAATAATAACGTTTATATCACTTTGGTTTGTTATCGACCTAAAATACCGCGTGCTATCACTTCTTTCATAATTTCTGAGCTACCCGCGTAAATTGTTTGTATACGAGCATCTCGATAAAAACGCGAGATAGGATATTCGTCGGTATAACCATAACCACCAAATAACTGCAGGCATTCGTTGACCATAGTCAGTTGCATTTCTGTGGCAGCGAGTTTTAACATGGCTGCATCGGACACTGTCATTTTACCCTGTTTGTACTTGTACATATGTTTTTCTAAAAGTGCTCGACATAATTCAAGTTCGGTTTGACACTGTGCTAACTTAAACCGGGTATTTTGAAATTGCGAAACGGATTGGCCGAACGCTTTGCGTTCTTTTACATAATCACAGGTTAAATCAAGGGCACCCTGAGCGTGACCAATGGCTTGTACCGCACATCCAAGTCGTTCGCGAGGTAGTTCTTGCATTAAATATACAAACCCTTTGCCCTCTTCACCTAATAAAGCATCACTGGGAATACGCATATTTTCAAAGAACAATTCGGCAGTATCACTACAATGTTGCCCCATCTTTTCAATCGGTTTACCGGTTGAAAATCCGGGTAAGCTTGTATCGACTAAAAATAAAGAAATACCTTTAGAGCCAGCATGTATATCAGTTTTGGCACATACAATGATCATTTCAGCAGTGTTGCCGTTGGTAATGAATGTTTTAGAGCCGTTTAGCACATATTCATCGCCGTCTTTTACTGCGCTGGTACGCATGCCTGCCAAATCACTTCCCGCACCTGGTTCAGTCATAGCAAGAGCTGTTACCACTTCGCCAGTTACCATTTTGGGTAGCCATTGGTCTTGTTGCTGTTGTGTGCCAATGTTCATGACATAGGGCGCCACTATATTTGCGTGAATGTTATAACCGGTGCCTAATCCGTGGAAACCCATGCGACACATTTCTTCTTGGATCATTTGACAGACGTCGAAGCTTGCACCAGCCGCACCGTATTTCTCAGGAAAATCCACCAATAACATGCCTGCGCTACCTAAGGTGTTCCACATTTCTCGTGGCATTTTGTGGTTTTTTTCCCATGTATCGTAATGGGGTAAGACTTCTTGTTCTAAAAAGCGCAAAACCATATCGCGGAACATCTGTATTTCTTCGATATTGGCATCTTCTGTTGTGCTCATGGGCAACCCTGTTATCTATCTGTTTATGATGAATGCAGTCAATAATTTAGCATTTACCCGCGTAGTTATTATCATATCGAATGATGATTATGGCTAAAGTTAAGTGAGTGTTTATAAGTGAGTGGTTATAAGTGGACATAAGCTATCTCCAAATGCAGACCAGAAGAATCGGCAGGTAATTTATCATTTAGAACAGCGTCAGTTGTTGTGCCTGATATTCAATGCAAGCAACAAAACAATTCCTTTGAACAGGTTGCCAGCAGTAAAGGATTAGATACAAAGCAACTGTGTTTGTGAAAGTGATCTATGCGTTAAAAGATTGAAAAAGCTTGAAAATTGCCCAGTTTGGCCATATATCTACCCTACGGCAAGTCTAGCCGTGCCGAATAAGGAAGTCAGTTATGGAACTATTGCTCGATTATATTTTTACCCCTCAAGCTCTTATTTTACTGTTTGTGGTGGTGGTACTCAAAACCTCCATCAAGTTTGTCCCACAAAACCGTGCTTATGTAATTGAACGATTTGGTAAATTTCAGTCAACTAAAGAAGCCGGATTAAATTTCATTGTGCCTTTTATTGACCGTATTTCTGCGGATCGCTCGTTAAAAGAAAAAGCCGTTGACGTTCCTGAACAAAGCGCAATTACCAAAGACAACATCTCTTTGTCGGTAGATGGTGTTTTGTATTTTCGAGTGCTTGATCCCTACAAAGCAACCTATGGCATAGACGATTACGAATTCGCAGTCACTCAATTAGCGCAAACTACTATGCGTTCTGAATTAGGTAAAATGGAATTAGATAAAACCTTCGAAGAGCGTGATGTGCTGAATACTAATATTGTTTCAGCCATTAATGACGCTGCTAGCCCTTGGGGCATACAGGTTTTGCGTTATGAAATAAAAGATATTGTGCCACCTCAATCGGTAATGGAAGCTATGGAAGCACAAATGAAGGCTGAGCGAGTCAAACGTGCGCAAATACTTGAATCAGAAGGCGATAGGCAGGCTGCTATTAACCGTGCTGAAGGTGAAAAAGCCTCGGTAGTATTAGCCGCAGAAGCAGACAAAGCTGAACAAGTATTACGTGCTGAAGGTGAAGCTAAAGCTATAGTGGCGGTAGCCACAGCTCAAGCTGAAGCGCTACGCCAAGTAGGTGAGGCTGCGGCCACCGAAGAAGGGCAAAAAGCCATTCAGCTTGATTTAGCCACCAAAGCTATCGAAGCCAAACATGCTATTGCCAAAGAGTCTTCAGTTGTGTTGTTGCCAGACGGTTCAACAGAGGCCGCTGGTGTGGTAGCACAAGCCATGACCATTATTAACCAGTTAAATAAGGGGTAATGTATGCAGTGGGCACTCAATAATTTAGCTCAAAGTTTGCTCATTTTTGGCATTCTTATGTTAGTCATTGAAATTGCAGTGTTGGGCTTTTCAACTTTTGTACTGTTTTTTGTAGGTTGTGCTGCTTTGGTAAGTGCTGGCTTATTGTATGTGGGTATTATTCCAGACACGTTGTTGTCGGCACTGCTTAGCACTGGTTTACTGACAGCGGTAGCGGCCGTATTGTTATGGAAACCTTTAAAGAATATGCAAACTCAGGTAGACACAACAAAAGCAAAAGGCGATTTAGTAGGTCATAGTTTTATTTTGGTTGAAGATGTGGCCCCTGAATTGACACCCGTTTACCATTATTCAGGCATCGACTGGAAGTTAGTTGCCAGTGAACATTTGGTCTCTGGTACCAAGGTCCAAGTGGTGGAAGCTGATGTGGGTGTTTTTCATATAAAAGCCGCTTAATGTAAATTTTGAATCTTAAATTAAAGTCGGGGCAAGCCCGACTTTTTTATGCGTAGTGTAAAATTCGTGTTTTATTTCCTAAGCTATTTAAATCAAAGCTAGCGCACTACGCCTGGCAGGTTAGTACGAATGCTATAAAGTCCTGAAGCTGTAGTAATGAGTAGTGTCTGCATATCTGGGCCGCCGAATTCAACATTGGTAGTATTAGGGCCAACTTCAATCTTATCTAGCTTGGTACCCTCTGCTGAATATAGGTAAATACTGCCTTCTGCGTGACTGGTAATGTAAAGGTTGCCTGCGCAGTCTATTGTCATCCCGTCTGGGGATTGGATATTGGCAAACAACTTACGAGTGTTTGATACACTGCCATCCTCTGAAACTTGATAAGTGTTCACTCTGTTTTCAGCGTCACCTACATACAGTGTCCGTTCGTCTAAGGACAACACAACGCCATTCGGTTTATCTAAAGACTTATCCACCAGTGACACTTTACCTTCTGGGTCTATCCAATAGACACCAGTGAAATCTAACTGAGGTAGTCGGTCACCTAATTGCCAGTCAGGATCAGTAAAGTAAATATGTTTTTTGGTATGCAAAGCCATATCGTTAGGTGAATGAAAATGTTGGCCATGGAAGTTGTCAGCAATGATAATTTTCTGTTTAGTGGTCAATGAGTAGCTAGAAACAGACTGGGAATCATGGTTCATAGCAAAGAGTTCCCCCCCTTTTGCTAATAAACCATTTGTACCACTATGCTCGATAAAAACGGCTAGGGTATTAGGTAACTTAAGCTGATAAATCTTGGCATCGGGCCCGTTTTCTTGCGTACTGCTGAAATTCATTTCAGAAAAATAATAGACGTTTGTGGTTTCTGACCAAGTTGGCCCTTCCAAAAAAAGAAAGTCATTGGAGATTAATTTTGCTTTCTCTCCCGCAGGTATTGGTGGCAAATCTGTAGGGCAACCTAAGGGCTGATTGGCATATGAAGTTTGACAAAAGAGTAAAATGATCAATAACAAACATGGTTTAAGTTTTAGCATCACTAGGTCTCACAAAGTAAAATGGTGGGTGATAACGGCAATTTTAATAGCCATAAGGTATTCCGATAACCCTTTATGTCAATACGATGTTGCCGCATATTTTGTGGACTAGGCTAAAAGTTTTAGACAAAAAAGTGTTGTTTACCCCCATAAAACAACATTGTTGTGGATTTAGCCTGATGCAAGACTTGCCACTAAAAATAAATTTTCATAAATTGACTACTAAAAATCGCATTAAAAAATAATTAAGTAAACAAGATCCCTATGTTTGTTTAATATAAGGTTTTTGATGTTATGGATATTTAAGAAACCATCTCCCTAGACGTTCAGCTAACATATTAGGCAGGCTCAACCAGCTTTTTACTAAAAGCTTTTAGGTTATCTTCATTTAAACCAATTGATTAGTTAATCCCTTAGCTCATTTTTTCAAATGATGTAAATTAATCCAATCTATGTGTCAGTATTTTTAACAGGTGTCATTTTTTTGACTTGTAAATTTATTGTAACGAGTTGATAAATAACGTTATTTTAAAGTTGGCTTGATTGGTGCATTTGATTGAAACATAAGCTGTTTTATCGATTGCCTATTTTATGTTACTATTACAAATCGGCATTATTGAAATGTTATTATGGATTTTGAATCCGCTTGGAGAATGTTGTGAGTAGTAAATTCTTAAAAGTTATGTTCGCAGTTGTTATGTCAATGGGTTTAGTAGGGCAATCTAATGCCGGTATTATCTATTTCCAAAAAGGTGAAGTTTATTCAGATGGTAAAGACCTATGGGAATATGTCGGATTTTTTGATTTGAGAAATAACGATAAAAAAGAAAATAAAGCTTTAAATGGCCTAGAAGCTGCAATGGAATTATTTTCTGTTCCTGGTGATAAATCGGAAGATTTCGCATTATCCGCTTTTTGGGAGGACGTCAATGCGTCTGGCGTTATTACGGAAGACGAAATTAATGAAGAAAAGCGTTTAGATGCTCTAGCTGGTCTATTGTACGCCGATGTTAATCATAAAGCATGGTATGACTCGTTTAATTCATCACCTGGACTTAATATAGTGTTAGAAGACACACTTGCTAATGTGAATGGTGATGCTAATGATGCTTATGAGCAGGGAGATTTTTCAGCTTATGTGTCTGATCGCGCTGTCCTTGGCTTTAACATAAATTATGTATTTAAACGCACTACTCAAGTCCCCGAGCCTTCTACCCTTGCTCTTTTTGCTTTAGTTCTTCTTGGTTTAGGTGCACGTAAATTTAAAGGTTAATTGTTGATTGGATCCTTCTTATATCGTTAAGAGTCCAACCTACCCTCTACTGAATTTCATACATATGTATAAGACGGAATACCTTATTCCGCCTTATACAGTCATATAGTACTAAAGATAGACAGAATATTTTGTTACTCTCATTTGGGTAAGTTAATCAATTTCATTGCTAAGTTTAACAAGGTAGTGACACTAGAATTTCGTTGAAGCTGACTCGATTTTATTTGTGATATAAGTAAATTATTAGGACTGTTATCTATGCAAAATTTCACTATTTCAAAAAATGCGCAAATAATCGATGTTAACGGATTAGTACAAGCTGGATCCTTACAAAATTCCACTTTAGAAATAGGTGATAGATTAGCGCCTGGTACAGTGTTAAACCTTGCCCAAGGTAGTGAAGTTAGTCTGGTATTTGATGATGGTTCAGAGCAAAAGATAACAGCTGAACCTGAAGCGTTATTGACCAGTGATGCGCAAACTATAGAGCCAAGTTCGCTAACAGCACTAGCCCAATCACAAAACCAAACGACTAACGAGACAGTAGACGATAATGTGCTAGCTGATATCGATGCTATTCAAGCATTGATAGAATCTGGTGATGACATTGATTTGCCTGATACGGCAGCGGGTGGCGAGACGGCTAATGAAGGAACCGATTTTGTTACCTTAGCCCGGGACGGCAATCAATTACTGGCCAGTGCCGGTTATGATACAACTGAATTGGACAATCCTATTGGGGTCGCTGCGGTAATTGTTGATCCTATAGACAATGTTAATGCCTTACCAGAAGCAGTAGATGACAGTTTTGGAATGGATGAAAACACCTCATTAACGGGTACCCTGTTGGGCAATGATGACTTGGGTGATGAAGCGACCACAGTCACGGCTTTTGATAGTGCCTCGGTGAATGGCGGAACGGTTACCGTGGATGCTACGGGCAATTTTACCTACACACCGGTCACAGATTTTGTGGGTGCGGATACCTTTACTTATACCATTACCGATGCAGATGGTGATACCAGCACCGCGACTGTGAGAGTGGACGTTGCTAACGTCAACAAACTACCCGATGCGGTGGATGATACCTTTGCTATCAATGAAAACACCTCATTAACAGGCACCCTGTTAGGCAATGATGACTTGGGTGACCCAGTCACTACAGTCACGGATTTTGATACTACCTCGGTGAATGGCGGCACGGTTACCGTGGATGCCGCGGGCAATTTCAGCTACACCCCGGTCACAGATTTTGTGGGTGCGGATACCTTTACTTATACCATTACCGATGCAGATGGTGATACCAGCACAGCGACTGTGAGAGTGAATGTAGCGAATGTGAACAATCCCCCAGTCGCAGCAGATGACAGCTTTAGCGTGGATGAAGGGCAATCGGTCAGTGGCAATGTGGTCACCCATAATGATGGTGATGGCGTAGTGGACACAGACGGTGGCGACGGGGCCAGCCTTAATGTTACACATATCAATAATATTGAATTGGCAATTGATCCTGCTAGCGGTGTTGCTACTTTTAGCATAATAGATGGTGTTGTGACCGCTGTATCGCCAACTGATGTTTTGGTCTTCAATGGCGCAAAAGACAATGGAATATTGCAAATTAATGCGGATGGAGACTTTACCTATGAAAATAAAGGTTTCCTTGATGGCTCGTCCGCACCCACCTTTAATTATACTCTTAGCGATGGTACTGATACAGATACTGCTACAGTGACAATATCAGTTGAGACTAACGTGCCTGATGCTAATCATGATAC
This sequence comes from uncultured Paraglaciecola sp., assembly GCF_913020055.1. Classification (GTDB taxonomy): domain Bacteria; phylum Pseudomonadota; class Gammaproteobacteria; order Enterobacterales; family Alteromonadaceae; genus Paraglaciecola. The sequence goes on along the minus strand of NZ_CAJWCF010000010.1, from coordinate 28,622 downwards.
AAATTATATCAATTTTCGCACGCGTGGAGGGGAGGCATCTGCGTCTCGAATTATTGGCAATGTTGTTAATGAAGAAAGTACGGGAGATAGGTCTGATAGCTCTGGTGATGATGGTTTTGGTTCACCTATTCTTACTCATGTCCAATATGAAGGGATCCAATATGCATTGGATGCTGGACACAACTCAGATAACCCTTTAGAGATAAGAACTGACTTTGGCAGTTTATTCATTGATAACATGGGGGTATATACATTCATACCAGTAAGAATAGCGATAGGTGATGAACGGCTCTCTATTTCACCAGAGAATCTCTTGGCAGATGGTACGGTAAATTTGGACTTTAGTTATACTATTCAAGACGGCGATAATTTGAATCCTGATACTGATTCAGCGATTTTAACTATTAATGTCGCGGGGCCTTTTGTTGAACCTGCACAGCCATCTGGACTGTCTTTCGATATAGATTTTAGCAAAATCAGTAGTACAATAGATACGGATCTTGATGCAAAAGAATTGATAAATGTAGAAGATCCCGCCTCCAAATATTCTCCAGACTTAGATGATTTAAGTGATATCTTAACTAATGACAACACTGACGGACTTGAAACTTATTTAGCCGCCCTAGGAGAGGATGAAAGTGCTAGTTTCGATATTGACTTAGCAAGTGCATTCAAAGAATCTCTATTAGACCCAGTTGTATTAGAAAAAGATCAGAGTGGCCTAGATCATGACTCTTTTACCACAGTCACTAATGGTTTGCTGGAAGGTGGCGGAACTATAATAAGTGATCAGGCAGTAGCCACAAACGCACCCATTGCTGAATTCGACTCAGTGGAATTGTTATAGTAAGATTCTTTTAGCGTGCAATTTTGCATAACACAGTCATATTTTTATGGATTGTGTTATGTTTGATGTGTTTTGTTTTAAGGAATCTAAAACTACGTGCAATCCTCGGATCAACCCTCTACTCAGTGGACTATAAACGCATCGCAGCGTTTAACTTCAGATCCTTTATTAGATAGTTTAGTGTTATTAACCGAACACTTTGGCGATCCTTGTTCTGCCGAAGCGTTAACAGCAGGACTTCCTCTTACTGGCAGTCAACTGACTCCAGAACTATTACCTCAAGCAGCATCTAGGGCCGGACTGAGTGCCAAGCTAGTTCGAAAGGGTTTAAACGAATTACCTTCTATGCTGTTGCCTTGTGTTTTGATGCTCAAAGACAAAAACGCCTGTGTCTTGCAAGAGCTCAACCTAGAAGAAAACAAGGCCATTGTCACCTTGCCTGAAACTGGCGGGGAAGAACAACTTTCAATTGAAGAACTTGAATCTAATTTTGTTGGGTATTTGTTTCTTATCAAGCAGCAATACCGTGGTGACAGAAATTTTGATGTGTATATCAATGACTCGAAAAAACATTGGTTATGGCAACATGTTAAAAGTGCGACACCTATATACCGAGATGTGATCATCGCGTCTATTATGGTGAATATCTTTGCTCTGGTTTCGCCACTCTTTGTGATGAATATCTACGATAAAGTAGTGCCTAATTTAGCCTTTGAATCCTTGTGGGTTTTAGCCATTGGCGCGGGTGTGGCGTATATATTTGACTTTATTTTGAAACAATTGCGCGGCTATTTAATTGACGTTGCAGGGAAGAAAGTTGATATAGAAGTGTCCTCCAAATTGTTTGCCAAGGTTGTGGGAATTCCACTAGAAAAACGTGCGCCCAGTATTGGCGGTATGGCGAAGCAAATCACTGAATTTGATAACGTTAGGGAGTTTTTCTCTTCGGCTACCATTACTGCTTTAGTGGACTTACCTTTTGCCTTGTTATTTATGTTTTGTATCTGGTTAGTGGCTGGTGATTTAGCTTTATTTCCGATTGTTGCCTCTTTGCTCATTATTGGATACACGGTTATTACCCAACCTAAACTTCGGGTCGCAATTGAAGAAAGTAATAAATTTTCTAGTTTACGCCATGGTCATCTAATTGAGTGTTTAGGTGCGTTAGAATCAATTAAGGCCAATGGTGCCGAAGGCGTCGTACAAAATGCCTGGCAACAAATGATTGGTCACACTTCTACTTGGTTACTTAAATCTAAAATGATCACTAATTCGGTGGTCAACTTTGCCAGTTTTATCATGCAGATTTCGGTGATTGGAGTGGTGGTACTAGGTGTATACCGAGTATCGGACAACCTGATTTCTATGGGCGGGATCATAGCGGCAGTGATGTTAACCGGTCGCGCTATTTCACCTGTAGCTAAGCTCGCTGGTTTGATGACACGTTCTAATCAAACTATCAGTGCCTTAAGGCAGCTTGACAGTTTAATGGAGCAAGATGGGGAGTTTGAAGACAAAGCCCACCTCGCTAGTCGTCCTAAACTATCCGGCAATATTTGTGCTGAAAGTGTCAGTTTTACCTACCCGGATACAAAAAATACTGCTTTGCAGCCTATGTCGATAGATATAAAGCCAGGTGAAAAAATCGCCATAGTAGGACGTAATGGTTCAGGTAAAACCACCTTAGCCAAATTATTATTGGGTTTGTATCAACCAACATCTGGCAACATTCGTTTTGATGGGTTAAATCATCAACAGATACACCCTAGTGATCTACGGCGAAATATTGGTTATTTACCCCAAGATATCATCTTATTTCATGGCACTATTCGCGATAATATTTTGTTTGGTACCAAACAAGTCACCGAATACCAGCTTATCAGAGCGGTGCAACAATCAGGGGTGAACACCTTTACCGATCATGAAACCCAAGGTCTTGATCAACAGGTAGGTGAAAGTGGTAAAAATCTGTCTCGCGGACAGCGTCAATCGATTGCGCTTGCTCGGGCCATCTTAAATGCACCTCAAATATTGTTATTAGATGAACCAACAGCCAGTTTAGATGCGCGCGCCGAACAACAGTTTATTAAATCCATAAGCGCCACGGCAACTGATCGCACTTTATTGTTAATTACTCACAAAATGGAATTATTGTCTTTAGTGGATAGGATTATCGTTTTAGAAAAAGGCAAGTTAGTGATCGATGGTCCCAAAGACGTGGTTTTGCAAAAGCTCAAAGACGGTAAGAACAAAGCGGCGGTTAACCTATGAAAGTTAGCCAGAAAGATTTAGAAATGGCCGATGACGTGTATGGCGCCATGTTAACTGAAGTACCCAGTTTGCATCGTTTAATCATATGGTCTATGGCAGGGCTACTGGTGAGCTTTATTGTTTGGGCTTACTTTTCTGCATTGGATCAGGTTACCTCTGGAATGGGGAAAGTGATCCCTTCATCTCAAGTGCAGATTATTCAAAGTTTAGACGGTGGAGTGTTACAACAATGGTTCGTAGAAGAGGGTATGCCGGTAACGAAAGACCAACCGATAGCCAGAATTGATGACACTCGTTTTCGTTCAGACTTTGCAGAACAAAAACAAGAAGTCGACAGTTTAAGAGCAAATATTATTCGTTTAAGAGCCGAAATATCAAGCATTTTGGTGGGTAATAATGACGATTGGAAACTGCAAATTGAGATAAGCAAAAACGTGCCTGTTTACCCAGAAGATCTCAATCTAAATGCCGAATTTATGGTGACACAACAACAAGAAGAATATTCTGGTCGGTTGGATAACTTAATAAATCAGTTGGCCATTCAAGGCCAGCAAATACAACAACGAGAGCAGGAAATAACTGAACTAGAATCAAAAATAAGTACCCTAGACATCAGTTTAACCTTGGCTAAAAAAGAACTTGCCTTAACAACGCCCCTTGCCGAAAAAGGCATAGTATCGAAGATAGAACTGTATAAATTAGAGCGCATCGTAAATGATCTCAAAGGTCAATTAGATGGTGTACGATTGTTAACTCCCCAATTAAAATCAGCCTTACAAGAAGCTGTATTAAACCGTCGCGAAACAGTGTTGTCTTACCGCAATGAGGTAAGGGCAAAACTGAATGAGTTACAAAATAAACTGTCGCGTATTAATGAATCTCAAGTAAGTGCTCAGGACAAAGTCACCAAGGCACTAATTTTATCGCCCGTTGTTGGTACGGTTAAAACTATACATATCAATACTTTAGGTGGCGTAATTAAACCTGGCGAAACCATAGCAGAAATTGTCCCTACGGAAGATAGGTTAATGGTGGAGGCTAAAATTAAACCTAGAGATATTGGTTTTATTTACCCAGGATTACCTGCAATAGTTAAAATAACCGCGTATGATTTTGCCCGGTACGGAGGGTTAACTGGTATAGTAGAACATATAAGTGCTGATACAACGCAAGATGAAGAGGGGAATAGTTTCTACTTGATTCGAGTTCGCACAGACGCTTCAAGTATTAAAAACAAAAACCAAGAAGAAATGCCGATTATCCCGGGTATGATGACAAACGTAGACGTGATAACAGGTAAACGTACGATTTTGGAATATATATTAAATCCACTTTTGCGGGCTAATGAAGCTGCGCTTAGAGAGCGATAAAGTAATTTCACTAAAATAATAAAAACATGGAGTTTATTGTGACTAAAGGTACATCACTATGCGTATAACAGCAGCACTCTGCTCATTATGCCTACTTGCATTGTCCGTTAAAGGACTACATGCACAAAGTTTGGAACAGACCGTAGCCCTTTCTTTGGATACACACCCAGATATTCGTCAGGCTTTTGCTCGTTTCAAATCAAAAGAAGAAGATGTTAATCGCGCCACGGCAGGATATTTGCCAACAGTCGACATTACCGCTGGGTATGGATATGAATATACCAACACGCCAGGTAATCGTTTATCAGAGTTGGGTTTTGATGATGGTGAAACAGAACTTGGACGAGGTGAATTTGGTGTCAGTTTAAGGCAGATGCTTTTTGATGGAATGTTCACCAGTCACGAAGTTAAACGTACTAAGTTTGAGGCCAGTGCAGAACAGTGGACCTTGATTAGTACCGCTGAAGATTTGGCTTTGTCAGTTAGCCAGGTCTATTTAAATTATTTGAAAACTCAGCAATTGGTGACTTTGTCTGAAAAGAACGTCGACTCACATAAAGAAATTTACGGTCAGATAAAAGAACGTACCGATTCTGGGATGGGCAGCATAGCGGATCTGTCTCAGGTAACCGGTCGTTTAGCCCGCGCCCATTCTAATTTAATTGCCGCCCGTAACAATTATGAAGATGCACGAGCAGAATTTATTAGCGTAACCAATATTATGCCAGATGATTTAGTCATGCCGGTGCCAGATGCTGATATGTTACCAACTGATAGAACCAGCGGATTGGTGTTTGCAATAGAGCGTCACCCAATTATTAAATCTGCCCAGCTAGATATCCAAGCTGCCCGTGCATATAGTGGCTCGGTTAAAGCAAATTATTATCCTAAATTGTCCCTTGAAGTGGCAGCGAATGTTGACAACGACCTCGCAGGCGAAGATGGCTTTAATCGAATCGGCTCAGATGTTGGTGGTCATCGTAACGATTTAACTGTGATGTTACGCATGCGTTATAACCTATATTCAGGCGGCAAAGATGTGGCGTTAGAACGAGGTGCCGCTTATAAAACCACTGAAGCACAAGAAATAAATTACCGAGCCCATCGTCAAGTCACAGAAAGCTTTCGTTTGGCGTGGAATGCTTATGAAATGTTGGGATTACAAAAACAATATATTCAACAACATGTTGTCACTTCAAAAGACACTCAAGATGCGTATCAACAACAATTTAGTTTGGGACAAAGAAATTTGCTCGACTTGTTAGATACAGAAAACGAACTCTTTCAGGCACGTAAGGATTATCTAGATGCAAATTTTGACGAACTGATTGCCAGATACAGATTATTGAATGTAACCGGACAATTACTTGAATCTTTGCGGGTGACTCGTTCAACTGCTTGGCAAGGAGAGCATGATTATGAGCACTAATAGAAGAGTGAGTGATTTGTCGTTTTTTAAGGTCTTTCCAACAAAAAAATTATCCCTATTACTGTGTGGAGCTATCTTGCTTAGTGGCTGTGCTGGCAATAACATAGTTAAGGTAGAACCTAGTGTTAAACAGTTACATGATTTAAATGATCTCGATCGGGATGGGGTTATTGAAGCTCGGGAAAAATGTGCAAATACGGTATTAGGCGCGACCATTGATAACTACGGTTGCGGAAAAGTATCTACGTATATTGTGCCACTTAAAGTGGATATTAAATTTGCTCATAACTCTTACATCTTGCCGCCTTCAGCGTTTCCAGTAATTCAGCAATTAGCAGAAATGCTTGAAGAAAAGCAGGACTTAAAAGTGTTTATAGAGGGGCACACCAGTAAAGTTGGCAGTGCAAAGCAGAACCAAATTTTGTCAGAAAACCGAGCAAAAGCTGCAGTATCAGTTTTGGTTAAGGATTTCAACATCTCCCCAGACCGTGTTTCGTCTATTGGTCACGGTTTTGAACGTTTAGCTGATACTAGAGATACAGCAACAGCCCATGAAACTAATCGCCGTATAATGGCTGAATTGAGTAAAACTGTGAGTGTAAATGATATGGTTTGGACGATTTACACGGTTGATCAAGTCCAATGATAAATAGGGAGTAATATGAGGAACAGCCCTTTTATAACAAGGATGTTATTAAAAAAGCCAGTCCACATATTATTTCTAAGTATGAGCTTTTTGTCTGCGCTTTATGCTGATTCCATAACAGTACTAGATGGCTCAAAAATTATCGAGGCACTACAAAATAGTTATGGCGACCGTGCCGCCAAACGTGGCACTGCTTGGCTTAATTTAATGGTGCCTGACTCCAGTTCGTTAGAAAATGAAAATCTAGTAAAAGTGAATCGCTTTTTCAATACATTCCATTTTATTGACGATATTGAATTATGGGGGGTGAATAATTATTGGGCCACCCCAGTTGAGTTTATTGGTGTCAACGGGGGAGATTGCGAAGACTACTCAATAGCTAAATATTTTACTCTGTTGGAGTTAGGTATAGCTGATGAAAAAATGAGAATTACTATGGTCAAAGCCCTGCATCTTAATCAATATCATATGGTGCTTGCATACTATGAGACACCGGCCTCTATCCCTCTCATTTTAGATAATATAGATGGTGATATAAAACCCGCTAATGAACGTAACGATCTTATTCCTGTATTTAGCTTTAACGGTAGTCAGTTATGGCTAAATAAAGAAAGAGGTAGCAGTGTTTTGAGTGGAACCTCTTCGCGTCTTAAGCGCTGGCAAGATTTGCGTCAGCGGATAAACACGGCAAAACTCAAACAACCCAAGATTAAATTGGAGTTTTAAAGCAATGACCCTATTTCGACAAATAAACTCACTTCTATTCGGACTTTTTTTACTGGTCATGGTCAGTTTAGTTTATTTTCAGTTTACTCAAACTCGTGACTTTATGCGTTTGCAAATGCAGTCTGATCTTAATAACACCATGACATCTTTAGGGTTAATGCTACAACCGCATATCGAAACAGGAGATGTGGTATCGGCGGAAACGCTGATTAATGTGATTTTTGAGGGGGGATTTTATCGTAAAGTCAGCTTAAAGTGGCTGGCGGATGGCAAGCAACAAACGTGGGAAAATCCGGTGGATATTGAGGGTGTTCCGCAATGGCTAATTAATTTGGATGTATTTGGTGTACAAAAAAAGGAAAGTGTCATCACCTCTGGCTGGATGCAATTGGCCACCCTAGAAGTCGAAGCTCACCCTGCTTTAGGTTACCAGCAACTATGGCGGACCATGAACGATACGATCATGATTTTATCATTGTTGTTTATCATCAGTATATTTATGCTCAGGTTCAGACTTAATCGTATTTTAAAACCACTACACGACATAGCTCTGCAGGCTAAACAATTAGGCCAGCGTAATTTTGGGCAAGACATAGACTTACCTCAAACGACTGAATTAAAAGACGTTGTAACTGCAATTAACTCAATGTCTGGACAATTAAAGCAAGTGTTCCTTACTTTAGATCAAGAAGTAAGTGAGCTCAAAGAAGACAAACTTATTGATCAGGTTTCGCAGTTACCCAATCGTCAGTACTTATCTGCACAAATTAATAACTGGTTAAATGAGCCTGGATTCGGTGGGCTTATTTTAACTAAATTCGACTGGTTAGAAGACATTCATAGTAAATATGGTTATCAAGGCCGGGATCAAATTATTAAGGTACTGTCTGCAAGGATGGTGGCTGAGTTACCAAGTATTGCCGAAGGTGTCATCGCCAGAATTGCTAATACCGAGTTTGCATTTTTACTCACTAAAGCAGAACACCACCAAATTGAAAGCTATTTACAAACTCTGATCAGAATAATTAATCAGGAAATTTCTAAGGCCGGTTGTAATGCTAATTCTAAATTTGCTTTGGGTGTAAGCCAGCGTATCGAGAATATGCAACCTTCTGATTTGTTATCTCAGTCAGACAATGCACTACAACAAGCACTTCAAGAAGGCAAAGTCAGCCATTGGATTGATGCCCAGCAACCTCAAAAATACAACAGAGAGCAATGGCGTACTAAACTAGTAACCGCAATTAACAACAGTCACTTTAAATTTCAATGGCAAACAGTAAGTGATTTGCGCTCTGAGGAGATTATTCAACGAGAGCTGTATTGTCGCTTAAACATTGACGATATAATTGTAAGTGCCGCGGAATTTATGCCTTTTATTGAGTTGTTGTCGTTAGGCGGTCAACTTGACAGGTGTTTGTTAGAAACCATAGAGCAACAGAATATATTAGCTCTGACAAAACAACCCGTTGCTATTAACTTAACCCATGATAGTTTACAGGAGCCTGAGTTTGCTCAATGGTTGACTAAGTTTCTTCAACAATCGAAACATACAGATCAAATGCTGTTTGAAATGCCAGAATCGGCTTTAATTAGTTCTTTCGAGCAGTGCCAAAAACTCACAGAAATAATACGTTTGTCTGGGGCTAAAATTGGTGTTGATCAGTGCGGTCGTCAGATGGGATCACTTGATTATCTTCAAAAAATACAACCTCACTACATTAAGCTCGACCAGTCTTTTGCTTTTTATGAGAAGTTAGATCAAGGTAATGAAATGTGTAGAGCATTGATCAATGTTGCCAATGGTTTAAATATCGATGTGATCATTACCGGTATTGAAAATAAACAGCAATTGCAAAATTTTACGTCTTTAAGAGCGGATGGATATCAAGGTTATATATCGGTACCAGAGGACATTTCATAATAAAACGACACAGGGTTGTGTCGTTTTATTGAATACAGCTAGTAATTGAACCTTAGGTTTATTCGCCTGCAATCTGCATTTGTTCAATTAAAATTGAGCCAGTTTGCACGCTGCCGCGAGTTTCTTGTTCGGCACCAATTGCTACAATATTCATTAACATATCAGCTAAATTACCCGCGATGGTAATTTCGTGAACAGGGTATTGGATTATGCCATTTTCTACCCAGAAACCTGCCGCGCCTCTAGAATAATCACCAGTAACAATATTCACCCCTTGGCCCATCAATTCAGTGACTAATAAACCTGTGCCTAGTTTCGCCAGCATTTCTTTATCAGATTCACCTGTATGTTGAATAAACCAATTATGGATACCACCTGCATGGCCTGTAGTTTGCATTTTGAGTTTTCGCGCAGAGTAACTTGTTAACAAATAGTGATTGAGTAACCCTTTGCTAACGATATCCATGTCTTGCGTTTTGACACCTTCGTGATCAAAGGGAGAGCTGGCTAATCCCTTCAAAATATGTGGACGTTCGGTAATATTCAGCCAATTAGGCAGTACTTGCTGGCCTAATTTGTCTAATAGGAATGATGATTTTCGGTACAAGCTACCACCACTAATGGCGCTGATAAAATGTCCGAATAATCCTGAAGCAATTTCGCGATCAAATAACACTGGTACTTTACAGGTTTTAACTTTCCTTGCGCCCAGTCTATCTAAGGTAAATTGTGCCGCTTCACGACCTAGTTGTTCTGGGTTGGTTAATAAACCTGCTTGGCGTCCTACCGAGTAACTATAATCTCGCTGCATATCACCGTCTTGCTCTCCAATGACTACGCAACTCATGCTGTAACGACTACTGTTGTATCCGGCAATAAGGCCATGACTATTGCCATATACCTTGGTGCCTAAGTTAGCGTTATAAGAGGCGCCATCTGAATTAGTAATACGGGGATCTACATTTAATGCGCTAGTTTCAGCAGCAATGACCTGTTGAATTGCGAATTCAGTATCAAGTTCTTCAGGGTGAAATAAATCCAAATCTGGAAAATCAAATGCCATTAGCTCTTTATCGGCTAAACCAGAGCAATCATCGTCACTGGTATGTTTGGCAATTTCAATGGCCTTTTCTACTGTGAGTCTTAGCGCTTGCGGTGATAAATCAGCAGTCGAAGCACTGCCTTTTTTCTTACCTTGGTAGACAGTGATCCCTAAACCACCGTCGTTAGTAAATTCAACGGTTTCTACTTCTTTAAGACGAGAAGACACAGCAATGCCTTCAACTTTAGACATGCTAGCTTCGGCCTGAGTGGCGCCTTTGTCCTTGGCTAATTTTAAAACGTCTTCTACTATGCTTTGTATTTCAGCTAATTGTTGTTGCATAAGGCCTTCATTATTTGGCTACACTGTAGTTTATTATTGCTTTGAGGGTTACAATCCCCTCTAGTGTATCACTAAAGATAAAGCCATGGTCGCCCCGAAAAAAAACAAAGATGTTGAAGATGAGTTCGACGTAAATGAAGAAAACGAACTTCTCAGTAAAACCCAAATAAAAGCTCAAATGGTTGCAATGCAAAAATTAGGTGAGTCTTTGGTTCACCTTGGGCAGTCCTCTTTAGCAAAAGTCCCGATGGAAACAGAGTTACTTGATGCGGTGATGCTAGCACGTAAAATTTTACGAAAAAAAGAAGGCTATCGTCGTCAGCTACAATTGATTGGCAAGATAATGCGCAATACCGATATTGTCGCAATTGAGCAAGCATTAAGTAATATTAAGTCGGCTCATAAAAAATTAAATAACGCTTTTCACGAAATTGAAATGCTCAGAGACGATATTTTGAGCGAAGGTGATAGCAAGATCGAAGCAACTCTTGTTGATTATCCCTTACTTGATCGACAAAAATTGCGACAATATGTACGTCAGGCTAATAAACAACAAACTGAAAACAAACCACCAAAAGCATCTCGTGAGCTTTTTCAATATTTAAAGCAAATTATTAACGGATAATATTTATGTGTATTCGCGCTCTATTTTTTGTTCCTTTTTTGTCACTTGTCGGATTAAGTGGTTGTGGCGGAGTATCTGGTCAAAATGGTAGTGATCCATTTGGATCTGGACCTACGACGGAATCTTATACGATTACCTTAGCCATTCTTGACCAGCAATGTGGAGTGCAACCTGAGTCTAGTTTTACTGCTGGCGAAACCTTGTGTATTCAAGCAACACTTAAGCAGGGTGAAAATCTAGTTACAGGGGAGATTGTGAGTTTTTCGTCGGAATTAGGTAGTTTGTCTGCCGTCACCAAACTCACTAATTCAAATGGTATTGCGCAAATCACAATAGACAGTGACGTTGGTGATGTTGGTGCCGCGACCCTTGAAGCGAGTTTTGGTGATGTAACATCACAAAGTAATTATGAATTTCTAGCCGCTCAAGTTGTAGTGTTACCATTATTAAGAATAGACTTATCTATTCTTAATAATGGTGTTGTGGTTAATCGATTTAAGGCAAATGAACAAGTTCAAATTCAAGCCGTGATTAATGATGAGAATGCTCAACCCATAGAAAATATTATTGTTAACTTCTCTGTGGGAAGAGGAAGCCTTAACACAAGTGATGCACTAACAGACAGTTCTGGAACAGCACAAGTCACTCTTATACCAACAGATTTAGATATTGGTGCTGCGGTTGTGTCTGCATTAACACTAGTCAATGGTGAGGAGTTACTAGCCTCCCTCAATTTTGAAATACAATCACCTGATGCTATTAGCGAGCAAGTTATTAGAATTGGCCATTTTAATGTGGACGGTGTGTTCGTTGAAAATGAACTTGGAATCAGTGCTTCTGATTCACAAGGCAACGTTGAAATTAGTGCAGGTGCTACATTGGGTGTGTCATTAGCGATTGTAGATGAGAATGATCAGCGCATTTTGACTCAAACACCGGTGACTTTCACATCCAGTTGTGCGGAAGAAAATTCTGCGACTATTGATCAGCAAGTTAATACTGTAAATGGTGAAGCGTTTGCTACCTATGAAGATATTAGTTGTGCTGGAGGTGATGGCAATGATGATGTGATCGTAGCATCACTTGTTGTGAATAATTCCACTTTGTCGATAACTCGGTCTATATCCATTCTTGCAGAGTCGGTTGGGTCGATAACGTTTGTTTCGGCAGATCCAACTCAACTAGTTTTACTTGGTACCGGGGGGCAAAATAACCAAATTATTTCAACTTTGATCTTCCAAGTTAATGGCGCGTTAGGCAATCCTCTTGCGCAGCAAAGCGTGGCCTTTTCACTCAATACTGAGACAGGTGGATTAAGTCTTTCCCCAGCTGTAGGAATAACGAATTCTCAAGGTCAGGTCAGTACAAGAGTAACCTCAGGTAATGTTCCTACTCCCGTTAGAGTAACGGCAGAAGTGGTAACCAACTCCAGTGTTTCTATATTGACTCAATCGGACTTGTTATCGGTGAATACCGGCTTACCTGACCAAAATAGTTTTACGCTTTCAGCAGATAACCTTAATCCTGAAGCCAATACGATTAGTGGGCAAACAGTTAATTTTATTGCACGTTTAGCAGATACTTTTAATAACCCAGTACCAGACGGCACTTCTGTAAGTTTTACTACAGAAGGTGGGGTTATTGAGCCTAGTTGTGTTACCACAATGGGAACTTGTAGTGTTACTTGGACAAGTGCAAATCCAAGAACTTTGGATCATAGAATTACGATCCTTGCCACCGCAATTGGTCACGAAACGCTTTTTGATGCAAACGGCAATAATAGTTTTGATGACTCAGATGGTATTGCAATAATAGATAATACCGACAGTGGGTTTGGTACTAGTCAATTTGGACAAACAGGTTTTGTAGATCACAGCGAGGCTTGGCGAGATGATAACGCTAATAACGTTAAAGATGCCTCTGAAATATTTTTAGATTATAACAGTAATGGTCAATTTGATGCCGCCGATGGGCTATTTAATGGTCCTCAGTGCAATTCTACCTTAACCTGTGGTCAAGGCTCAGCAAAAACCTTACATGTGCGTCGAACATTAGAAATTGTGGCTTCAAGTTCAGAAGCATTTTTAGATATTCTAAATCAAGCTGATGAGGTGATTTTTAGTAATCATCAAGTTGCTAGCCAACCATCACTTGTTCTTGAACGAGGAGAAGCTGTTAGCTTGTCATTGCAATTTTCAGACACTGCCTTACAAGCAATTTCTAGTAACTCTACAATATCGATTACTTCCAGCGCGGGATTAATAGCAGGGCAAACAAGCACTACAATGAGAAAAACGAACGCGAGTGGTTCGTCAGTTCTGGAATTTACTCTAACGAATAACCTCGACGAAACAACAGGATTCGCAACTACAGCAACAATTATTGCTGAGGTAGTCTCTCCAAGTGGGGTTATTTCTGTTGTGACATTTGTAGTGGCACTAAATTGATAATAATGCCAATGAGAGTAATTTGGATTTCATTCAGTGGTAGCTAAAGCCGTCTTACTAAGCAGTAAAATCGTGCTTAGTGAGTGAACAATTACTTATATTGATTGCTAATCTTTAAGCCGTACCACCTACTGTTAACTCATCCACTTTGAGGGTGGGTTGACCCACTCCAACTGGCACACTTTGCCCATCTTTTCCGCACACACCAACGCCATTATCTAGCGCTAAATCATTACCTATCATAGATATTTTTTGCATTGCTTCTGGACCGTTGCCAATTAACGTTGCACCTTTGATCGGAGTGGTGATTTTGCCCTTTTCGATAAGGTAGGCTTCAGAAGTAGAGAATACAAATTTACCTGAGGTGATATCCACCTGACCCCCACCAAAGTTGGGCGCATAAATGCCTTTGTCTATGGATGCAATAATTTCTTCTGGTGCGAATTCACCACCTAACATGTAGGTATTGGTCATACGAGGCATAGGCAAATGTGCATAAGATTCACGTCGGCCATTACCCGTGGGGGCAACACCCATTAAACGAGCGTTAAGTTTGTCTTGCATATAACCTTTGAGAATTCCGTCTTCAATTAACACATTGTACTGAGTGGGAGTGCCTTCATCGTCAACACTGAGTGAGCCGCGTCTGTCGGCTAACGTGCCGTCATCTACCACGGTACAGCCTTTGGATGCGACTTGTTCACCGATTCGACCGCTGAAAGTAGAGGCGCCTTTACGATTGAAGTCACCTTCTAAACCATGACCTACCGCTTCATGTAATAACACTCCAGGCCAGCCACTGCCAAGTACAACTGGCATTTGCCCGGCGGGTGCAGGTACTGCCTGCATATTTACTCTGGCCATATGAATTGCTTCGTCTGCTAGTTGTTGATAGCGTGGACGTCCATCGTTATCAGCAACAAAATAATCATAGGCAAATCGTCCACCAGCTCCAGAACTACCTCTTTCACGGCGTCCGTCTTTTTCCATTAACACTGAGCAGTTTAAGCGGATGAGAGGGCGAATATCGGTACAAAAAGTGCCGTCTGTTGCTGCAATTAATATTTCTTCGTACACACCGCTGATACTGATAACCACTTGGCTTAGGGCACTTTCTTGCTTGCGGATGTATTCATCAACAGCCCGTAATAAGGCTATTTTTTCTTGTTCTTGCATGCCCAGAAGAGGGTTTTCGGCATGATATCGACTGGCAGGGTAACTTTGTTTGAGCGACGTTACTTTATGTTTACCACCGGAACTTGAAATACTGCGAGAGGCTTTAGCGGCTTTTAGCAATGCTTCTGGCGATATTTCATCGGAGTAAGCAAAGCCGGTTTTTTCGCCACTTACTGCACGCACACCCACGCCACGCTCTATATTGTAGCTGCCTTCTTTAATGATACCGTCTTCTAGCACCCAAGTTTCATGTTGGCTTGACTGAAAATACAAATCAGCAAAATCGTTGTCATGTTGATATATGGTATCTAGTGCTGTTTCTAATATGGAGCGTGTTAGATTCGATGCATCTAGTAAGTTTTCTTCTACCAAATTAGACAAGGTGACTCCTGAATTTGTTGTGCTGATAAACGGGCATTTTAGTGCGTATATCAGCGAGTAATGGGTGATCTAGTTGGGCATGTATCATGCCGGTATCTTGGGGTAATTCAACGAGTTTTTCGCCCCATGGTGAGATGATACAGGAGTGACCATAAGTTTGTCGTTTATTCCTGTGTTCACCTGTTTGATTTGCGGCGACTATATAACACTGGTTTTCAATTGCTCTTGCTGTCAATAATGCATGCCAGTGCGCTTGACCTGTTTGTTGGGTAAATGCGGCTGGCAGGGCTAATACGTCCAGCTGGGCAATTTGATTCATGCTCACAAACAAACCAGCAAAACGAATATCGTAACAAACAGCTAAACCAAGGTTACCAAAAGGGGTCTTGGTAACGATTAATTGACTGCCTGCTTGGGTATAACGAGACTCCAAATAGGTGCCGGTGTTATCTGCTACCTGAACATCAAAGAGGTGAATTTTTTGATACTCTTCAATTATTTCTCCTTGCTCATTAATCAATAGACAAGAAGCGGTGAATTTATTTTGAGTTGAGCACAGTACTGGCAAACTACCCGCAACTAACCAGATATTGTATTGTTTAGCGAACTGTTTAAGTTTTTGTTGGATAGGACCATCATCTAAGTCTTCTGCGATATCCAGCATGGCTTTATCACCACCGCCAAAACAAGCAAAACATTCGGGTAATACCACCAAGCAAGGTCTTTGTGAGGGTAATAATTTTAGCTGTTGTTCTATAAATAAAAGATTATCTTCAACTAACGGAGAAGAACACATTTGAATAGCAACCATATTGGGTTTGGTACTAGCCACTTACTGGCTCTCCGACAGGCACTTGTATCTGAATCGGGGTGTTTAATTGTCTATTTATAGATTGATTAGGTGTTTCTGTTTTGGCCGCAGGTAGCACCCTTGCTGGTAGCGCAACATCTTTACTGTCTCGACCTAACTCTTTAAGTTGTGGTTCATCCAATGAGCCAGTAAGTGAAAATTTTATATTAGAAATCACCTTGGCTGAGGTCAGCATTTGGTCTAATGCAAGGGCTGCCAATGCGGTAGCTGGGTTGACCATCCAAGCCACTATCACAGGCAAACTAGAAGTCACATTTGGTGTAAATTCAATTTGGTAGTTGAGTTGCTGTGCGTTTAAGTCTGTGTAACCTTGCATGGTTATTTCGCCAGCTCCGCCATCCACTAAGGTGTCTTTGGTGTAAGCGACGCCATTTTCTAGCTGAAAGCTGCCCTTAATTTTGTCGTAGAAAAATCCTTTGGCAAATACATCTCTAAAATCAAGCTGCAGTTTACGTACTAATGAATCAAGGCTAAGTAGGCTAAATATGCGTGAACCTTGATCACTTACTTCAGTTAAATAGCCATCTGATAAGCGCCAGTCTATTTGCCCATTCATTGTCTCGAAGTTAAATTCATAAGGTGCGCGTTTCCAACTTAAATCAAATGTAGAACTGATTTTTGAATCTTTGATCCCTGAATCTAATTTAAAACCTTTGAGAAAGGCGCCAAAATCTGAACTACTAAACTCTCCGGTTACACGTGTACTACTTTGCCCATCGACTAAAAACCAGTCTCCGGAACCATAAAATAAACCATGATCATTGTTAAGTCGCAGTTGGTCTATTTTCATACCTGTAGCAGATCTAGACAGGTTAAAGTCAATTTTACCTAAGTCGTTATCAAGGAAACGACAGCGAGCACAAGAAAAACTAACAGGAGGCAAAGTATCAATGTTAGCGGCAAATTCAATTGGTGCATCTGATATTGTTTCGTTATTATCTGACTCAGTGCCTTGCCACTTTGTTAGTTCAATAAAATCAGCATTGATAGCCACACCTTTATTTAGCCAATCTTTGTATAGAGCAACTTCCATCCGTGTTTCTTTGGCGTTTATATCGAATAACCAGCTATCACTGGTATTTTTGGCAACCATTTCTAACCCAGTAAATCGCTGTGATGCTATTAATGCATTGCCAGCATTGATAAAAATTCGTTTCGGCGCTTCTAATAATGGTTTATTTGTGTGCTCAGGAAGATCATTTATAAGCGTATTAATAACGTTATACCAAGGTGTTGCATCTAATTCAGTCATATTCGCTGAAATACTAAAACCCAAACCCATACCCATTAAATCCGATTGTCCAATCGCTAAATGCGCTCGAGAAAATTGCATGTTTTTATGCGGTAAGTTGCCGTTAAATTCAACTTCATCACCGAGTGTGGCTTTTATTGAAGAAGCTTGTTGATTACCTTGGCTTGAGATTAGAAGTGGCAGTGATTGCTCAGAGGTTTTGGCGAATGGAGCGGGTAAGTCCGAACTTAATTGGGTGAGTTCACTGACTATTTGTGCTGTATATCGATAACCTTCAGATGGAAGCGTGAGGGCAATATCTGCGTTCCAGTTGCTACTGCCTGTTAGATATTTCGATAAGCCTTCTGAAAAAGGTTCAAGCAAAGGTGTAACCTGCCAGTCTCCCTGAATATTAATATCTGTTTGATAACCTTTGTCCTTTTGTTCGCCAGTCAGCTTGATCTTTATCGGTTGTTGTAATAACTGTGCCGTGAGACCAGTGGTGTTTATTTTACTATTAATAAAGCTTACTGAGCCTGTAGTTTGCTCCAATAATATATCTAAGCTAGGTAGCTCAACCTTATTTTCAACCAATATTGCTTTGCCTTTGGCAACCAACTCTTCGCCAGATAAAGGGATATGCAGGTCTAATTCGGCTTGTAGTGGCCCACTTACTTTAACTTGTTGTAATGTTTTGCCAAGCGTATCAGCAAGACTACTTTGTAACATCAGATCTGTAACTTGTTGCCCATTGGCTTGGGCATCGACACCTATAGTTAGTACCGCCTTTGCAGCCAGTTTAGGTATTTTTGCAGACAAGTGATCTAACTCTACATCCAGTAACTGGCCTTTTTGGCTAGTCATGGTCAGGCTTTGGTTTTCGAAAAGTAAATTGACATCAAAATTAGTTAAGGCAGGCCATTGTGGGGCAAATTTCAACTGCCCATCTAGCACTTGTACCTGCGCTTGAAAAACACCTTTGCCTTGCTCAAAGGGGAAGGCATTGACTGCACCATGCCAAATTATTTGAGCACTTTTTACTTGTCCTTGCTGTAAAGAATCGACTAAATAGTTCTTAGTTCCAACACCCATAAGTTCAGTTGGGTAAAGCAGGGGTAGTAGCGCTACGTCAATCGTTTCGATGGTTGATGATAAAGCTAAGTTATTGTCTATGCTGCGGTAGGAAACGTTAGGGCGTAAAGTTATAAGGTCACTTTTGAATAAGGTGTTTTCAGTGATAAAACTGATATTTTGTTCGGAGGCCTGAATATATAAATCAGTATAAAAGCGCTGGTAATCAATATTATCTGGTAACAACCTATCTATCTGAAGTTGCCCTGATTTTCCTTTTAGATTTAATCGCCCAATACCGTTAAACCAATTTAGCTCGGTTGCCAAACCAGACATACCAGGAATATATTTTGTCTGTTGCCACTGAAGATCGCTAATTGAGGCTTTAATTGACATATCGCCACTTAAAGTGCGGTGGATATTGAATGAGTTTAGGGTTGCTTGTGGCTGCAGTGACGCTAGTGACTTAGTTTGGGTGGGATCCAACGTCAGCCCTAACATAGGTAACACTGAGGCCAATTTGAGCGGTTGGTTATGTTGTAACGTCAGAGCGCCGGCTTGGTTGATTTTTCCTAACCAGTTTGAGACCAGGACATTGTCGTTTATCTGAATGGTCAAATTGTTGAGGTTAAATATCCATTCATTATTTAAAGGGCTAGCATTGATTTGCCCGCCCAACACTGCGGCCTTAAGGTTATTCTCTGAATTGCCACTTTCTGTATCTTGCCAATCGAAGCGACTATTAGATAAATCAAGTTGCACAGACTGCAGTGATTTATCTTTTATCGTCGCCCACATCACAAAACTGCCGCGACTCTCGACTAACTTGTGTTTGCTGGGTATCAATTGTTCTACCCAAGGAGACAAATCAACTTCTTCTCCCTCAGCAAAAAAAGTGCCGTGTAGTGCTTCTTGATTACCATATAAATCAATAATAAATGACGCGGAATTTTTCGCGATTTCCTCTATTTGCAGCTGCCCTATGCCTTGGTGGTGTTCGTCTTTATTCACCCAAGACACTTGGTCAATCAGCACCACTTGCTGTTGGTTATTTCTGGTATTGATAATTATTTTACTTTGGCTAATAGAAAACAGCTGTAACTGTTGTAAAAATAGCTTTTCTAACGCTTCAACAATAGGGTAGGTGGAATCATCCTGGGCTATTGAAGCGACATCAATGCTCAATTCCATTTCTCGCAAATCAAACTTATTTGATTGAATTTGCCTAGCCAGAACAGATTGCCAAAAATCGACTTCAATGGCTGTTTCAGCAATCGTTAGATTAATTGGGGATTGTGAACTTTGCACTAGTTTTACATTGCGTAAAACTATCGAAGGGCCTATGCCTTGCCATTTAGCAGTAATTTCACCTATTTTTAATTCAGCACCAACTTGGCCTGATAACCATTGTTCTAGATGATGTTTTTGATCATTCATATAAGGCAATGAATAACGTACAACACTAAGTATTACCGCCACCACGACCAAGCTTAAGGCAACTAGTGCCCAAAGTTTTTTGATCAGATAGGCGGCATAAAATGACGCACTTTTGGCTTCGGTTTTCACGTTTCAGGCTACTTACATCATGACAACATCAAATTTGTCTTGGTTATATAACAGTTCAGTATGAACCTTAATTTGTTTGGTGACGAACATTTCCAGTTCCGCCAACATATGAGACTCCTCACCTAACAAAGCTTCGGCTACCGCTGGTGCTGCATAAACCACAAATTTGTCTGCGTCGTATGCGCGAGAAACTCGAACAATTTCGCGCATAATTTCAAAACATACCGTTTCTACGGTTTTGACAGAGCCGCGGCCTTTACATACAGGACATTCACCACATAGAACATGTTCTAGGCTTTCACGGGTTCTTTTGCGTGTCATTTCGATTAAGCCAAGCATAGTGAAACCATGGATATTGATTTTGGCTCGGTCTTTATTCGTGGCTACCTCTAGGCTGTGCATCACCCTTCTTTTGTGATCATCCACTGTCATATCAATGAAGTCGATTAGGATCATGCCCCCCAAGTTGCGCAACCGCAGTTGACGTGCAATAGCCTGAGTGGCCTCAATATTAGTATTGAAAATAGTTTCTTCTAAATTACGGTGACCAACAAAGGCACCCGTATTGATATCGATTGTGGTCATCGCTTCGGTTTGGTCGATGATCAGGTAACCACCTGATTTTAAATCTACCCGCCTTTCTAACGAGCGTTGACATTCATTCTCAACATCGTATAAATCAAAAATAGGTCTTTCACCAGGGTAATATTCTAAAAGCTTATGAAGCTCTGGCACATATTCTTCAGTAAACTGCTGCAACTCTTGTAGAGACAGTTTCGAATCGACTCTAATTTGATCTAGCTGGGTTCCAACAAAGTCTCTTAATACGCGACGTGCTAACGGCAAATCTTCATACAGAATGTGTGATTTGTTTTTCATTCGAGAACGAATTTTTTGCCACAAACGTTTGAGAAAATCGGCATCTTGAATGAGTTCTTGTTCTTTAACGCCTTCAGCCGCAGTACGTAATATAAAACCACCGTCTTCACTACAAAAACCTTGGACTAGTGCTTTTAGGCGCTCTCTTTCTACTTCATCTTCAATACGTTGAGATACGCCAACATGTTCAACGCTGGGCATAAATACCAAATAACGGGAGGGGATTGTAATATCAGTGGTCAGTCTAGCGCCTTTGGTGCCTATTTGGTCTTTCACCACTTGTACAACGATATTTTGCCCATCTCTAACCAGCTCTCGAATATCTTTCTTTTCGATATGGTTAGGAGATACTTCTTCTTCCACTTCACTATGAACAGCGATGTCAGAGGCGTGTAAAAATGCAGCCTTATCCAAACCTATGTCGACAAATGCTGCTTGCATACCGGGCAATACTCTGCTGACTTTTCCGCGATAAATATTTCCAACTAGGCCTCGCTTTGTGTGCCTTTCTATATGAATTTCTTGCAGAATACCGTTTTCAATCAGTGCGACACGTGACTCAGAAGGGGTAACATTGATTAATAGTTCAGCACTCATTTATGATCCCAAATTCAGTTAATAACATTCTCGTTTGGTATAAGGGTAGCCCCACAACAGCGCTATAACTACCTTTAATATGTTTCACAAATTGTCCACCTAAGCCCTGTATGCCATAACTTCCAGCTTTATCTTGAGGTTCACCAGTTTGCCAATACCAAGCCATTTGCTGTGTACTTAGAGGGCCAAAACAGACCTTAGTTTCAACGACAATGGTTTTTTGTTGTTTAGCGCTGGTGATAGTAACGGCAGTGAATACTTGGTGGCTGT
Source organism: uncultured Paraglaciecola sp. (assembly GCF_913020055.1). Taxonomy (GTDB): domain Bacteria; phylum Pseudomonadota; class Gammaproteobacteria; order Enterobacterales; family Alteromonadaceae; genus Paraglaciecola. The sequence goes on along the minus strand of NZ_CAJWCF010000010.1, from coordinate 6,911 downwards.
TATCGGACAATATACTCAACATACGCATTGCGTCAGCTTTGTCTTTGGGCTTGCCTAAAATGCAGCCCTGCGCTACTACTATTGTATCAGCACCTAATACTAATTTTTTCGCTCCCGCTCTTTTATAACCAAAACTAGACTTTTCTTGAGCCATTCTTTGAACATACGCGTCTGGAGTTTCATGGCTTAGCACAGTCTCGTCAATATTTACTGGGTATTGACTGTATGGTACGCCGATTTGTTTGAGTAATTCAGCTCTGCGAGGAGACTGAGAAGCTAGAAGCAGCATCATTAATTCAGGCGCAGTTGGCGACGAACTTTACGTAGTAACCAGAATAGCCAAGGCCATATGACCATTGAGCTAGCTACGGGCCATAGATAATCAAATAAGAAATAAATATCAGTGATCAAATGTTGTAACCAAAAGATCACTAGGTTATATAAGGCCGCCATAATGCCAATGATGATAGATTGTTGCCAAACAGAATAGTTGCGCAAGCGCTTATAATTTGTGGCTAATACATAAATGCATAAACTCATTGCAAAACTATGTACACCTATACTGGTGCCCAGTAATATATCGAGTATTAGGCCAGTAAAAAATGCTGCGCCTACGTTAATTCTGTTGGGCAACGCAAGTGCCCAATAACTCAAAACCAATAACACCCAATCTGGACGATACAAATCGGCAATGGCCGGCATAGGCATGATCTGTAGTACCAAGGCGATAACAATGCTCAGTGTAATAGCATAGTGACGAATGCTCATTTTACAGTTATCCCCGTGTCAAGAGTGTCGCCAAGCGTGCGCTCTGACCAAAGTAGTAATAAGTATTTCAAGCGGTCCAGTTGCGCAACAGGTGTTGCTCTAACTTGAGAAAAAGGTCTGCTTTCATCTCGAATAATAGAGGTGATGGTAGCTACCGGATAGCCTTCTGGAAATACATTACCTAAGCCAGAGGACAATAAAACATCGCCTATTTTTAAGTCACTACTGTGAGCAACATGTTGGATTAATAGTTCGTTTAAGCTACCTGAGCCGGACACCACTAAACGTACGTTATTTCGAGCCACCCGAACAGGGATGGCGTGAGTTACATCAGCTATAAGCAATACACGACTATTAGTCGAACTCACTTGCATGATTTGCCCCACAATACCTTTATCATCGAGAACAGGTTGCCCTTCAAAGACATCATGAATAGCCCCTTTATTGATAACAATTTGATGACTATAAGGGTTGTTGTCCACCGCCATGAGCTCTGCCACAACTTTGCGCGTGTTGTCTTGTACGGGAGAATTTAACAGGCTGCGCAAACGGTCATTTTCTTCTTGCAAAAAGGTTAGGCGCTGCAGTTGGCCATTCATTAACATGGCATCATGGGTTAATTTGGCATTGTCATTAAACAAACGTTCGTGAGAAACAAAACGACTGGCACTGGCATTGAGCAATTGACCGGGGAGGTTAGCTAGGTATTGTAGGGGGCTGACAAGTGAATTGAGATACACCCTAGTTGTGCCAAACCCATTGAATTTATGATCGAATACAATAAGACAGATAGACAGCAAAAGGGCCAAAGCTAACCTGTTAGGCAGAGAGGGACCACTTGAAAACATTAAATTCATTATTGTCTGCCTGAAGGCGACATCATGTCGCCTTGTTTACTAAGAAAATGCAATGACTACTATTCGTAGCTAAAAAGATCGCCTCCGTGGATGTCGATCATTTCAAATGCTTTCCCGCCTCCCCTAGCAACACAGGTGAGTGGATCATCAGCGATAACCACTGGAATACCGGTTTCTTCCATAAGCAAACGGTCTAAATCTTTAAGTAACGCTCCACCGCCCGTTAAGACCATGCCACGCTCTGAAATATCAGAGGCTAATTCTGGAGGAGATTGTTCAAGCGCAACCATAACGGCTGATACAATACCCGTTAAAGGTTCTTGCAAGGCTTCAAGAATTTCATTGCTGTTTAGAGTAAATCCACGAGGTACGCCTTCTGCTAAATTGCGTCCGCGTACTTCAATTTCTCTAACTTCTTCACCCGGATAAGCAGCGCCGATTTCATGTTTAATACGTTCAGCCGTAGCCTCGCCTATAAGCGATCCAAAGTTACGACGAATGTAAGAAATAATCGCCTCATCGAACTTGTCGCCACCAATTCTCACTGATGATGAATAAACGATACCATTTAGTGAAATAATCGCTACTTCTGTGGTACCGCCACCTATATCTACCACCATTGAACCGGTCGCTTCGGAAACAGGTAGGCCAGCACCAATAGCAGCAGCCATAGGTTCATCAATCAAATAGACTTCACGAGCCCCAGCGCCTAACGCAGACTCTCGAATGGCACGTCGCTCAACCTGAGTCGAACCACAAGGCACACATACCAGCACTCTTGGGCTAGGACGTAAAAAATTATTATCGTGTACTTGTTTGATGAAATGCTGAAGCATTTTTTCTGTGACATAAAAGTCGGCAATAACACCGTCTTTCATCGGTCGAATCGCTTTTATGTTACCAGGAGTTCTGCCCAACATTTGTTTGGCTTCTCGCCCCACTGCCGCAACACTTTTTGGCCCGCCGGCGCGTTCTTGACGAATTGCGACAACAGAGGGTTCATTTAGAACAATACCTTGGTCTTTAATATAGATAAGGGTATTCGCAGTACCGAGGTCGATTGATAAATCGTTGGAAAACATTCCCCGTAGCTTTTTGAACATGTAAAAACCGCACTTTGGTTGATAAGAAAAATATTCCGCTAACTGTACCAATGCACCATGATTTCGGCAAGTACAGAGCATCAACAAGGTCATAAAAATAGTGGTTTCAACACATTTTTATGAATTAGACGTTAAAAGACACTACAAAACTGTGTTATTGATTATAGTAGGCTCATAATTTAAGTGGCAAACCTAAGTACTCGCATGAACGAAGATAGACTTAAAAAGCGTTATGAAAGAGAGCGAAAAGCTCGACAAGCTGCTGAAACAATTTTGGAAAAAAAATCCCTTGAATTATATCAACGGAATAAAGAGTTAGAAGAGTTCAAAGAAAATTTAGAAAAACAAGTCTTTGAGCGCACCCATGAAGCAGAAAAAGCAAAAACTGAAGCCCGTGAAGCAAATCTAGCTAAGTCACAATTTTTGGCAAATATGAGCCATGCAATAAGGACTCCTTTAACGGCTATTATTGGATTTGCCGAAGTATTGTTGCAACACAGTCCTAGTCGCGAGGAAAGAGTCAAATATCTCACTACGATTATTGGCAGTGGTCGCCACTTAACCACATTATTAGGTGAAATATTAGATGTAAGCAATATTGAAAATCAAAAATTGGAACTTAATCCCTTACGCTTTAATCTTCCGAATTTACTGCAAAGTATTGAACAAATTTATGTGTTTAATTGCCAAAAAGAGCAACTTGAATTTGCCTTGATAATTGACTCTGTTTTACCTGAATGGATAGTGGCAGACCCTACTCGAATCAAACAGGTAATTGATAACTTATTAAGTAATGCGATTAAGTTTACTCAATCAGGGAGTATCAGCTTACATGTGAAATTTTCCTTTAGCTCTAACACCTTACATATTGATGTGGTTGATACTGGTCAAGGCATTGATGATGATAAACAAACCTTGATATTTGACTATTTTAGCCAAGGTGACGCGAGTATTACGCACAATTTTGGTGGCACGGGGTTAGGTCTATTTATAACTAAAAGTTTGGTTGAATTAATGGGTGGGGAGGTCGAACTCGAGTCCACCTTAGGCGTAGGCTCAAAATTCTCTATGTCTATTGTCTGCCAAGAATATGGAGGTGAATGTAAATCTCTAAAAAGTAGAGATATTATTGCTCATCAATCTGTGATAATTCCTTCATTGGTCGGCAACATTCTGTTGGTGGAAGACACTGAAGTCAATCAACAGCTGATTACTTTGAATTTGCAACAAACAGGAGCCAAAGTAGACTTGGCGATAAATGGGTTAGAAGGTTTGCAAAAGGCACTGACAGGTGAGTATGATTTAGTTTTAATGGATATTCAGATGCCAGTAATGGATGGTAAGGAGGCGATGAAATCACTCAAGCAATTAGGTGTAAATCTGCCAATTTATGCACTAACAGCTAATGTAATGCCCTCAGACATACAGGAATATGCAGATATTGGCTTTACAGGTACGCTTTGCAAACCTCTTGAATTAGAAAACCTATACCAAGTACTCAGTCAACATTTAACAGTGTGTGGCGATAAAGTAGCCAATAAGGTCCAAGAGACCAAGTTAATCGCTCAAGATCCTAAGATCAAAGCATTATTTTATACTGAGTTAGATAAGCAACATGTTGAATTAACTGAAAATATACACAATCTTGACTATGCGGGTTTGATTCGAATCACGCATGTAATTAAGGGCTCAGCAGGAAGTTTTGGTCATAATAATTTAACCAATCTAGCTGCGCATGCTTTGCTATTATTAAGGCAAAAACAGTATGTAGAGGGAGTCCACCATTGTACTAACCTTAATCATAAAGTAGCGGAAGTGTTAAATGAGTATAACGATTAATATTTTATTAGTAGATGATGTTGAATATAGTAGAGAGTTATTACGCGCTGCTTTACTAGCCTGTATACGTGAACACAAAGTAGATATTGAAGCGAATTTCTTTCATTCTTCTACGGGTGAATCAATACCCGAACAAATAACCTTACGTCACATTAATTTGGTTTATTTAGACATCGAATTACCTCACACAAGTGGTCTTGAGGTGTTAAAACAAATCCGTCAAACCGAGCCGAACATAATGGTAGTGATGGTTTCTGGTGAAAGTTCGGCAGAGAATGTAACGGCTGCAATTAAAAGTGGTGCGAATGGCTTTATTGCTAAACCTTTTAATTACGGGCGTATTTTAGAATCGTTACAAAACTATCTCAATAAGGCGCATAAACCATGAAGGCTTAGCGGCGAGTCTGACTAAAAGATCCGACTCGCTGTTATTATTAAGTTAAGTTGGCTTACTGTTCGCGGACTACTCTAAAGCCGATATAGTTAGAACGGAAGCTGCTGTCTAATTCCATCCTTGTGGATACACGTGCTAAACGAGGTGCAAAGTTCCAAGCGCCGCCACGAACAACTGAGCTACTTTCTGCTTGATTGCTTGTGGTCCATTCCCAGACATTGCCAACTGTGTCGAATAAACCAAAATCATTACGTTCAAATGAACCTACTGGAGCAGTGCTCACATTTGACCATTGGCTACCACACCATCCGCAGTTAGCGTTATCAGTGCTGACACCTTCACCCCACCAATAATCCGTCTCTTTGCCTGCTCTTGCCGCATATTCCCAGCGCGCTTCACTAGGTAGTTTATAGGCCTGACTACTGGCTTGCGAAATCCACTCAACGTAGGCTTTAGCATCGTGCATACTGACACATACTACTGGACTATTATCATTTTGCACAAATCCAGGAGTACGCCAATTACGGTCATCTTTCCATACTGCTTGACCATCTTCGTATGCTGCACAGCCTTTTTGTTTTTCAGCATCAGTGACGTAACTTGTAGAATTCACGAAAGTCTCAAACGCTTTTACGCTTATTTCTGTTTCGCTAATACCAAATGACTGTTTTAAATCCTGAGTTTGTACAGGGCGTTCGTTATCTAAACCGACACCTGTGATATCACCCATGCGAAAACTGCCCGCAGGTACCACTACTAAATCAGGACCAGGAATATCACCTGCTAAAATATCCTGAATGCGTTCACCTTTGCTAAAGGTATATTGTGAACGGTCCAACTCGATCTTTAAAGTTTTGGGCTCAGATAAAGTGACCTTTTGGCGACTTGGTTCGTAACCACGTTTAACCACTTCTAAGTCATGTTCACCTGATGGCAACATGACCTGTAATTTAGTAGAGCCATAGCTCACACCATTGATAAATACTTCATCATCAAACACGTTTGAGCGGACTGTCAATTCGTACATTACAGATTCATCAGTCGCCATTGGAGATAAGTTAACACTTGAAATTTGTACATTTTCGTTGGCTTTAAAATTAACGCAGTAACGTCTGTCTAAGCCTAATAATTCACAACCCTCAGAGCGTTTTAAATTACCCTGTAATTCTAAATTCATTTTAACGTTAAAGTTGCCCTGACCACTAAAGTTGCTATCAGCCACTTCGCTACGCAAAACTTGTACCGAGGCATCAGAGGTTTGTCGTCTTTTTTCTGCTTCAACTGATTCACTTAAACCGTCAAACACACTGTCTAAGAAACGCTTCGAAGCTTTTTGTTTGGCCAGTGATTTACCGCGATTGATACATTTTGTAATGGTTTCGTCTTTGTCGCAGGCAATGTTGTGACTGACTACAATCGCTTCTTGGCGATTAAACTCTTGATACAAACGATCGATTCGAGCGCTGTTTAGCTGCTCTTTTAAGCCCTCAATAGTGTTTAGTAGACTGTGTTTAGAGATTTGCATTTGTTCAACATCTTGCAATTCACCTTGCCATTGGTTGTATTTGTCAGTGATGGCGTCTTTGATTGCTTTGTGGGTTCTTACTGCTTTTGCATAAGTCCCAATAATCGGGGAGATATCTAACTCTGGATCATCAATCACTTTTTCGTATTGCAAATTCATCTCAATCAGCGCTGATTGCCTATCTGCGTCAGCGAGGGTGGCATTTTGACGAAGTTCACTAAGTTCCCTTTCCAAACTTGCAGCGTTGGCAATTTGAGCTTCAAGTGAGCTGTTGTAATTATCGTATTCGGATTGTTTTACAGATATCTTGTTTTCAACATCTGCAACCGATAAGTCGGCTGCCAAAATATTTTGGCTAAACGAAAGGGCAATGATAAGAGTAAATTGAGCTATACGGTTCATTATTCGGTTCCAAACTGGTTGCT
>NZ_CAJWCF010000009.1 GCF_913020055.1 uncultured Paraglaciecola sp. | reverse complement strand
ACATATAGGGTTAAGTCTGATAGTTCTGGGCTAAAAGTAGCGCTTAGGTTGTCGCCGCCGCTTTCTACCAAAACAAAGTCCAAGTTGGGGTGACGTTCTTGTAGGTCATCGATGGCCGCTAAATTCATTGATGCATCTTCGCGAATGGCGGTATGCGGGCAACCGCCAGTTTCTACTCCTAAAATTCGGTCTGCCGACAAGGCGCCATGACGGGTTAAAAACTCGGCGTCTTCTCGGGTATAGATATCGTTGGTGACCACGGCCATGTCATATTTGTCTCTTAGCTCAAGGCATAACATACGTAACAAAGCTGTTTTGCCTGATCCTACTGGACCACCTACACCAATTCGTAAAATTTGTTTATTTTTGCTCATTGCTCACTTCTTTTATAAATTAAATTGATTCGTTATGTTTTTTGTCACGTCTTTTATCTAGGACCGAAACAAACGTGTGTATTGTGTTTCATGCCAAGCACTGGCCATAGCTAAGCGAGGTAAGCTGGCCCCAATATTTTCATCCTCAACCTGGTTAGCTTTTTCGATGGCAGATTCGACTTGTTCGGTTAACTCAAACAGTAGGTTTTGCCCTTGCGTTTGACCTAATGGCACTAACTTAGTGGCTGCAGCGACTTGATTGTCGATAAAAGCCCAGCAAAAACCACTTTGCATGGCCGATAATTCAAGGCCAAATAGATAGGCACTTAATGCAAAGGCACTGACAAAACTGATTTCTTTTTCTCTGATTAACTGCACATATTTTTGGCTATCGATACTTTTAATATCTTTGAGCAAACGCATTAACGCTTTGCCCATAGCGACATCAGCTAAATACAATTCGTTGCTTTCACGGCAGGCTAGGGCGTGTTGATTCCATTTATGAAAACTGGAAAAATCATCTTCTACCAAGGCTTTTTGTAAGCGGTTTAATAAGGCTAGATCAGTACACGTAATCGACTGACTTAAGTTAAATTCTATCCATTCTTTAGTGGATTTTGGGTTGTTTATCCAACCCATTTCCACCGCATATTCCAAACCTTGAGAAAACGAAAATCCACCTACAGGCAAATTGGCACTGCATAGCTGAAGCAACCTGTTAAGGCGCAATGGGCTTTGACTGCCTCTTTTTTCAGGCATGTGAATGGGAATGACTGTGGCCATGACTTTGGCTTCCATATGCGCCGTTTTCTGGTTCAAATACCGCCGGTGTCCGATTAATAGATAAACCGTAGTTCTCAGCCAATTCTTCTAACACATGGTCGGGTTTAAAGCGCACCCATAACTCGCCAATTTGCAAAGAGGTGTGGCGATTACCTAAGTGATAACAGATGCGACTGAAGTCCATCCAGTCTGAGGCGATAGCGGTAGACACCTCTTCTGCTTTACCTTTTATTTCAATCAGTAAACCACATTCGGTTTTTAATACCTCACCGACCAATAAAGGGTGGCCACGCTGCATAAATATGCCCAAGGATTGGCCTTGGTCAGTGCTGATTTTAATTCGTGCCTTTTTACGGGTATCGTGATCTAAAGTGACTGAGTCATCAATCGGATCATGACTGTGAGAGAGGCGTTCAAATGCTTGTAACATGTATTAATTAAATCCTAATGCATTGTGCTTCATAGAACGTTCTATGCAGCACAATTAAAATAAACAGTAGCGCTGGGCTAATGGCAATACGGTAGCGGGTTCACAGGTGAGTAATTCACCATTGGCACGTACTTCATAGGTTTGTGCGTCTACTTCGATGTCGGGTTGCCAGCTATTGTGGATCATGTCGTCTTTGCCAATGTTACGAGTGTTTTTACATGTTCCAATCATACGTGTCATGCCTACTTTTTCTGGCACACCTAAATCGATTGAGGCCTTAGACATAAAGGTCATAGATGTTTTTGCCGAGGCAGAGCCAAATGAACCAAACATGGGGCGATAATAAACTGGTTGAGGCGTGGGGATCGAGGCATTAGCATCACCCATAGGGGCCGCTGCAATAAAGCCTGATTTGATGATCATCGCTGGTTTGATGCCAAAAAATGCTGGCTTCCATAATACCAAATCAGCCAACTTACCTACTTCAATCGAGCCAACTTCATGGCTAATGCCGTGACTGATCGCTGGGTTAATGGTGTATTTAGCGATGTAACGCTTGATCCTAAAATTATCATTACGCTCGGTATCTGGGGCTAACGGCCCTCTTTGTTGTTTCATTTTGTGCGCGGTTTGCCAGGTGCGAGTGATCATTTCACCCACACGACCCATAGCTTGTGAGTCAGAGGCAATCATACTGATAGCACCTAAATCATGCATGATGTCTTCGGCGGCGATGCTTTCTTTACGAATACGTGAGTCGGCAAAGGCAATATCTTCAGGGATCGATGGGTCGAGATGATGGCAAACCATCAACATATCCAAATGTTCCTCAATAGTATTGATGGTATACGGGCGCGTTGGGTTGGTAGATGACGGTAATACATTTGGCTCGCCGCATGCTCGAATAATATCTGGCGAATGCCCGCCCCCGGCGCCTTCTGTGTGATAGGTATGAATGGTGCGGCCTTTAAATGCACCTATAGTATCTTCAACAAAACCTGACTCATTTAAGGTGTCGGTGTGAATGGCAATTTGTACATCGTATTTTTCAGCTACCGATAAGCAGTTGTCTATGGCTGCGGGGGTGGTGCCCCAGTCTTCGTGCAGTTTTAGCCCACATACACCGGCTTCAATTTGTTCTTCTAAGGCTATGGGTAAACTCGCGTTACCTTTGCCTAAAAACCCAAAGTTCATTGGGAAATAGTTAGTGGCTTGCAACATTTTGTGAATATTCCAAGGCCCCGGTGTGCAAGTAGTTGCGTTAGTGCCTGTGGCAGGGCCAGTACCGCCACCTATCATAGTGGTGACACCCGACATTAAAGCTTCGTCGATTTGTTGTGGGCAAATAAAATGAATGTGCGCGTCTATGCCACCAGCCGTTAATATTTGACCTTCACCGGCAATCACTTCAGTGCCCGGGCCCACTTCGATATCAATATTGTCTTGAATGTCTGGATTACCGGCTTTACCTATTATGGCAATACGGCCATCTTTGATGCCGACATCGGCTTTGACTATGCCCCAGTGATCAACAATTAAAGCGTTAGTTATCACCAAATCTGGCGTTTCTTTACATGAGGCTTGGCTTTGGCCCATACCATCACGAATGACTTTACCACCGCCAAATTTCACTTCTTCGCCATAGGTTGTGGCGTCTTGCTCTACTTCAAGCCATAAGTCTGTATCAGCCAAGCGCACTCTGTCGCCTACTGTGGGGCCAAACATATGGGCATAGGCGTGTTTATCTATACTGGCCATAACTATAATGCTCCTTGAACTAAGGCTCTAAATCCATATACATGACGACGTCCTGCAAAAGGCACAAGTATCACTTCGCGCTCTTGTCCAGGTTCAAAACGTACTGCCGTGCCTGATGTGATGTCTAGGCGATAACCTTTACATTTTTCGCGATCAAAGCTCAGCGCAGCATTGGTTTCATAAAAATGATAGTGAGAGCCAACTTGAATGGGTCTATCACCAGAGTTGGCAACGGTGACGGCTAATTTTTCGCGCCCAACATTGAGTAAACGCTCGCCCGAGTCTGTTTTGATTTCACCTAGGATCATCTTTTGCGCTCTCTAAACAATGGGATTGTGCACTGTGACTAACTTAGTGCCGTCTGGGAAGGTGGCTTCAACTTGGACTTCTTTGATGAGTTCAGCAATGCCTTCCATTACCTGATCTCGGGTCAACAATGTGCGGCCATAGTCCATCATTTCTGCCACTGTTTTTCCTTCTCTTGCACCTTCCATGATTTCCATTGAAATATACGCCATGGCTTCTGGATAATTTAGCTTAACCCCACGTTTAAGGCGTCGTTCAGCTAATAATGCCGCAGTAAATAACAGTAGTTTGTCTTTTTCTCTTGGTAATAAATCCATCGTAATCTCTATGTTTTCAATTGGGTCTAATGAAAACTACCATTAGGTAAACCAAATTCTGGGTTGTATGCCTTGTTTTTCGATATACAAAGGGCGCACTAATTTCCACAGTTCAATAAATAAACTTTTGCATTGATGGGCTTGCTGCCCTAAATAACGTATCACTAACAGTTGTCGAATATTGGTAATGCTGATCAACTCGCTGGCGTCATGTTGAGAAACGACCTCTCTAAGCTGCTCAATCAGTAGTGTTCTTTGCTCGCTATTGACGTGTTCGCTAGGGGCATAAGCTAGAAATGTGCCAAACACAGTATTGCCAGCTAATCCAGCCGCGTGATGTTGAATATTACTGACGGGTTCAATCAAAACTTTATCGTGATAAATCAGAATGCCATCTCGATAAAGGTTATTGAGCTGGGTAAAGCGACCTTCGGTAAAGAAATCATTTGAGCTGGGCAGACCTAAACATGTCATATCCCAACCACAATAAACGCTAGAGTTTTGCAACCTAACCTCAACATTATTCACCCCATTTGCGAGGTTATACACTATGGTTTCGAGGGGGAAATGCTCACATTTAGCATTATCACTTAAGTTAATTTGCGTGATTTGAGTTTGTTTAGGATCACCAATAGATAAATCAGTGCGAGCCCGATAAAAACGATTTGCACCTGGCGTTGTTACCAAGGTATGAGCGTTTTTTTGCACATCGATTTTCACCTGCAACTCGTCGCCAGACACTATGCCTGCTGGTGGATGTAACAAGTATAAATGTGCACAATCTCTGCCTTCTGGATAAAAGGCTTTTTGAATAGTCAGAGGCCCACAACGTTTGGTTTTTGTCAGTTGGGTACCGTAAGGTGAATATCCCAACTGCAATTCCAAGCTGGCAAACCACTGACTTTTTACTATGTCTATTGCTGCTTCGGTCATCGGTTACCTAAATTAGAGCGCTTCAAATACTAATAAGCACTGTTTTAAACGGCTAAATACTGCCCCACTAATTCATCTGTTAGCCCAGTCATAGGGCCAGACGAGATCACTTGGCCTTTTTCCATCAATACAAACTCTTCACCTACTGCGCGGGCAAAAGGCAATTTTTGTTCGACCAAAATAATGGTCATGCCTTGTTCTTTATTCAATTTCAGTAATACATCACGGATTAACTGCACTATATTGGGCTGAATGCCTTCATTTGGTTCATCCAAAATAAGTACATCAGGATTAAGCACTAAAGCTCTTCCAATGGCGAGTTGCTGTTGCTGACCACCAGACAAATCGCCGCCACGTCTATGTAACATTTCCTTTAATACCGGAAACAGTTCAAATACATGTTCGGGTATGGTTTTGCTGGTTTGACGTTTGCAATTCAAACTGACCGTCAGGTTTTCTTCTACTGTTAACTGCGGAAAAATATGCCGCCCTTGGGGCACATAGCCTATACCAATATCTGGGCGTAATTCAACTGAACTATTGCTGATATCCTTGTCACCAAAAGTCAGTTTGCCAGAGCTAATAGGTAACAATCCCATAATGGTTTTTAGTAAAGTAGTTTTGCCTACACCGTTACGGCCCATGATGCAGGTGCGAGATCCTGGCTTTATGGCTAAGTCCAAGTCCCATAATATCTGGGTGCCACCGTATTTTTGATTGACTGCATTTAAGGTAATCATACTAGCCCTGCTCCTCACCTAAATACACCCGGATAACATCGGGATTGGCTTGAATTTCTGTCATTGAACCTTCTGCCAATACTGAACCTTGATGCAATACCGATACCTTTTTGGCGATGGAGCGCACAAAAGCCATATCGTGCTCTACCACCACTACTGAATGTTCGCCTGCTAAAGAGGTCAGTAATTCCGCAGTGCGCTCGGTTTCTTGGCCTGTCATGCCCGCGACGGGTTCATCCACCAGTAATACCCTTGGTTTGGCCGCGAGTAACATACCGATTTCTAGCCATTGTTTTTGCCCGTGAGATAATCTTCCCGCAGGATAGTGGCATTCAGCAACCAAGCCAATGGTGTATAGTATTTCGCCGATGCGATCTTTTTGTTCGCCACTTAACTTGTGAAATAAAGTGGTCCAAATACCTTTGTCACCTGTTAGGCTGAGTTCAATATTTTCAAACACCGATAATTCTTCAAATACTGTGGGTTTTTGAAATTTACGGCCAATGCCGGCCCTAGCAATTTCAGACTCATCTAATTGTAATAAATCGACTTTTTGTCCGAAGTTCACCTTGCCAGTATCGGGGCGGATTTTGCCCGTAATAACGTCCATTAACGTGGTTTTACCTGCTCCATTTGCGCCAATTAAGCAGCGCAATTCGCCGTCATTAATGTATAGGTTTAGGTTGTTCAGTGCTTTAAAACCATCAAAACTTAGATTGACGTCTTCTACATATAAAATGACTCCGTGGCGAGTATCGGGAACAATGTTTTCACTAGCCGTCAATGGAGATCCTGCTTTATCAATACTCATGATTTTGCCTCCACTGGGTCAGCTGTTTTAGCAAATTTCTGTTTGATACTAGGTATTAACCCTGCAATGCCTTTAGGTAGCAATAAGGTCACTAATACAAATAATCCGCCGAGGGCAAATAACCAAGCTTCGGGCATAATGGCAGTAAAACGCGTCTTAGCGTAGCTAACAATAATTGCGCCGATAATTGCGCCGTATAGAGAATTTCTGCCACCAACCGCTACCCAGATAACCATTTCTATTGAGTTGAGAGGAGAGAACTCACCGGGATTTATGATGCCCACTTGCGGTACGTATAACGCGCCTGCTAGGCCGGCTAACATGGCAGATACAACAAATATCCATACTTTATAGTGTTCGGGTTTATACCCCACAAACCGTACCCGGTTTTCAGAATCACGAATGGCAGTCACCACTCGGCCCATTTTTGATTTAACGATAAAATGACAAACACAATAAGCTAACCCTAAGGCAATAGCCGTGGCAATAAACAGACCCAATTTAGTGCTAGGTGATTGTAACGAGAAGCCAAAGATTTCTTTAAAGTCGGTGAGGCCATTGTTACCACCAAATCCCATTTCGTTGCGGAAAAAGGCTAACATTAATGCGTAGGTCATCGCTTGGGTCATAATGGATAGGTAAACCCCGCTCACCCGCGAGCGAAACGCTAAACTACCAAAAATGAAGGCCAACAACCCTGGGCCCAAAAACACCATACATACCATCCAAACTATGCTGTCTGATCCTACCCAAAACCAAGGTAATTCTGTCCAGTTTAGAAAGACCATAAAGTCGGGTAATTCAGGATTGCCATAAACCCCACGATCACCAATCTGACGCATGAGGTACATGCCCATGGCATATCCGCCTAAGGTAAAAAATGCACCATGTCCTAAGCTTAAAATTCCGCAATACCCCCAGACTAAGTCAACGGCTAAAGCAAGCAAGGCATAACATAGATATTTGCCTAATAAGCTAACGGTATAATCGCTCACATGTAGAGCGGATGACTCAGGAAAAATCAAATTACCTAAGGTCACTAGTAAAGTGGTGATAAATAACAGGCCAATAGTAAGATGTAGTGGATCTTTACTTTGAAACAGTGACGTTTGTTTGCTGTCTTCAGTGATAGAGGTATTCATTAGTCTGCAGACCGCCCTTTTTGTGGAAATAGTCCTTTGGGACGTTTTTGAATGAACAACACCAAACCAACTAGAACAATGATATTGGCTAATACTGAGCCTGTTAGGGGCTCAAGGAATTTGTTAGTCAAGCCAAGTGACATGGCTGCCACCAAAGTGCCCCATAAATTGCCTACCCCACCAAACACCACTACCAAGAATGAATCGATGATATAGGCCTGACCTAAGTTAGGCCCAACGTTGGTTAATTGGCTTAAAACCACGCCGGCTACTCCGGCAATGCCCGAGCCAAGACCAAAAGTAATCGCATCTACCCAATCACTTTTAATACTCAATGCCCTAGCCATATCACGGTTTTGGGAAACAGCACGCACATGTAATCCTAGGGAAGTTTTTTTAAGGATCATCAACAATGAAATAAACACAAAAATAGAAAATAGAATGATGTATAAACGATTAAAAGTGAGAGAAAAAATAGGGTTTATTTGCCATGAACCACTCATCCATTCAGGGCTAATGACTTGGCGATTAAGCGGTGAGAAAATAGTTCTAACCAGTTGCTGCAAAATCAGACTTATGCCGAAAGTTGCCAGCAGTGTTTCAAGAGGTCGACCTTTTAAAAAGCGTATTACCCCACGCTCGATAAGGATGCCTACACTGCCCGACACCAAAAATGCCGCGGGTATTGCAATGAGTAATGAATATTCAATTATTGAGGGAAAGGCTAATTGAATAACGTAAGTGGTATAAGCGCCTAACATGATCATTTCGCCGTGGGCCATATTGATTACCCCCATTACTCCAAAGGTAATGGCGAGCCCTATGGCTGCTAATAGCAATACTGAGCCTAGACTTAGGCCAAAAAACACGGTTTCTACTGCGCTATAGAAGCTGGCACTATTTTCAATTTCATCCAAAGTGTGGCTTAAAGCGTCTTTAAGAGTTTGCTGCTGCGTTGTTAATTCTTTTTCAGGCAGGTTTGCTAATAAACGAACCACTTCATTTTTGACTGTCGGCTCCAATGAACCACTGAGTTGCTCTAACGCCTCAATTTTTTGTTCAAATTTACCAGCCTTAAGTTGCTGCAGGGATAAGGTAGTGGACATCAGCGTTTTCACGTCTTGGTCTTTTTCGTGGTTGATCAACTCGGTGATGATAGCTGCGGATTCTTTGCTTGGAGAGCTGAGTAATTGCTGCACGGCTTTTAGCCGAATTTGTTTGTTAGCGTCAGTTAAGTCTATTTTGGCAATGACACTGCGCAAACTGCTGCGTAATTTGTTATTGGTTTTGATTTTAGATAGCTTAGATTTTTTGACATCTGTAAGCGATTGTTGGGTCAATACATCGGTTAATTGATAAAGCTTATTTTCAGCAACCTGAGCTCGAACAACTTGTTTATTAGACTTCAAGAAATATAGCTCACCGTCGAGCATGAATTGTAATAAATTACGAGTTTGCGGCTGTTTTGTTTGGGATATTTTCTCTAAGAGCGGCGCCATTTTACGCAGTTTGGTGTTGGGTAGCTGATTAACCAAAGCGCGCAATTCTGAATTGGCTTCAACATCTATGTCTGTTTGCAACGCATCACTTTGTGCAGAAATGACCAATAACAGCATTAATAAAAATATTCGGTGCATTACCTGTTCCTTGCTAGGTGTTTGGTATGAACTAAAAAAGTTCGACTTCCCCTGAAAAAACGAGAAGCCGAACAACTAGGGACTGTATTAATTAAAAATTATCAGTCACCGTCCTTAGACATAAACCTTAGAAATTTTGACCTGAACATTTGGCTGTTTTGACATCAAAGTTTCCACAACTAACGGGAGCCGTCCAATCAGAAACTAGATTTTTAGAGCTAGGTAAAAAGTCTGACCAAGCATCACCAATTACTGTGTCTGGGGTTTCCCATACCACTTCGAATTGACCATCTTCTTGGATTTCACCAATAAGGACTGGCTTAGATAGGTGATGGTTAGCATTCATGACGGCAGTACCACCAGTTAAGTTAGGCACAGCCACACCAATCATAGCTTGTTCAACCGCATCTACGTCTGTTGTACCGGCTTTTTCTACTGCTTTTACCCACATTTCAAAACCGATATAAGTCGCTTCCATTGGATCATTAGTGACGCGTTTGTCGTCCCCAATATACTTTTTCCATTGTGCAATAAAGGCATCGTTGCTTTCAGATTCAACACTTTGGAAATAATTCCAAGCGGCTAAGTGACCTACTAAAGGTTTAGTGTCGAAACCAGATAATTCTTCTTCACCGACTGAGAAAGCTACGACTGGAATATCTTCTGCAGAAATCCCTTGGTTGCCCAGTTCTTTATAGAAAGGAATGTTGGCATCACCGTTGATAGTTGATACCACAGCAGTTTTCTTGCCTTGTGAACCAAACTTTTTGATATCTGACACTATGCCCTGCCAATCAGAGTGACCGAAAGGTGTGTAGTTGATCATGATGTCTTCAGCTTTCACGCCTTTTGCTAATAGGTAAGCTTCAAGAATTTTGTTGGTGGTACGCGGGTAAACATAATCTGTCCCTGCTAATACCCAACGAGTCGCACCTATATCATTCATCAAATAGTCAACAGCTGGAATGGCTTGTTGGTTAGGCGCTGCGCCCGTGTAAAAAACATTTTTAGAAGACTCTTCGCCTTCGTATTGTACTGGGTAAAACAATAAACCATTAAGCTCTTCGAGCACTGGTAATGCTGACTTACGCGATACTGAAGTCCAGCAACCAAAAATGACGTCTACTTTGTCTTTGGCTAATAATTCACGGGTTTTTTCTGCAAATAATGGCCAATTTGATGCAGGGTCAACCACTACAGGCTCAAGCATTTTACCTAGTACTCCGCCCTTTTTGTTTTGTTCTTCAATCATCATTAACACAGTGTCTTTCAGTGTGGTTTCACTGATGGCCATGGTGCCTGATAAAGAATGTAGGACACCTACTTTGATGGTGTCAGCAGCGATGGATACTTGTGTAACTAAGCTGCTAGCAATGATTGAGCTAGCAACTATGAGTTTTGTAAATTTCATGACTTTTTCCTATTTAGATTGTCGTTTTTATTTTGAATAAACGTAAAAGAATCCGATTTAAAAGGTGATAAGGGCTTCAACGGCTAAGTAGTTAACATCTACGTCGTTTATTTCATCCATTCGGTATTCAAAAACCATTAATAAGTTGTCGTTTACAGAGAAGCTTGGGGAAATGGTGATACCAGACGCATCTTCAAAAGAAGCGCCAGTGGCATCTTCAACTTCATAATCGTGGTAACGAGCGGTTAGGCCAAAAGAATCGAAAGCGTAATTAGCCATCAATAGAAAACCATCAGCTTCACTTCCGGCGAAAGCTGTATCTTCCGATGAGTTGTATTCAACTGCTAAGGTTAAAGCATCAGCTGAGTAAGCAGCCCAAGTGTTAATCATCTTAGTATCGCCATCTACAGAGTAAAAACCTTTAACTGTAAAGTTTTCAGTAGGCATAAAGGCCACCATAGTTTCAATGCCTGGATGCTCTGTATCTGTTGATTGAGGGCCTGCTAAATCGTTAACTACAGATACTGCGACTGCAAATTTGTCACCGCTATATAATGCAGACACGCCTTGTTGATAGTAGCCGTAGAAATACTGGGCATAACCTGTACCTGAGTACTGGAACAATCCAGTAGGCTCTTCTGTTTCCCAGCCTGAATAACTTAAAAAACGACCTGCTTTGATACTAAAGTTGTCGGATATGGCGTAAGAAATAAAGGCTTGCTCAACATCTACTCCTTCAGCGGCGTTTTGGTATTCAACATCAACAGTCGCGGTTAATTTATTGCCAAAATCATAAGCAAAATTTAATTCAACCTGATCAATGCCAGAATCATGAGTCGAACCCGCTCCATCTACACCGATAGATAAGTAAGACATATCAATAAAACCACTAACACTTAGGTTGTCTGCTGACAATTCAGCTTGTGCGGCAGTTATTGTGCCTAGTAACAGAGCAGCTGCTACAGGCGTGAATTTAGTGCAAAATTTCATATGTATATTCCAAGTGTTTTAAAGTTTAAAATTGAGTTTGGGTTATCTTTTTTGAGTGATAACTCTGCAACTGCTAGGTTTTTTGTAGCGGTGTTAAGTATCTATGCTTTGGTCAACAACAAATATGGGCAGAAGTGCGCAATGGACTACGTCAAACTACGCATATTCCTGCGCTTTGAAGTTGTGTAGACTTTAAATAACCTGTGTATAGATAAGTTGCACTTATCGCCGCCACGCTTGAGATAAAAAACCCCCTTCATGCAATCCAATAAAAAAATTCTGGCCACAAGAAGAACCTATAACAAGCTTGTTGCTAACGAGATGATGGAGGACTTTGCCTTACGTTTTACCGCTAAAAGGGCACGTATTTGGTCTTTAGGCCGCATAGCCAATACAGCATTGGGAATAGTGTCTTTTCTGGTTTTAGAGGCGATTGGTGGGGCAATCACTCTAAATTTTGGTTTTGCTAATTCAGCCTGGGCAATTTTATCGGTTATTTTTGTGGTGTTTTTGACCGGATTACCCATCAGTTATTACGCGGCTAAATATGGTGTCGATATTGATTTATTAAGCCGTGGAGCAGGCTTTGGTTATATTGGTTCAACGATTGCTTCACTTATCTATGCGTCCTTTACCTTTATTTTTTTTGCTCTTGAAGCCGCCATTATGTCTATGGCGCTGCAAATTTTATTTGGTATGCCTTTATCCATAGCTTACGTTGTCAGCGCGTTAGTGGTCTTGCCTTTGGTAACCCATGGGATTGCCTATATCAGTCGTTTTCAGGTGTGGAGCCAACCGTTTTGGGTGGTATTACAACTGACTCCTTTGTATTTTGTTTTCACTCATCCTGATAGCGATTTACAGCAGTGGTTAGGATTCACTGGTGCAGCAGGAGAGCAAGGGCAAGGGTTTAATCTTTTATTATTTGGCGGTGCGTCGGCTGTAGTGTTGTCGTTAGTGGCACAAATCGGTGAGCAGGTAGATTTTTTACGTTTTCTGCCAGAAAAGCCCAAACAGGGTCAATGGCGATGGTGGACAGCGCTTATTTTGGCAGGTCCAGGTTGGATTATATTTGGTGCCTTAAAGTTGTTTTTAGGTTCATTTTTAGCCTATTTTGCTTTAGCGCAGGGGGTGTCGGTGGACTTAGCGGATGATCCGGCACACATGTATAACCTCGCCTTTAGTCTAGTATTCGACAACCCGACCTTAGCGGTAATTGTGGCCTGTACGTTTGTGGTGATATCGCAGCTTAAGATTAATGTGGCCAACGCTTACGCTGGATCGTTGGCTTGGTCTAATTTTTTCTCCCGTGTTACCCGCAATCATCCCGGTCGTGTGGTGTGGATGGTGTTTAATGTTGCCATCGCTTTGTTGCTCATGGAGCTAGGTATTTATCAGACAATTGAGAGCATGTTGTCGGTCTATTCGGTGATTGTTTTGGCCTGGTTAAGCTCAGTAACTGCTGACCTATTAATCAATAAACCTTTGGGAATAAGCCCACCCCACATCGAATTTAAACGCTCAGGTCTATATGATATTAACCCTGTTGGCGTAGGTTCTATGTTAATAGCCACTTTTTGTGGATTTACTGCTCATTTTGGTTGGTATGGTGAGACCGCTAAGGCTTTAGGGTCGTTTATTGCTTGTGGGTTACCTTTTATTACAGTACCTCTTATAGGTTATTTAACCAAAGGCCGTTTTTATCTTGTAGACAATCAACAGGTTCCCATCATTCAAAGTACTCGTTGTCATATCTGTGAGAATACCTTCGACCATGAAGACATGGCCTATTGCCCCGCTTATCAAAAGCCAATCTGTTCTTTATGTTGCTCTCTAGATGTACGTTGCGGCGACCAATGCCGGCCAGAAGGCACTATTTCCAATCAATCTCAGCATTTCTTTCAACGTTTTTTGACCACCGATTTACTCAGAGTCATGACCACTCCAATGGCCCAATTTATAGGCGTAACACTGAGTTTGAGTGTAATAGGAGCGGGTATTTTGTTTTTGATTTATTTGCAGGTACCAGTAGATGATGTAGCTGTTAAACAAGTCTTTGCTACCACGTTGGTTAAGATATTTTTCCTATTGTTGATCATCATTGGTGTAGTCAGTTGGTTGTTTATTTTAGCGCGTATTGGCAATCGTTCGGCGCTTAAAGAGCTGCGTTCCTTAGCCAACGCATTGGTGAAAGAAAGCAGCGCCCATGAAAAAACCTCGTTGGCCTTGCAAGATGCAAAAGTAAAAGCCGAAACGGCAAATGAAGCAAAAAGTCGCTATCTAGCTGGGCTAAGTCATGAGCTAAGAACTCCACTGAATGTGATGTTAGGTTATGCCCAGTTACTCAGTCAAGATGACACTTTTCCACAGGCTCAACGTGAAACTTTGGGTATTGTTAAACGCAATGGTGAGCATCTTGCTGATCTGATAGAAGGTTTATTGGAAATCTCAAAAATCGAAGCGGGCAGGCTTACCTTGCAACGTGATGAGATCAATTTAAAGGCGATTTTACAGCAGCTGATTGATATGTTTCAAATGAAGGCTGCACAAAAAAACATCGAATTTATTTATCAGCCTTGTTCAAACCTTCCAGATTATGTAGCGACGGATAAGCAACGCTTCAGGCAGATATTAATTAACCTCATTTCTAATGCTATCAAATACACAGAGCGGGGCTCAGTGACATTAAAGATAAGTTACCGTAACCAGGTCGCAAACTTCAGTGTGATTGATACTGGCATTGGTATATCCGAACAGGATCGTGAGTCTATATTTAAACCTTTTGAACAGGTCAGAAATGCGCATACTCAGGCGATTGGAGGTGCGGGGTTAGGATTAACTATATCCCGTTCATTAACTGAGTTGATGGGCGGAGAAATCACCGTTAAAAGTACTCTAGGACAAGGATCTACCTTTAATTTTAGATTAATGCTGGTGGAATTAAATAAAAATGAAAATGCACCAGAATACACCCAAGCCAAAGCAATTGGTTATAAGGAAGAGCCGAAAACAATATTGGTAGTTGACGATGAGCAACACCAACGACAATTACTTGCAGACCTTCTCAGGCCCTTAGGATTTGAGGTTTTGCTAGCAGAACATGCAGCTAAAGGGTTGGAGATGCTAACGGAATATCAAATTTCACTAATTATTATGGATGTAAGAATGCCAAATATGGATGGTTGGCAAATGGTCAAAGAAGTCCGAGACCGTGGTTATGTTATGCCTGTTTTAATGGTCTCAGCCAATGCCCGTGATACTCAAAGTAATATGGCTGGCGAACATTTTCACAATGGATATATGGCCAAGCCTGTTAATTTGATTGCACTATTAGGAAAAGTTGGGGAGTTGATTAACATACAATGGCAATATGCAGAAACTGTAGAAAACCAAGGTGTCACGGCTGAACAAACTAACAACTCAAAAAATCCGGTTACGAATCATCAATATAAAATACTAATTTCATTGGCAGAAATTGGCTATCTATCTGGATTTAAAAATAAATTTGCAGAATTGCATACCCAATATCTATTTCCTGTGGAAGTCACCTCACAAATTAACGAATACGTTGCTTTGTGTAATTTTCCAAAAATTATCGGTTACCTTGAAGAATTGTGTAATGAATAACAAAATGAACAATGTGGTGTTGGTAGTAGATGACTCTCCTGAATCCTTGGGCATGCTCAATGTGGCTTTAAACAATCAGGGCTATACCGCTCTTGTCGCTCTGAATGGCGCTCAGGCACTTTCTATCGCCGAAAAAATTGAGCCTGATGTTGTGTTGATGGATGCCGTTATGCCGGAAATGGATGGATTTGAAACCTGTCGCCGATTAAAACTTCAGCGGCCTAATACTCCAATAATATTTATGACCGGGCTCACTGATGTCGAAGATGTAGTGAAAGGTTTCGAAGCTGGTGGGATAGATTATGTGACTAAACCTATTTCACCTGATGAAGTCATAGCGCGGATTAAAACCCATATTCAAACTGCAAAATTGGCGCTAAGTGCACAAGATGCTTTAGATCACGCAGGCAGTAATGTGTTCTGCGTGACTGATCAAGGGCGGTTATCTTGGGCAACACCCAGAGCGCACCAGCTAATCGATGATTTTGCTGGCGACGATATGAGCCCATGGGCCACGTTGTCCGACTTATTAAAAGGTTGGTTGACAACAGGCGGCCGTCAAAACCTAAAGGTGAAGTGTTTTGTGA
This sequence comes from uncultured Paraglaciecola sp., assembly GCF_913020055.1. Lineage (GTDB taxonomy): Bacteria > Pseudomonadota > Gammaproteobacteria > Enterobacterales > Alteromonadaceae > Paraglaciecola. The sequence goes on along the minus strand of NZ_CAJWCF010000009.1, from coordinate 45,937 downwards.
CATCTTTTGAAATTATGTATGAGCGTCAGCAAAACGATAAACATATGCTTAAGGTGGTTGAGGAGAAAATTGAAAAAGCGCCTTTAGACTTGCAGCAACATCTACCCATCACTAAGCGCGAATCTGAAGTGTTATATTGGGTGTCTTACGGTAAGACTAACTGGGAGATTTCACAAATTTTGTCTATGAGTCCACGCACAGCAAATAAACATCTCGAACAAATTTACAAGAAATTAGGGGTCGATAATAGAACATCTGCCGCGGCTATCTCGATTCGAATATTGGAGTCATAGAGATAACAGGTTGGACTTGTGGTGGCAGTTAGTTTCTTTATACTGCGCCTCAACAAAGTGAGGGTTAATGAGCGACATTACACAGCTTCTGCAAAACAACAAAGAATGGTCGGAAGAACTAAAAAGTTCCGACCCCGAATTTTTTAACGAGTTATCCAAGCGTCAAACACCTGAATATTTATGGATAGGCTGTTCTGATAGCCGTGTTCCTGCGAATCAAATTGTTGGCCTGATCCCCGGTGATATATTTGTGCATCGTAATGTAGCGAATCTAGTGGTTCACACTGATTTTAATTGTTTATCTGTGTTGCAATATGCAGTAGATGTGCTCAAAGTAAAACACGTGATTGTATGTGGCCACTATGGCTGTGGTGGTGTGGAAGCGGCGCTGCAAGATCAACAATTTGGCTTAATCGACAACTGGTTGGGGCATATTAAAGATATTGTTTATAAACACAGAGAAGAACTCTCGAGTCTCAACGAGCACGATAAGTCGGCTCGGCTTTGTGAGCTTAACGTGCTTGAACAAGCAGATAACGTTAAACGCAGCAATATTGTAAAAGACGCGCTGAAGCGTGGTCAGCCTCTGCAAGTTCACAGTTGGATTTATAGTTTACGTAATGGACGTTTAAAGGATTTATCAAAGGTAACAAAACAGGAGTAAGTTGATGTTCAAGTATTTCCTAAGTGGGTGTTTTTTGTTCATTTCAACCTTTAGTTTTGCTGAACAACAAACATGGTATTTTGTACGCCATTTTGAAAAACAGAAAAGTGATAATCCAAGCCTAACCGAAACAGGTAAAGCAAGGGCTTTAGCACTATCCGCGTTTTTTTCTGACAAATCACTGAGCAAAGTTTATTCGACTGACTACAATCGAACGCAAGAGACCGCGACTCCAGTTGCGGAGCTAAAAAGTTTACAAATAGAATCCTACGATCCCAGAAAATTAGCTGAGTTTGCTACCGAGTTAAAAACTCAAAATGATATTCTTGTGGTAGGGCACAGCAATACCACACCCGAATTGTTGGGATTAATGGGTGGCCCTAGCATCAAAATTGAAGAGACTGAATATGGCACACTCTATGTGTTGCAAAGCAAAGATTCAGTTCTAAGTTCAACAAGTTTTGAAATTTCCTTGAAATAGTATTTAACTTTTTCTACTTACCCTTGTTATACCCAAACCACCTCAAAATGTGCATTTTGAGGTGGTTTGGGTATAGAATATTGGCATTAATTTGTTTTAGGACGTTTTCTAGTGAATGGAATCATTCGTATCGGCTTTTTTGCTGCGCTAATTTTTACCTCTTGTTTTACCAACTCAAAAGAATTACCACTTGAAAGTTTTAGCCAACTTCCCAGTTATATTCGACCCAACCTGTCTCCTAGTGGTAATAAAATAGCCTACATTAGAAACTATCAATCACCTGAAATCGCAGTATTGACTACTGTTGATTTATTGACGGGTAAAAAGCAGTACATAGTCAAATCTGATAACGAAGAACGAAAAATTCGTTGGTTTACTTGGGTGAATGAAAAAACACTGATAGTCAGCATAGTATTTGCCGCAAAAAGATATGGTACAGATACAACTGAAACTCGTCTTTTGGCAATCGATATAGATGGTGAAGAGCCAGTACAAAGGCAAGTTGTGAAGACGAAAAGAGGCATTTACGATGATGGTCATGTTTCTCAGTTTCAAGATTCCGTTGTATCCTTTTTGCCAGATGATCCTGAACATGTGTTGATGGAATTGGACTTAGACGTCGCTAATTTGCCTGGCGTTTATAAGATCAATGTTAATTCAGGTAGGCAGTCACGTATTATCAAAGGGAAAATGTCAGTAAGAAGCTGGATGGCCGATCGCCAAGGTAACTTACGTTTAGGTGAAGCATTAAGTTATAAAACTGGCGAAGCTGCTATTCGAGTACGAATAGGTGATGATGAAAAGTGGCATAAAATGTTTGAGCATAATGCCCTAGAAGAGCCCGGCATTACCCCACTTGGATTCGCTAAAGACCCTAATTTTCTGTATTACAATGCTTATCAAAATGATAAAAAAGCATTATTTAAAATCCACCTTCCTAGTAAAGAAACCACTTTGGTTTTTGCTGATGAAAACTATGATGTTGATGGTTCATTAATTTATTCGAAAAAAACCAATGATGTAATCGGTGTTTTTCACTCGAATAGTGAAGACGGACGAATTTATTGGGATGACTCAATTGCAAAGTTTCAACAATCGTTAAACGCAGCGTTGCCAGATAGTGATGTTTATTTAGTTGATTTTAGCCAAGACGAGAATGTCTACTTGCTGTACACAGAAAACGACTACACACCAGGTGTGTATTATTTAGGTAACCGCAAAGATAAGTCTGTGACACCAATTTTAGAGCAATTCCCGGCATTATTGCCAGAAGTTCTGACCGAGCATAAATTTGTGACTTATCCAGCTAGAGATGTTACTGAGCTTGAAGGTTACTTAACATTTCCGCTAAATGTAGATGGGCCTGTATCAGCAATTTTACACCCACATGGAGGACCGGGCGCTCGGGAAAGTGACGGGTTTGATTATTGGACCTCATTTTTTGCTAACCGTGGATACGCCGTGTTTAGATCTAATTTTAGAGGTTCGACGGGATACGGTTACGAATTCGCTCAGAGTCAAATGAAGGGCTGGGGTTTAACAATGCAAGATGACTTGACCGATGCTGCTAATTGGTTGGTTGAACAGAAAATTGCGAAGCCTAACAGTATGTGTATTGTTGGAGCGAGTTATGGTGGTTATGCAGCTGCTATGGCTGCAGTTAAAACTCCCGACTTATTTCAGTGCGCAATTAGTTTTGCTGGGGTAACAAACTTGAAAAAATTGGTCTCAAGAAGTCGAAGGTACACCAATAGTAAATTTGTTAAAAATCAAATTGGTGATGATTCGGACGACCTTGAGGCGCGCTCGCCTTATTATCAAGCTGAAAAAGTTAAAATTCCTATGTTGTTTTTGCACGGTGAAGATGACCGAATTGTCGATGTTGAACAAAGTCGTATGATGGTTGACGAATTACAAGACTTAGATAAACCTGTGGAATACATAGAGTTTGAAAGTGGTGATCACTATTTGTCTATTCAAAGAAACAGGCATGCTGCGTTTAAGGCGATGGATGCTTTTTTGAAAAGGCATTTAGCAGACTAAATGCTTTTATAAGCACCGAGTAAAACAGTTAGCTAAAAATTCTAAGCACTTGCAATAGGCAGTGCTAAAATCCTCAGCCTTAAAAATCACTGGTACCAACATGTCATCCAATCACAATTCTACTTCAAACCAAACAAAGCCTGATATTGGCTTATTTGAGTTTGTTGCGCTTATGGCATTGATGACGTCTTTGGTTGCTTTGAGCATAGATGCAGTTTTGCCTGCAATGTCTCAAATTGCTGCTGATTTAGAAATTACTGATCCCAGGCAAAGTCATTTAATCGTCTCGCTATTTTTTATTGGTATGGCTTTTGGTCAGCTCTATTACGGACCTTTATCTGATGACAAAGGCCGGCGTTACGCCATACTTTCTGGTTTGATAGTGTTTGCCATCGGCTCAATCGTTTGTATGAATGCCGAATCGTTAGAGGTGATGTTAGTTGGCCGTGTTATTCAAGCTTTTGGTGTATCAGGGCCAAGAATTGCGACATTAGCCGTGATCAGAGATAAGTATGAAGGCGAAGCCATGGCAAGAGTCATGTCTTTTATCATGATGGTTTTTATACTTGTGCCTATGTTGGCGCCTATTTTTGGTCAAACAATTTTGTTTTGGTTTTCATGGCAGCATATTTTTTCATCATTTTTGCTTTTTGGTTTATTAACGGGCTTATGGTTTTTTATTCGCCAACCAGAAACGTTACCTAAAGAAAAGCGTCTACCTTTTAGTTGGTCGCAATTGAGGATTTCTAGTAAATTTATTCTGACCCATAAACTTGTGATGTTTTATACACTCTCGGCTGGCATTATTTTTGGTGCCTTTTTGGCTTATATCAGTTCATCGCAAACTATATTCCAACAAATTTATGATACCGGTGAATTGTTCCCTATGTATTTTGCCATGTTGGCTTTCTCAATAGGTTTGGCATCTTTTATCAATGGTACATTAGTCATGCGTTTGGGCATGCGTAAATTGTGTACTTGGGCAATGTTAGGTTGGTTACTGTTTTCTACATTGCTAACCGTTTTATGTTTGGTTAATGATGGCGTTCCGCCTTTGTGGCAGTTTGTTTCTACCTTGTTTTGTGCCTTTTTCTGCATTGGAATTTTGTTTGGTAACATCAATGCAATGGCTATGCAGCCTTTGGGTGGGATGGCTGGATTAGGCGCGGCTATTATTGGATCATTAAGCAGTATAGTTTCAGTGCTTACTGCTGTTTTGGTCGGCAGTTTTATTGAGTCTTCGATCACACCCGTAGCTTTAGGGTTTTTAGGTTTTGGCTGTTTGTCTTTTACGTTTTATTGGTACGCAAATAAATCCCGTTCAGAACTTTAAATTCATAATTTGTTCATCTTTTATTCAGCACCTTATGGTTATCTTTAAGCTGAATCGACGGTTTGATTCTTATACATCCCTTCATTGTTTGATTTTGCGCGTCTTGTAACAAGCATTACCATTTATTGGTGTTTACTTGGCGCTTTTTTATGTATACGCCAATACATCGTATAAATCTTATTTCACTAAGCGGATATTAGGTCTAGAGATTTGATTCTCTAAAATGTCGACTAGCTTTGACGATCTGTAACCATTTTTTACTCTGTCGTAGCCTATGTGTTTCATTCCCAATTGCTGACAAAACTTGTAAATAGTCATGAAGTCATCTTTACCCAAATTTTCATTGGTGTTGGATAAATGTGAATCGATAAACATTTGATGACCGTTCGCAGTTAGGCTAGCAATGGCAGAGTATGGGTCTCCATAATTTTTAGACTTTAGTGCTCTGACCATTTTAACTTCAAAGAACCAATCATCTATTTGAGAAATTCGCGTTATTGAGTTGTCCATATTTAATCCCAGTGTGTAGAGGTATTAATTAGGTTTTGCAACTCGTAGGCCAAAGTCGCAGCCCACTATAATGGCGAGATATAGATTGCAGGCGCTTAAAAGAGTCTTGTTTTTGCAACAGTGATGATATTTATGGTGGCCGTCAGCTAAAAGAGCTTGGGTTATGTTTGTTTTTTATACAAATATATCTGAAGACCTTTAGAATTAATGGTTTTGAGGTGTCTCTATTTGCATACGTGGCGCTTTGGGAAACTTTTTTTAGGTATAAAAAAGCCCAGCCAAATTGGCTGGGCAAGAGGGCTTTTATCAAGCACCTTACGACAGAAATCGTTTTAAAATATCAATATGTAGAGTCGCTTATGCTGACGCGACAATTGTTTTCATATCAGTCATATAACCACGTAGCTTAGCGCCAACTGTTTCTACACCGTGTTCTCTAATAGTTTTGTTGATATCAACAAGTTTTTTGTTATCAACACTGTTAGTCGCAGTTGTATAGGCCTTACCAATAAGGTCAGTACCAATACTAGGCATCAGTTTTTCAGCTAAAAGTGGGATAGCTGCATTGGCGAATAAGTAGTTACCGTATTCAGCTGTATCTGAAATCACAACGTTCATTTCGTATAAACGTTTACGCGCGATAGTGTTCGAAATTAATGGTGTTTCATGCAATGACTCGTAGTAAGCAGACTCTGGTAAAATACCCGCTTCAACCATGACATCGAAAGCGAGTTCAACACCAGACTTGATCATCGCCACTAAAAATACACCGTGGTCGAAATATTCTTGTTCATCAATGTTGCCATCAAATGTAGGTGACTTTTCAAAACCTGTTTGGCCGGTTTCTTCACGCCATTTAAGCAAGTTCGCATCGCCATTGGCCCAATCTTCCATCATAGTGCGAGAAAATTCACCGCTGATAATGTCGTCTTGATGTTTGCCAAAAAGAGGACGAAGTAATTCAGTTAATTGTTCAGATAATTCAAACGCTTTTACTTTAGCTGGGTTAGAAAGTCTGTCCATCATATTGGTGACCCCACCAATTTTTAATGCTTCAGTAATTGTTTCTAAACCGTCTTGGATCAATTTACCTGCATAACCCGCATCGATGCCATTAGCGACCATTTTTTCGTAGCCTAAAACTGCAGCCACTTGTTGCATACCACATAAAATAGTTTGCTCACCCATAAGGTCAGACTTCACTTCGGCAACAAAAGAAGATTCAAGCACACCTGCACGATCACCACCAGTTGCAGAAGCTAATGCTTTAGCAATATCCCAACCTTGACCTTGAGGATCGTTTTCTGGATGCACAGCAATTAATGTAGGTACGCCGAAACCACGTTTGTATTCTTCGCGTACTTCAGTGCCTGGGCATTTAGGTGCACACATCACAACTGTTAAGTCAGCGCGAATTTGTTGACCTTCTTCAACAATATTAAAACCGTGTGAATAACCTAAAGTCGCGCCTTTTTTCATAAGAGGCATAACCGCTTCCACTACGCTTGAGTGTTGTTTGTCTGGCGTAAGGTTATACACAATGTCAGCAGTAGGGATAAGTTCTTGATAGGTGCCAACGGTAAAGCCGTTACCACTAGCACGTTGGAAAGATTCACGCTTTTCATCGATTGCTGCTTGGCGCAATGTATAAGAGATATCTAGACCAGAGTCACGCATGTTCAAACCTTGGTTCAAACCTTGTGCACCACAACCTACTATGACAATTTTTTTGCCTTTCAGAAAATCACAACCTGTTGAAAACTCAGAACGCTGCATAAAACGACAACGACCAATTTGGTCAAGTTGCTGACGTAAAGATAATGTATTGAAATAATTTGCCATGGGTAAATTCCTAGTCTTAGTTAAGTGCAAGTTAGTGAGTCACTTGCGATGCTCGGATAATAGAGCTAAACCTATGTTGTTTAAAATGATATATTTGAAATATTATGTTGCATAAAACGCAACAGTATTGAAAAAAGGCAATTAGATGGATATTCGCAGCTTAGAATTGTTTCAACATTTGGCCAGTAGTTTACATTTTAGTAAAACTGCGGAATCAATGTTTGTCAGCCCTTCTACTTTGAGTCGTTCAATTCAAAGGCTTGAAGAGGAATGCGGTACTACTTTATTCGCGCGGGATAATCGTAAGGTAAAACTCACTGCTGCTGGTTCAAAACTTCTGGGTTTCTCTCAGCAAATTTTGACTGAATGGAAAAAAGTAAAATGGGAGCTACAACAGGAGCATCAGCAGTTACAAGGTGAGCTGAGTTTATTTTGTTCGGTGACTGCAAGCCAAAGTCATTTGCCCGGTTTATTGGATAATTTTCGACATAAATATCCACAAGTTGAAATTAAGTTGAGTACCGGAGATCCAGCGTTGTCAGTCAGTAAAGTGATGCAACAAGAGGTTGATGCGGCCATTGCTATTTACACGCCTGATTTTCCTGCTGAGTTGGAGTTTCTGTCATTGGGTGAAATACCGCTGTTACTCATAGCCTCCAAAGACACCTTGTTAAATCGTTTAGAACAAGTGGACTGGCGTCAACATTCGTTCATTTTACCCGAGTCGGGTCCATCCAAGCGTATTGTGCACCATTGGTTTGCTGAGCAAGGCATAAGACCTAGAGTGTATGCCACAGTGGCTGGCAATGAAGCGATAGTGAGTATGGTCGCCCTAGGTTGTGGCTTGGGCATAGTTCCCGAGGTTGTGTTGGACTACTCCACTATAGGTCAAAAAGTAAATCGCATTAAATTAGATGATATTGAGCCTTATCAGCTGGGTTTGTGCTGCCTGAAAAAAAGAGCAAAAGAGCCAGCCATCCAAGCGTTGTTTAATTGTTAATTTGTCCAGTTGCCTACCATACCAATATCCAGCGCCATGGCTTCTAAATCATCGATATAAAACATAGTAGGCGGAAGATGACCGCTTGGTGCATTCATCGTAAATGATGAACAATATCGTTCAGTCGCTCAGTTCTGCGCATGCTGAAAATACCTTAATGTAATAAGTTTCATCATTTACGCCACCTTCGATGAGTCTCCATATCTTAATCAAATTAATCAATTTATCTTAACCATGGGTGCCCTAAGTGTAAGCTCTCCTCCACCTTTAACTGACGCAGTTACGTTACCTTGGGCAGAAAACTGGAGGTCTGCAGTTTGTTTAATATTATTTCCACTTACCGTTACATCGCCCCCCGATGACCCAATATTTATTCCGGTTTTACCTTTGATTGATACCTGCTGTTCGGCTTCGATATTGATGGATTTAGGACTTTTAATAGTAATGCCATCACTGGACATTACGATGGAGTTTTGGTCTTGATCCTGAATCGTGATTTGTTTATTTTTGTCGTCTAGAACCAGCTTGTTTTTAGCAGGAGTAATAGCAGTAAGCACTTTGTTCTCATCATCAAACTGTAGTTGCAATTCACTTTTAGTAATGATCGCCTTGATGCTATTTTTTTCGTTTGTCTCAAGGGTTGAGAAGGGTTTAATTTTACTTGAATACATACTGCCTAAAATAATCGGGTAACGTGGATCGTCATTGAGAAAACCGACTATGACTTCGTCTCCGACTTCCGGAATGAAGAAGGCGCCTTGGCCGTTGGTTGAATAAAAATTACTTAACCTGGCCCACAGGCCATCACCGTTTTGGTCAAACAATGGCAAATTAATTTGAATTCTGAATTCGCTTTCCGGATCGTCAAATATTTTTTCCACTGTAGCACAGTGTAATCCATGAATGCCTGGTAAATGGCCAGATGCTGGAGGGTGAATAGCCTCTGGCTCCTGCGCGAACCCATTGGCTTCTAAACCAAATTTAACATCAGTAAACCAGTTGCCTTCGCTGATATCATGATTAACACCACTGACAAAGTAATCGCCGTTGAACCGTTCTCCCATTCTTTCAATTGTAATGTAATTACCCGGCTCAACTTTACTACTTCCTTGAATCTTGACTTCGCCGGTTATTTTCGACAATTCACTCTTGAGAATTTGCCCCTTGGCCCAGTTGCTAAGACTTTCACTGTCTAGTGCCGCTGAGGTTTGCAACTGAAAGTCATTTAGGCCGACTACTTGAGATAGAGAGTCGCTACTGATATTACCGGCACCAGCTAAGTTATTAGTAGCTTCAGCACTAACAAGTTGTTGGGTTTTGTAATCCCAGGCTGTCGCCTTAACCTGATTAAACTGCGTCAAACTATTCATCTGGGCATCAAAATTGTACATATTGACACCATAACTTATGGTCAACACTGAAGTAGTATCAGCTGTGGGTGAAAACACACACACCTTATTATTTAATGTGGTAACTAGTAGACTATTGACTTCAGCACGTGTGAGCATAAAGTCCCAGTCAGTAGCATAATACTGTTGAAGGATTGGTAAGGTTACGGTGGTAGTGGTGACATCAGCAGATATGTCACTATAGTTGCCAATCAGTGTGCTGATTACATCTGAATCTGTAGTTTCAACGAAGCTGACACTTTTACGCCCTATTGTCATTTTTACCGCTTGGTCTTTGCATTCTATATTTAGGTATGGTCCCTCTTCAGGTTGAACCTTTAATGCTTGTTTGGTAATTACTCCTTCGAAAATCAACTCACTGTCGACACCGTAACCAGCTTTAATGGTAATAGCATTTCCAGGTAAAAAAATGTCCGAAGAGCTAACTTTAAAATTTTCTTCGCTAGCACTGCCATCCAGAATTTGGATGTTCGCACAGCTAATTTTGTTTACTCCTTTTTCTGTGGTCACTGAAGCAACTTGACAGTTATCAGGGATTAGGCTGTCCTTGACGTAGATGAGCATTTTTACTTGATCACAGAATCCTAGTTGGCTCTTATCATTCATAGCTTAGCCTCTTAATTTGATGGGTCGTTAAAACCGCTGTAAATAGCAATTGCGTTCTCGACTGTAGATACTTAAATTTATTGAAATCATTAAATTGCGCCACTTGCACCATATAGTTGATAGTGGGGCTATAGGCTTGTTCAGATAGTTGGGTTATTGGATTATGTGGCTCTCACCATGTTTTTCTCCTGGCCTGTATCTAAAATAGATTCATAGATAAACGTACATTTCACTTGAGACGTACGGTTTACTTTCACGAAGCACCTTTTTCAAGCTGTCTGCTTGAAGTTTTGGCAGTATTTTTAGCAAGACTTTGTTCTATAGGTGCCACATCTGAGTTTCCAGGATTGTTGACAAGTAACAGTGGCGTTTTAACCCTTTCGCTCAAGGTAAAACGTCTATTACCAGAAGTAAACAATAAAGATGGCTCACCGTAGTGTGTAAATAAATTATGAGGATAAATTAAAATTTGCCTCAAGGTTGAGTCAGAGTAAAGTTTGCTTTAGTTTGACAGTTCGTTCTGGGTTACTGACGAACCTGCCTTTCGAGTTTTGTTTAACCGTTAGTTAACTGTGCCAACATTCTATCAAAAGCTCGATAATTAAGGGCTTCGCCTAGGTGTTGCCTATTAATGTCTGAACAATGCGCCAAGTCAGCGATAGTGCGCGCGACTTTGAGAACTCTGTGGTAGGTGCGTAAAGATAATCCCAGTTTTTCTACCGCCTGCTTTAAAAATAGCTGTTCTGTTTTTTCTAATCTGCAATATTGTTCCACTTCTTTACTACCGAGTTGGGCATTGGTTTTACCGCAGCGATTTATCTGTAATTGATAAGCTTGAATGACTCGCTCTCGCACAACCTGACTGCTTTCACCACGGCTTTTCACTTGTTCAGAAAAGTCATTGCTGGGCAGTTTGGGCACATCAACCTGCAAATCAATCCGGTCTAGAAATGGGCCAGAGATACGATTCAGGTATCGCAATATTTGTTCACAGCTGCTGCGCCCGTCGTTTAGGCTACCTGTTGGGCTGGGATTCATTGCGGCAACCAGCTGAAACCTTGCAGGGAATTGGGCTTGCCTAGCGGCTCTGGATATACAGACAGACCCTGACTCTAGTGGTTCACGCAATACATCCAACACTTTTCGATCGAATTCTGGCAGTTCATCGAGAAAAAGCACCCCATTGTGCGCCAATGAAATTTCACCTGGCCTAGGAATACTGCCTCCTCCAACCAAAGCAACGGCTGAGCTGGTGTGATGTGGATGGCGAAATGCTCGTTGTTTCCATGTGGCAGGGTCTACAGGTTTACCTACGATTGAATGAATAGCTGCTGATGCTAAAGCTTCTTCATCTGTCATGGGAGGTAGAATGGTGATTAAGCGACTGGCCAACATGGTTTTACCGGTACCTGGTGGTCCAGTAAAAAGTAGGTTGTGGCCTCCGGCTGCTGCTATTTCCAAAGCTCGCTTTCCTGCAGCCTGGCCGACCACGTCTTGTAGGTCATTGTCATATGCCACTTGTTGTTCTGAAGACTTAGCTTGGTATAAATCAAGCGTGCGTTGCCCTGCGATATGGTGAAATACATCTAATAGTTGATTGGCGGGCACAATCTTGGCGAGTTTTATCAATGATGCTTCCGCTGCATTTTCACTGGGTAATATGGCTATTCGTTTAGCTTGTGAACATGCATAAGTAAAAGGTAATGCACCGGTAATTGCACGTATTTCTCCAGAGAGTGCGAGTTCACCTACCAGTTCTATATTTTCTAATTGATTACTGGTTAGTTGGTTACTCGCAGCGATAATGCCTATCGCAATAGCTAAATCAAAACGCCCTCCTTCTTTAGGTAAGTCAGCTGGCGCTAGATTGACTGTGATGCGTTTTGCAGGAAATTCAAAACCAGAATTAATTAACGCGCTGCGCACTCTGTCTTTGGCTTCTCGAACTGAGGCTTCGGGTAAACCGACTAAGTTAAAACAAGGTAAACCATTAGCTAAGTGCACTTCAACGGTAATCAGAGGGGCGTCAATGCCAACGCTGGCTCTTGAATAAACAACGGCTAAAGACATGAAGCAACTCCTTTTGCATACAGGGTAAGTCTTAAGGCTAGCTAATCATTATAAAATTGCGAGTTATTCATCCTTGACTGAATCATGGGGGTTAAAGACAGGAAGGTGCCAGTTCCATTTCATAGCACCTAAGCGGCAGAATAAAGTGATGCAGAATCCAATTATCATGCAACTTACGGTACTTAAACCTAGCTGTATGCCTAAGATGTAACTTGCTCCTCCAAGAATACAGGCAGTGGCATATAGTTCGCCTTTTAGCACCATAGGAATTTCACGGCAAATCACATCTCGAATTAATCCACCAAATACACCTGTCATTGTGCCTAACGCAATAGCAATAAGAGGATTTGCGCCGTAAGTGAGTGCCTTTTGTAGGCCCATTACATTAAAAAAGGCTAAGCCAATAGCATCGGCAAAAAATAGATAGCGAAGTGGGAAGGTATCTTTGCTACGCAACCACATGATTGTGGAAAAGGCCGCGAGGATAATCACATAGAAAAAGCTTGGATCTTGTACCCAAAATACCGGTAAATCTAAAATCATGTCGCGCAGTGTTCCGCCACCAATCGCAGTTACAGATGCGAGCACAACAACCCCAAAACCATCCATGTGTTTTTTATAAGCCATCAGTGTGCCAGCGATTGCAAATACAGCTACCCCCGCTAAATCAACCCAATGTAACCAAGTTTCCATAAGCCCTCTAAAATTGATGTGTTTAGTATTCGATGTATATGGGTATATAACCCGCTAAAAAGGCATATAGCAATGCTTGATCAAAATATCAGCTTCATGCTATTTCTATATCCAGTGATGATAAATAAAACTTGTGATGTGATGCCCTATTCTTTTTTGCGCAATGCAGTGACAATTTACTTAGCCCAAGGGCTAGTGATTATTTTATTGCGGGGATAGTGCTTACGTCTAGTAAGAATTCTAAACCCTTCGCACGAAAGTTCGAAGGGTTTTTTGTTAATGGTACTGCTTGTTAGTAGGGTGGCCATAACAGTTAACTCAATCAGTTTAGATAATTAATTAAAGAGTAAAGACCATGCCAAAGTTACGATCAGCCACAAGCACCCAAGGACGAAATATGGCGGGGGCTCGCGCCCTATGGCGTGCCACTGGTATGAAAGATGGAGATTTTGGGAAGCCTATTATTGCTGTATCCAATTCATTCACTCAATTTGTGCCTGGGCATGTGCATCTAAAAGATATGGGCCAACTTGTAGCGCGCAGCATAGAAGCGGCTGGTGGCGTAGCAAAAGAATTTAATACCATAGCTGTGGATGATGGCATTGCTATGGGTCATAGCGGCATGTTGTATAGTTTGCCTTCTCGCGAGATTATTGCCGATTCAGTTGAATATATGGTGAATGCTCACTGCGCCGATGCCATAGTTTGTATTTCTAATTGCGACAAAATCACTCCCGGCATGTTAATGGCTTCTATGCGTTTGAACATACCGGTTATTTTTGTTTCTGGTGGGCCAATGGAAGCGGGTAAAACCAAGTTGTCTGATCAAATCATTAAATTGGATTTGGTAGACGCTATGGTCGCAGGTGTAGATGAGAATGTAAGCGACGCAGAGAGTGATCAAGTTGAACGTTCTGCCTGCCCAACTTGTGGATCCTGTTCAGGCATGTTTACCGCTAATTCAATGAACTGTTTGACTGAAGCTTTAGGTTTGTCATTGCCAGGTAATGGTTCAATGTTGGCAACACATGCCGATCGTGAAGGTTTATTTAAACAAGCAGGCACACAAATAGTAGAATTATGTCGTCGTTATTATCAAGAAGACGATGAGTCAGTATTACCGCGCAATATCGCCAACTTTAAAGCCTTTGAAAACGCGATGACGTTAGACATCGCTATGGGTGGCTCAACCAATACAATTTTGCATTTAATCGCCGCTGCTGTTGAAGGTGAAATACCTTTCACATTAGACGATATCGACAGGTTATCTCGTAAGGTACCGCATTTATGTAAAGTCGCCCCTTCGACTCCTGAATATCATATGGAAGACGTGCATCGGGCTGGTGGTGTACTGGGTATTTTAGCGGAGATAAATCGTGCAGGATTATTACATGCTGATTCGCCACACGTATTAGGTAAAACCATAGGTGAAGTGATAGCCGAGTGGGATATTACTGATCCGGCTAATGAATATGCATTGGAATTTTACAAAGCAGGGCCTGCAGGTATTCGCACCACTAAAGCTTTTAGTCAAAATTGTCGTTATCCAAGTGCCGATACTGACCGTGAAAATGGTTGTATCCGCAATCGCGCTAATGCCTTTAGCGAAGAAGGCGGCTTAGCCGTATTATTTGGTAATATTGCCGAAAATGGCTGTATTGTTAAAACTGCTGGGGTTGACGAATCTATTCATAAGTTTACTGGTCGAGCGCGTATTTTCGAAAGCCAAGATGAAGCGGTAAAGTCTATTTTAGATGATCAAGTGATAGCCGGCGACGTGGTTGTGATTCGTTATGAAGGCCCTAAAGGTGGTCCGGGTATGCAAGAAATGTTGTATCCCACCACTTATCTTAAAGCTAAAGGTTTGGGCAAACAGTGTGCATTGATTACTGATGGCCGCTTTTCAGGTGGTACGTCAGGCTTGTCTATTGGGCATTGTGCACCTGAAGCCGCCAGTGGTGGTGGTATTGGTTTGGTAGAAGAAGGCGACACTATTCTTATCGATATCCCAGCCCGTAAAATAGATATTGATATCAGCGAGCAAGCACTACAAACTCGCCGTGAAAAGATGGATGCTAGTGAAAAACCATGGAAACCGGTATCTCGTGTGCGTAAAGTCTCACTTGCCCTTAAAGCTTATGCTTTATTAGCCACCAGTGCTGATAAAGGTGCGGTGCGAGATGCATCGAAATTGGAAGATTAAATGACCCGTACAGCCAATGAATACCTAAAGAGTATATTGTTATCACCCGTTTACGATGTGGCGGTGAATTCTGATCTACAAAAGTTAGAAAAACTATCTGCTTCTTTAGGTAATGAAATTTGGCTGAAACGAGAAGATCAGCAACCCGTTAAATCCTTTAAGTTGCGCGGCGCCTATAACAAGTTAAGCCAATTATCTGATGAGCAACTCGCCAAAGGTGTGGTGGCATCTTCTGCTGGTAACCATGCCCAAGGTGTGGCTTATTCAGCTAGGAAAAAAGGTATCCATGCAACAATTGTGATGCCTGCTACAGCACCAGATATAAAGGTTGAAGCAGTACGTGATTTTGGCGGTGAGTTTGTCAATATAGTGTTGCATGGCACTAGTTTCGATCAAGCAAAAGAAGAAGCCTTACGCCTGTCTAAAGAGCACGGTTATACTATGGTTTCGCCTTTTGATGACGAAGACGTGATTGTAGGCCAAGGCACCATTGCCCGTGAATTACTTGAACAAAATCCTGATTTAGATACCTTATTTATTGCTGTTGGCGGAGGTGGATTAATCGCAGGTATTTCGGTGTTTTTGAAGCAACTTAAGCCTGAGCTAAAAATCATCGCCGTAGAGTCTGATGAGTCAGCTTGTTTGCAGGCGGCGATGTTAGCAGGTAAACCTGTACCGCTAGACCATGTGGGGATTTTCGCCGATGGTGTAGCGGTTAAAATTATTGGGGATGAACCTTTTCGTTTATGCCAACAATACGTTGACGAAGTTATCTCAGTTAACACTGACGAAATATGTGCAGCGATTAAAGATATATTTGATGACACTCGTGTTATTGCTGAGCCAGCTGGCGCTTTGTCGGTTGCTGGTATTCGCAAATATCTTAAATCACATCCTATGCAAGGCAAAAAAATTGGCGGGATTTTATGTGGCGCTAATATTAATTTCCATACCTTGCGTTATGTTTCTGAACGTTGTGAGTTAGGCGAACAAAAAGAAGCGGTGATTGCGGTTAAAATACCAGAGCGTACCGGTGCGTTTAGGGACTTTTGTGCATTGCTAGGTGGACGAGCCATCACCGAATTTAACTACCGTTATTCTACCGATCGCGAAGCCCACATTTTTGTCGGCATCAAGCTAAAAGGTGGTCGTGAAGAATTAGCCCAACTGACCGAATCTCTCACTAGCAATGGTTATAGTAGTTTCGATTTATCTGAAAACGAAATGGCTAAGTTGCATGTACGCTATATGGTAGGTGGTAGGCCACCTAGTCTACTCAACGAAAAATTATTTTCCTTTGAGTTTCCAGAGCACCCAGGTGCATTAATGAAGTTTTTAGATACTTTGGGTGAAAGATGGAATATTACCTTGTTCCATTATCGCAACCACGGGGCTGCTGACGGTTTAGTATTAGCTGGCTTTGATATAGCTGATGCTGATCGTAGCGAATTTGATAAACACTTAGCCAAATTGGGTTATTTGTATGAAGAGCAAACCGATAATCCAGCCTATAAGTTTTTCTTGTCTGATCTGAATGGTGTATTTGAGTCATAAATTCAGAAAATAGTTAATGCTATAGAAGCGCGGGATTGCCCAATGACAGTGGTTGATTACTAAACTATTTAGGATTTAGGTTACACCTTAGTCGTTTCTATCTTTTTTAAGGCTTTTTTAGTGGTCTTCTGACGTTTTGTTTTAGCCTTATTATGGACTGTTAATTTTGCAAACACTCGCACAGCTAAAGTCCGGTAAATTGACCGGTGTTTCCCGCTTAACTTTGTCAGAAAACCTCACTGTTTTTCCAGTTGAAATTTTATCACTAGCTGATTCGTTAGAAATTTTAGATTTATCCAATAATCAATTAAAAGTCTTACCTGAAGAAATCAAACAACTGCATAAGCTTAAAATTATTTTTGCCTCGAATAATCTTTTTGAGATTTTGCCTGAGTGCCTTGGGCAGTGTGAAAATTTAGAAATGATTGGCTTTAAAGCGAATAAAATTAAACAGGTACCAGCGCCGTCATTACCAGCCAGGCTGCGTTGGTTAATTTTAACCGACAACCAGATAACTCGTTTGCCAGATTCTTTAGGCGAACGGCCAAGATTGCAAAAGTTAGCTTTGGCTGGCAATCAGCTTACTGAATTGCCCGCTAACTTAGCGCAATTAAACAATTTAGAGTTGATCAGGATTTCAGCTAATCATCTCACTCAGTTTCCAGATCAATTGTTATGCTTGCCTAAGCTCGCATGGTTAGCATTTGGTGGTAATCCATTTAGTCGAATCAAAAGCGAAGTTCAATCCATACCCAACGTAGTTTATTCAAGCCTAACCTTGCACAACTTGCTTGGACAAGGAGCGTCAGGTGTGATCTCAAAAGCGGTATGGAATATACCTACTGATGATTTGCCAGATGAAGTTGCAATAAAAGTATTTAAAGGGGAATTGACCAGTGATGGTTATCCAGAGGATGAGTTGCAAGCGTGCCTAAAAGTAGGCGGTCATACCAATTTAATTAAGTCTCTGGCGCAGATAAATGAAAAAGATTGCTTAGCTTTGATCATGGAGCTTATCCCAGAACATTATGACAATCTTGGTTTACCACCAGACTTTGACACTTGCACTCGTGATACCTTTAAAGCCGGTTTTACATTATCGGTTGAGCACATCAGTAAGATAGTCGAACAAATGCAGTCGGTATTTACACACTTACATCAAAAACAGGTTTGCCATGGCGACTTGTATGCACATAATACTTTATTCGACCAAGACGCTAACATCATTTTCGGCGACTTTGGTGCGGCATCTATGTATCACATGTTAAATGAAAATCAGCAGGCGCAAATTCAAAAAATAGAACGACGGGCGCTGAATTATTTTATCGAGGATTTGTTAAGTGTGTGTGTTGAAGAAGATAAACCCAGCAATCAATATATGCTCTTAACTGGGCTTTTAGATTCTTAAGGTCACTGAGCAGATATAAGTGACTGGTCGCTATATCTGCTGTAAACGCTGGGCAATCTCAGGTGAAATCAGGTTAATCACATCCGCTTTTAATGCTTCGCTTTGCTCTGAGTGACGCAGTTGGCCATCGTCACCAGCTTCTATCAAGTCGTTCTCTTTTAGTGCGTTGATAAAGGCCCCAAGTACTTTTTTGTCGAAAAATTCGGGTGAGTTAATACCGTGAAGCGCGGCCAATCTTTCGGCAAAAAGAGCGCTTTTCTTTTCTAGCTGTGGACGACTGACTTGTTCTTGACGAGACAATAAGGTTAATACCACTGCATAACGATGCAAAGTTTCCTGAATGCTTCGATTAAGTAACCATGCAGAGTAAAACTCTTCACAATTAGCCGCCGGTGGCTGGATGTCAGAGTCATTAAGTTCTAGCAAGCCCATGGCTAACATTTTATCCAGCAATAACTCGCTATAGGATGCTGCTTGCTCAGCACTCATATAGATAAATAACTCACGTTTTAATAGGGGGTACAGTTTTTCAACTAACTGTAAAACTTGCTCTTTAGCTATACGTTTGTGCGCAAATACAATGGCTGAAATGAGCCCTGGTAAGGCAAATAAGTGCAAAATATTGTTGCGATAATAAGTCAGCGCGACGGCGCTTTTACTTTTAATCGAAATTATTTTGCCGAAACTGTCTTCAGACACTTCAAATTTTTTCAGTTTTAGGGTGTTTTCTAATAATTTTTTTCCAGAGATTTTAGGCAGTGTAGCAAGATCACTGTATGGCGCATCACTCAACAACTCATTAAAATGGTCAATTGCTTGTTCTAATTCAGACTGAGCCATAGCATGTTTTTTGGCTGACAATAGACAGATTGCACAAATTGACATGCCACTAACAGCAGCTGCTTGGTTGATTCTACCCATTACATCGTTTGCAAGTTCATTAACCACCGGCGTTAGCCATTTGGGCTTTTTGTCACCATTAGCTTCTTGTTCTTTTCGCCAATCGGGTGCTTGCTGGTCAAGGTAGTTAGTTAAATTGATCGGTTCGCCAAAATTCAGAAAGCCGTAACCATAATTTTTAAGTTTTTTAATGGCCGAAAATATTTGGAAAAAGGATTCTTTTTTCTTGCCTGTGCCGTTTAGTTCTTTGAGGTAACTCGAAACTTCCATCACATGTTCGTAACCAATATAAACTGGCACTATGCTCACTGGGCGATTAACCCCTTTGGCTAACGCCTGTAATGTCATAGCCAACATGCCAGTTTTAGGAGGTAGTAAACGTCCGGTGCGACTTCTGCCGCCTTCAGGGAAATACTTCACCGAATACCCTTTATTAAATAGCAATTCAAGGTACTCCCTGAATACGGCGGTATAGAGTTTATTGCCGGCAAAACTACGACGCAAAAAGAACGCTCCTGCTTTGCGTAATATGCCTCCCACGGGTCGAAAATTTAAATTAATTCCTGCAGCAATATGTGGAGTAACCAATCCTTGGTGGTAAATCACGTAAGTTAGCAATAAATAATCCATGTGACTGCGGTGACAAGGTACATAGATTATTTCGTGGCCGTTTTGCGCTAAGGCGCGCACTTTGTCTGCGTGTTTTACTTCAATACCGTTATAAATTTTGTTCCAAACTTTCCCAAGTATGCGTTCTGCTAATCGGATCAGGCCTTCGCGATAATCTGCGGCAATTTCATTAATATATTTTTGGGCTTGTTGTCTGGCCTGTTGATGAGTGATTTTTTTAGTCCGAGCCTCGTCGACAATTGCCCGTCTAACTGATTTTGCGCCGAGTAAACTATTACGCAACTCTTGCCTATCTAAAAGAGTTGGCCCCGTTATACTTTGCTGTCGACGATGAAAGTGCGTACCAGCCAATCGTATAAATTTATGCGCAAGTTCTTCCTCATTGCCCTTTAGGTTAGCCATTGTTTTTGAAGACACAGCTTTGCTATAACAAACAAAATTGTCGCGACCTAAAAACAGCACAATAAAAAATTTACGTAACCAACTGGGTGAGACCTGATTGGCGATGAGATCTGACCAACTGGATGATTTTTTACCAGGCGCGCGTCCCCAAAAAATTGAAACTGGGATAATTTGTATATCCAATTCAGGGTTGTGATGATGCAATTTAAATAGGCTGGAAATATCATCTGCGATATGAGTACTTTTAACGCTCTTTTTCAAAACCGAACGGGGTTCTTGCAAAAATAAGCATCTGCGGTGATCTTGGCCATCTAGCGAGATTTTTCCGGTGGGTTTTGGTAAACCAAGCGCATCAGTAGACATTTTTAATGCTAAAAGATCGGTAACTGAGTGGGTACGCAGCAGATAAATAATGTTTTTAGATTTATCGATCCCTAATTCGCTTTCTAAATCAACGGGAATGCTATTGGCTTTTACCAGCCACTTTACCGGAACTGTAATGATTGCACGGAGTATATTATCCAGCCACACCATGAAGATATTTACCTTAACTAATAAAAACCGGCGCAGCATAACATGGCGCTAAGGGTTTTGCGTACATGTGAAGTCACAGCAAGCATAAATAGCAGCCTTTAGAGCAAACTGTTAGCCCTTAAAATTATGGTCTGCCATTTATAGTTTTTTAATACTTTGATAGAACGGAATATAATTTACATAAGGTTAGCTTGTTTCACTACAGAACTATTTAATACTAAAAAGTTCGATTTTTGGCCTTGGGTTCAACTATTTTAAGGTCATGAAATAGTGCCTCTTATGCCTACATAATAGCTGGGTAGCAAAATTTATTTTAGCTATTCGAATTCCATACACTCAAACTTTAATTAAGTTTATTTGAGATCTAGTAATAACTGTATATACTCACACTAACTGTATAGAAAAACAGGCTGTTTATGCGTCCACTAACTGCACGACAAGAAGAAGTACTTCAACTAATCAAAAATACGATGTTGGATACTGGTATGCCACCTACTCGCGCAGAGATTGCTCGGGAATTAGGTTTTAAATCTGCTAATGCTGCAGAAGAACATTTAAAAGCGTTAGCGCGTAAAGGGGTCATTGAAATATTGCCTGGCACCTCTCGCGGTATTAAATTGAATACACCTCTTGAGGACCAGCTAGAAGAACTTGGTTTGCCATTGATTGGTCGTGTTGCTGCTGGTGAACCGATTTTAGCCCAAGAACATATCGAGGGACATTATCGAGTGGATCCTAGCTTGTTTAAACCCAGTGCTGACTTTTTACTGCGAGTAGATGGTATGAGCATGAAAGACATTGGTATTTTGGACGGCGATTTGTTGGCTGTTCATCGCACAACAGATGTGCACAATGGTCAGGTTGTTGTCGCTAGAGTAGATGAAGACGTGACAGTGAAGCGACTCGAGAAAAAAGGCCGACAGGTTTTGCTACATGCAGAAAATGAGGCGTTTTCTCCAATCAAGGTTGATTTGGCAACCCAGCCTTTCAATATTGAAGGCATCGCAGTAGGAGTTATTCGTAACGCCGATTGGATGTAATAAAACTGCGGCGCGTTATTTTAGAATAATGCGCTATTCCATTTTCACCTCTTTTTACCTTTTATATTGTCTTTTACCTCTTTATTTCCTTTATTTTTCATTTATTAACAATTTTGTGTTTAAAAAATAATCAGTTGGTTGTAAGTTAAATAAAAAAGCTAGACTAGACGCTATTAAATGAGCGACCCTTAACATCCCAGTAGCAAAAAATAACAATAAATTAACTAGGCGTTAACTCAAGTAACAGTTTTTACTGTTTTGGAGTGAGTGTTTTAGTGAAAAATAAAAAAGTACGTTTAACGTATATGAGGTGCCATGTGAAGAGAATTTTGTTCAAAGTTGGAACTATGCTAACTGCATTGATGACAGCGCCAGTGTTTGCAGAAACGAATGATCAAATTGAGCAATACCAGCTAAACATGACTAAAGGCGTGACAGACATCAGTGCTGGTGTTTATGACATGCATATGTTGATGTTTATAATCTGTGTAGTGATTGGCGCTGGTGTGTTTATCGCTATGTTTATCTCTATGTATTTCCATAGGAAGTCTAGAGGTGCTAAGCCTGCTAATTTCCATGAAAATGTTCAAGTTGAAATTGCTTGGACTGTTATCCCCTTTATCATTTTGATTGTTATGGCTATTCCAGCAATGAATTTACTGATTGATATGGAAGATGCAAGTGAGCCTGATGTGACCGTATTGGTGACCGGCTCTCAATGGAAGTGGCATTATAAGTATATGGATAATGACGTTGAGTATTATTCAAAAATGGCCACCCAAGCTGAACAAATTTCTGGAAAATTAGCAAAAGGCAAAAACTACTTACTCGAAGTAGACCGTCCTCTAGTTATCCCTACCGGCAAAAAAGTGCGTTTTCTTATCACCTCAGATGATGTTATCCATGCTTGGTGGGTACCAGATTTTGCAGTGAAACAAGATGCTAACCCTGGTTTTATTAATGATGCTTGGGCAATGGTCAATGAGCCTGGGGTATATCGAGGTCAATGTGCTGAGCTTTGTGGTAAAGACCACGGCTTTATGCCTATTGTAGTGGTTGCCAAAGAGCCAGCTGAATATGATAAATGGATTTCAGAACAACAAGCTATTCAGGATCAAGCGAAAGCCGAAGAACAAAGGCTTTTAGCTATGAATATGACAATGGAAGAATCCATGGCCATTGGTGAAAAAGTATATAACGCCAACTGTGCCGCTTGTCATATGCCAAACGGTGAAGGTTTGCCGGGAGTATTCCCAGCATTAAAAGGCAGTCAAATTGCTCTTGAAGACCAGCCTAAACACATCGATGTTTTGATAAACGGTGTGACAGGTACTGCTATGCAAGCCTATGCAAAACAATTAACTATGTCTGAAATTGCCGCAGTTGTGACTTACGAGCGTAATGCTTGGGGTAACAATACTGGCGACTTAGTACAAGCTAAAGACATCAATTCAGCCATGAACGGACAATAGGAGAAGGTGACCATGACAACAGCAACTGAAAACACTCACACTGATGATCACCATGATGATGGACACCATGAACATCATATTCCACCAGGCATAAAACGTTGGTTATACACCACTAATCATAAAGATATCGGTACCTTGTACTTGTGGTTTGCCTTCATCATGTTTTTGATTGGTGGCGCAATGGCGATGGTAATTCGCGCCGAGTTATTTCAACCCGGTTTACAGATAGTTGATCCTAACTTCTTTAATCAAATGACCACAGTTCATGGTCTGATTATGGTTTTTGGAGCAGTCATGCCGGCCTTTACGGGTTTAGCTAACTGGTTAGTGCCCATGATGATAGGTGCCCCAGATATGGCATTACCTAGAATGAATAACTGGAGCTTTTGGATTTTACCTTTCGCTTTTCTTATTCTTTTATCATCTTTGTTTATGGAAGGCGGCGGCCCTGCTTTTGGTTGGACTTTCTACGCTCCCCTTTCGACAACTTACAGTAATGATGGTACGGCACTGTTTGTGTTCGCGGTTCATATAATGGGTGCTTCATCCATAATGGGAGCGATTAACGTTATTGTGACTATTTTCAATATGCGTGCGCCAGGTATGACTTGGATGAAAATGCCGTTGTTTGTTTGGACATGGTTAATTACCGCATTTTTGTTGATTGCAGTAATGCCAGTGTTGGCAGGTGCGGTCACTATGGTACTGACAGATAAATTCTTCGGAACCAGTTTCTTTGATGCTGCTGGTGGCGGTGATCCGGTTATGTTCCAACATATATTTTGGTTCTTTGGTCACCCTGAAGTGTACATAATGATATTGCCAGCGTTTGGTATTATCTCGCAAATCATTCCAACCTTTGCTCGTAAGCCACTATTTGGTTACGCCTCTATGGTTTATGCCACTGCTTCTATCGCATTGTTGTCATTTATTGTTTGGGCGCACCATATGTTTACAACAGGTATGCCGGTAGCGGCTGAGCTGTTTTTCATGTTTGCTACTATGCTGATTTCAGTACCTACTGGGGTGAAAGTCTTTAATTGGGTGGCGACTATGTGGCGCGGCTCTATGACGTTTGAAGTGCCAATGTTGTTTGCAATCGCCTTTATAGTGTTATTTACCATAGGTGGATTGTCAGGGTTAATGTTGGCAATAGTGCCAGTGGATTTCCAATATCATGATACTTACTTCGTGGTAGCACATTTCCATTATGTGTTGGTAACAGGTGCGATATTCTCGATTATGGCGGCTGTGTATTATTGGTTACCCAAGTGGACTGGAAAAATGTTCCATATTGGCTTAGCTAAATGGCATTTCTGGTGCTCATTGGTTTCGGTTAATGTGTTGTTCTTCCCTATGCACTTTGTTGGCTTAGCTGGTATGCCTCGTCGTATTCCAGATTATGCATTACAGTTTGCAGACTTTAATAAGTGGATCAGTATTGGTGGTTTTGCCTTTGGTTTATCACAACTTATCTTCTTAGCATTGCTTATTAAAGCCTGTAAAAAACAAGGTGAGCCTGTGTCTGCCCAAGTATGGGAAGGAGCCGAAGGTCTAGAGTGGGAAATTCCTTCTCCAGCGCCTTATCACAGTTTTGAAACACCACCTGTTGTTAAATAAGGCAAAAGTCAGTTTTTATGAATAGTCCAAGCTCACAAAGCAAAAACAATAAAATGGTGGTTAAGTTATTAGCCATCGTTGTGGGCATGTTTGGTTTTGGTTTTGCTCTTGTACCACTTTACGACGTGCTTTGTGATGCGTTAGGTATTAATGGCAAAACGTCAGACGTCGCTGCCGTGTATGAATCGGTAGAAATTGACGAAAGCCGATTGATTACTGTTGATTTTATTACTCGCAGCAATACAGGTATGCCATGGGAGTTTCGAGCCGAAACTAGGCAAGTTAAAGTACATCCTGGACAATTAAACCAAGTTGACTTTTATGTGCGAAACCCAGCCAAAACTGCAATTGTGGGCCAAGCTGTTCCATCGGTATCGCCTGGTCCAGCGGCGATATATATGAATAAAACTGAATGTTTTTGTTTCGAACAACAAACGTTACAAGCAGGGGAGGAATTGTTGATGCCTATGCAATTTTATGTCGATCCTCAACTGCCTGAAGATATTACTTATTTTACTGTGCAATATACTCTATACAACGTCACTGCTTCAGCAGATGTTGTTGCTATGAATTGAGAACGAAGGAGAACACAATGTCAGAAAAAGAATACGAAAAGTACTATGTTCCCGCTGAAAGTCCTTGGCCTTTTATGGGCGCTGTCGCTTTATTTTTAATGGCGGTTGGGGCTGGAAATTTTGTAATTGAAAGTACCCGTGGTAAAGAGGGTTACGGCGCTTACATATTAGGTGCTGGCTTTTTAGTTTTAATATTTATGTTAGTTGGTTGGTTTAGAAATCAAATACACGAATCCATGAGCGGCATGTATAGTGCGCAATTGGGGCGTTCATATCGTCAGGGTATGGCTTGGTTTATCTTTTCTGAAGTGATGTTTTTTGGTGCGTTCTTTGGAGCATTGTTCTACGCAAGGTTTATTTCAGTACCTTGGTTAGGCGGTGCGTCTAATAACGATATGACTGGCGAAGTCTTGTGGCCAGCATTTGAAGCTATCTGGCCTTTAGTTGTTACTCCTGATGGAACAACAACAGAAGCTATGCCTTGGACAGGTCTACCTTTATACAACACTATATTACTGCTTAGTTCATCGGTCACTTGTCACTTTGCTCATGTAGCTCTTGAACAAAATAATCGTGGTAAATTGAAGTTAATGCTTGGACTAACAGTATTGCTTGGCTTTATATTTGTTGGATTACAGATACAAGAATACGTGCATGCCTATAATGACTTGAATTTGACATTAGAGTCTGGTGTTTATGGTAATACTTTCTTTCTATTGACAGGTTTTCATGGATTTCACGTTACCCTAGGTGCGATAATTCTCCTTATAATGCTAATGCGAATTATGAAAGGACACTTTACCCCAGACAATCATTTTGCCTTTATGGCCGCTAGCTGGTATTGGCATTTTGTTGATGTGGTTTGGGTGATATTATTTGCTGTTGTTTATATCTTTTAGCAACGTTTCAATTGTTTTTATGAGCCACTGCATTGCAGTGGCTTTTTATATTTATTAGTGTGGAGTTGGATTAGGTGTGATTAGTCCAGTCGCTACAGCAAGCAATATAAGGCCAACAATAATGGCCGATGTTAGAACCCTTCGACCAATAAATTTACTCATAGGGGGACTGTCGGGATCGTTTTTGAGCATTATCATCATGGCTTTAAATAAGTTGAACACCATAAATAATAGTAACCCGCCAACAAGTATTTTGATTAACATCTATTTACTCCTAAAGATATTTTGAGTTGTTATGTGGACTTTTTTAACACGTTTACCCGTTGTCGCTACCTTAATAACTTTTATCTGCGTTGTCATTATGTTTGCTCTAGGTAATTGGCAATTACAAAGAGCCGAACAAAAAACAGAGCGTTTATTGGCTATGGAACGCAGTGCTAAAACTGAGCAAGTTGGTTTACAACAAATTTTAAGCGGTAATATTGGCGAAGTACTGGATATGCCAGTTAACTTTGAAGGTGCGGCGGAATCAAATCGATATTTTTTATTGGATAATAAGATCCAACAAGGCCGAGTGGGTTACCAAGTTTTAGTGCCATTGCAAACAAGCTCAGGCACAGTAATTGCCAACTTCGGGTGGGTAGCAGCAACCAATAGCCGAGACATCTTGCCCAGTATTCTTATTGAAGCGGAAAAAGCACATTATGCGGGAGTCATATCCTTACCATTGAATAATGCCATGGTAAAAGAAACCGCGCTGGTTGATGGTGAGTGGCCAAAAGTGTTACAACAAACAGATCTCAAGGTTATTCAGCAACACTATAAACAGGAGGTATTACCTTTTGTGGTGTTATTAAATGCACAGGAAACTTCAAAATTTGTTAGAAATTGGCAGCCTGTAGTAATGGCACCAGAAAAACATATGGCTTATGCCGTACAATGGTATTTGCTAGGATTTGCTGCGCTAGCAGTATTTATTATTGCTCAAAGAAATAAGTTAAAAAGGAACAAGAAGTGAGTACCACTAAAAAAAACAATAAAATGATGATGTTGCTCCTAGCTGCGGTTTTTATACTGCCCGTATTACTGGCTAAGCTAGCATTAGATAATGGTTGGTTTAACCAAGCTGCTACCAATAAAGGTGAGCTAATATCGCCACCAGTAGACATGACTACCTTGCAAACATCAAAGCACGAACCCAAGTGGAAATTAATTTACGTATTGCCTGAAACATGTGCCGTGGATTGTGAGAATGCTTTATACAGCATCGCTCAAGTACGTAGCGCTTTAGGCAAAGAGAGTGACCGAGCTGAGGTGGTAGTCATCATCCATGAAAAGAGTAATCTTGCACAGCTAACCTTACTCAAAGAAAAAACAAACATTCGTTTATTGAATACTGACTTAAAAAGTCTGCAACAAGTGTTTAAAGAAAACCCTACAGATGGTATTTTCATAGGTGATACGCTAGATAATGTGATTTTACGTTACCCATTACACATCGATAAAGAGCAGGCGATACTGCATAGTCGAGATATTTTGTCGGATATGCGCAAGGTGCTAAAATTGTCGCGTATTGGCTAGAGGATACTTAAATGAAGAAGCTGGTGCTGTTAAGCATTCTATTAGCTATGGTTGTCATCGTACTTGGCGCATACGCGCGACTAACTGATGCCGGCTTGGGTTGTCCTGATTGGCCAGGATGTTATGGGCATCTCAGTTTTTCCCAAACCACCGAAAATATCGAAACAGCCCAGCAAGCGTTCCCTGATCGGCCTTTTGAAGAGCACAAAGCTTGGAACGAAATGATCCATCGTTATTTCGCCAGTGCTTTAGGTTTTCTGATATTAGTCATTTTTATTAACAGTCTGTTTAGCAAAGCTTATAACAAACCGGTAAAACTGCCGCTTTTTCTGGTGTTTTTAGTTTGTTTTCAAGGTGCGTTGGGCATGTGGACTGTGACTCTCAATTTATTACCGGCTGTGGTGATGGGGCACTTATTAGGTGGTTTTACCGTACTATCCTGTTTGTTTTTATTGTATTTGAGGTTAACCCCATACCGAATTCCTGGTGGTGACGCGAGGATGCGTCAATTTGGTAAATATGCCATTTTGGGCATTATCATATTAACCGGCCAAATAGCTTTAGGAGGCTGGACATCGGCCAATTACGCAGCGTTAGCTTGTACTGAGTTGCCTATTTGTGAAGGTGCTTGGTATGAACGCTTAGACTTTGCGGGTGCTTTTAGTATACCAGTGGCAGAAAATTATGAATTTGGTGCCCATGATTATGATGAGCGAATGACGATGCATATAGTGCATAGAATCGGTGCATTGATCACATTTTTGTACCTATGTTGGTTAGGTCTCAGGTTATATGCCGCCGCGAGCTCAAACATTATTAAAAAAATGTCAGCTTTAATGGTCTTGGTTATGGGAGCACAAATAATTTTAGGTGTAAGCAATGTTGTGTTCAGTTTGCCGGTTGCTGTAGCCGTGCTGCATAATGCTGTAGCGGCGTGTTTGCTGTTGGTGTTAGTGACTATTAGTTACACGCTGTATCGTAAAACTTAGGAGAAACAGGTGAGTAAGGGTGTGACCGCTGGTCAACAAAACAATCAATTTAATTTATGGTCTACTTGCCAAGATTATTATGAATTAACCAAACCCAAAGTAGTGTTATTACTGTTATTAACTGCTTTGGTTGGTATGTGTTTAGCCAGTGATAGTTGGATCGGTTGGCAAACTTTTATTGCTGGATTAACCGGTATTGGTTTTTTATCCTCGGCAGCCGCAGTGGTCAATCATGTCGTTGATAGAAAAATAGATGGCAAAATGGCGCGCACATTTAATCGCCCAGTAGCCAAAGGTAAAGTATCCCCAGAAAAGGCCCTGATTTTTGCCACAGTGTTAACTGTTGTTGGTTATATTGTGCTCGAACTATGGGTTAATCGTTTAACGGCATTGTTAACGCTAGCCGGGTTGCTAGGGTATGCGGTGGTGTATACCATGTATTTAAAGCGAGCGACACCGCAAAATATTGTGATTGGTGGTTTGGCTGGCGCAATCCCTCCTCTTTTAGGTTGGACTGCAGTTACCGGGGAGATTCATGCGCACGCGTTATTGCTGGTTCTTATTGTGTTTATTTGGACACCGCCACATTTTTGGGCGTTAGCCATTCATCGCGAAAAAGACTATGCAAAAGCAGAAATTCCTATGTTACCAGTGACCCATGGTATCGATTTCACTAAAACCTCAATTCTGCTGTATACGGTGTTACTCTGTGTGGTGTGTCTGCTGCCGTACTTAATCGGTATGACCGGTCTGATATATCTAATTGGTTCCACTTTGCTAAACGCTGGTTTTTTGTATTACGCATGGAAATTAAAATTTACTGCAACCGAAAAAACCGCCATGCAAACCTTCAAGTTTTCAATTATTCATCTGATGGTACTGTTTGTGGTGCTTTTGGTAGATCATTATGTGCGGTTTTAGCTATGAGTAAATTACAAGCAGGACTGATTGCATTTATTGCGTTAATTATTGGTGTTGTAGTGGCAATCACTATTGCGCCGCCTGGTAATGATAAAGAAACCGAATATGTTAGTTTATATCCCCAAGCTAGAGCCTTGCCAGATTTTCAACTAGTCGATCATAATAAACAGGTATTCACCCCAGAAAATTTAATGGGACATTGGAGCCTGGTTTTTGTTGGTTACACGTATTGTCCAGATATTTGCCCAACTACTTTGGCTGAGTTAAAAGGTATTTATCCAGAATTACAAAAAATACCAACAGACTCACCTATTCAAATTGTATTGCTATCCGTTGATCCTAAGCGTGATACACCAGAGCGTTTAAATGAATATATCAATTTTTTCCACCCTGACTTTATTGCAGTAAGTGCAGAACATTCCCAGTTATTTCCGTTGGTGCGCGCTATGGGTATGATGTATTCAATGTCAGAAAGCACGGATAATCCTAACTATTTAGTAGATCATAGCTCGTCTGTGGTGGTAGTGAATCCTAAGGCCCAAGTAGTTGGTCGTTTCAAGCCTGATTTTGTTGTTGGTAAGTTACCTATTAGCGAAGGGCAAAAAATACTAGCTGATATGCCAGCGATTGTTTCACTATAAACTGTAATTAGATGAAGATCAGGCAAGCAACGCTCGGTGATGTAAAAGCCCTAGCGCCGCTTATTTTTTCTTCTGCGCCTAGTGCTCTCGCTGCTATTTTTGACATTAACGACGAATTGTCGGCCTCACATTTTCTACACTCCAGCCTTTCAACTGAAGACGGTCAATACGGTTTTGCAAACCATTGGCTGGTTGAAATTGATCATCAAGTAGCCGGATGTATAAGCGCTTGGCACAGTCATTTACCTGATTCCTTCCATCAAGCGACGTTGCACAAGTTAACCGGTTTTTATGGTATCGCCCATGCATTATCTGTAGTTCAGTCTAGTCAAACCTTGCAAGACTGTTTTCCTAAACCGCAAGAACATGAATGGTGTATAGGACATTTTGCTGTATCTACAGAACATCAAAGAAAAGGTGTTGGAACTGCATTATTAGATTTTATGCACAAACAGGCATTAAGCTGTGGTAAGTCTGAGTTATGCCTTGATGTTGAAAGCATCAATACCCAGGCCATTGGTTTTTATCTAGGGCACGGGTTTGTAAAGAAACAAGAATCAGGTGTCAGTTCAAGAATGCAAACTTTAGGCATAAGCTCCCACTTTCATCTAAACAAACTAATCTAACCAGTTTCCGTCAGCAGTTGGTACAAAAAAGGGTTGTGAATACCAATAGAATCTTCCTTTGTTACGCATGCTAGGGGCAGTGCAGTTGACTCTATGTCTGCCGGGTTGAGTGATTGAATTTATTTCCACTGAAATGCTATTTTGCATTAATGACTTGTTAAGAACCTGACCATTCTGAAAGCAGTTGATTTGTTGTGGGGCAATGTCTGCAGTTTTTACACTAAAAGTCATAATTTGCTGTTGAAAAGGTAGTTCAACCTTTGGATCTTTGAAGGAAATGTCAGTCACTGGCATTGCTAAACTATTTAATTTGACTGCTAAAGTTTTGATATTACCGTACACCCCTGCGGCTGGGTATCGTGGTAATGCAGAAAAGTCACTGTATGAAGCTATGGCACCGCTATGCTGGGCAAATCCAATGAAACCTTGTGAGCTTATCCGCGTTTTTAATTGTTCATCAAACTCTCCATATGGGTAAGCAAAATATTTAAGGCTGTATCCAATGTTTTGCTCCAAAATTTTCTCTGCTTCTTCAATATCTTGCATAGTACGATTAAGCCAATCTTGCTGAGACTCCCCAACATGTTTACTGAGCATGTGAGCATGCTGTTTTCCATGATTGGCAAAACTCGCGTTTTGCATGGCCATAAGTTTTACTTGTTGCCAATCTAGTTGGTAATCCACTTCGCCAATAAGAGGTGGGTTCACAAAAATGGTATACGGAAATGCAAATTCTCTAAGAATCGGGTGGGCATTGTTATAAATATTGGCATAACCATCATCAAAGGTGATGACGACCGTTTTTTCAGGTAACGGGTTTTTGTTTTGTAGGGCTTCGATTACCTGTTTTAGAGGCAATACATTATGATTTTCTGCCAAATATTGCATATGTTGACGAAAGGTATCAGGTGAAACTGAGGTTAACTTTGGGGTGGTATCACTGACATGGTGATATAACAATATTACTGCATTGTCTGTTGCCCAAGTATTTATGCTAAACAGCGCACATGTTAAAGTCGCAACAATACTAATCCAATTTTTCCGCATGTATTTCCTAATGATTACTAAATGAAAAACAGCCCTACTTTATCAAATTTCTTGCAGATTAGTCTGCATCAAAAGATTATTGTTATTGCGATACCGATGATCTTAAGTAACGTCACAACTCCTTTGATGGGATTGGTTGACACCGCCGTGTTAGGCCATATGCAAGGATCGCATTTTCTGGCTGGGGCATCAGTTGCGGCATTGATTGTCACCCAACTATATTGGTTGTGTGGCTTTTTGAGAATGACCAGTACAGGTTTAAGCGCACAAGCTAAAGGCAGTCAAGATCCCACACAGCTCAGCCAAAGTTTGTTTCAAGGTGTCCTAATTAGCTTCGTGCTGGGTTGTTGTTTACTGTTAGTGAAAGACGGCATTTTGGCCTTGGGTTTATTCTTTGCAGATGCGACTCCCGTCATTCAAGGGGTGATATCTGAGTATTTCTCAACCCGAATCTGGGGAGCGCCTGCAGCAATAGTTAATCTAGCTCTCATTGGCTGGCTAATAGGCCAGCAGAAAGCTAAACAAGTATTGCTTATCCAAGTCTTAGCCAATCTATTGAACTTGGCGCTTAATCTTTGGTTTGTTTTTGGTTTGGGGTTAGAGGTGTTTGGCGTGGCCCTTGCTAGCGTCGTTGCTGAGTATTTTATTGCGATAGTGAGTTTGAGCGCCGCGTTAAACATTATTGGCAAACCATTAATCCAAAAAAAGTGGTTTTCACTGGCCTATTTACGACCTTTGTTATCCCTTAATGGCGATACCTTTATTAGAAATCTCATCTTACAAGCTTGTATCGCCTTTCTTATTTTTAAGGGGGTGGGTTTTGGTTCTACTTCAGCTGCAATTAATGCCATTTTAATGCAGTTTTTTACCCTAATTGCCCTAGGGTTAGATGGTGTGGCGTATGCCGCTGAAGCATTAGTTGGAGAACAAAAAGGCCAAAAAAATTCCAAAGGTATCATTCATGTCACGTTGCATGGGCTGATATGGTCTAGTGTTGTCGCTTTGCTGTACACCTTGGTTTTTGTGGTTTGGGGCAGCGAAATTATTGGCATAATTACGGATCAAGCGACTCTGCAAATAGCCATGAAAGACTACTTAATATTTGTCTATTGTTTGCCCCTAATTGCCCACTGGTGTTTCTTTTTTGATGGCGTTTTTGTGGGATTAACACGGGCCAAAGCGATGCGAAATAGTATGTTGCTTTGTGGTTTGGTTGTTTACTTCCCTGCTTTTTGGGTGTTTTTAGCTCATGCAAATCAAGGTCTATGGATGGCGATGTTACTATTTTTACTGACCAGGGGCATAAGCTTGGGGGGGTACTTTATTTATCTTTGTCGCTATCATCGCTTAACGAGTTAAGCTTAAGACTCGAAGGTGGCGGTTTAAAGCTGGCGGTCATGCGGTGCGCCAGAATACCTAGATACCCTCTGATGGAATATAAGCTACCTACTGCCAATATAATTAGGCCGGGAATTTGGATAATCGGCGCTATTTTTGCGCCAATTAAAATAACCACTGCGCCTAAGCAAAATATGCCTAGGCCTCGTTTGAAAAAAGCCCAACTTTTATTTGGATCATTGGCAAACCGCTGCAACCAGTTAATGTTCGTATCCTTTGCTGAGCTCTTATTAAATAGGCAATTTAGTAGTAAGAGTGTTCGCCTGCTTGGTGTTCGGTCGCATCTTTAACCGCGGTTAATTCACCAGAAAACTGTTCTAACATTTGTTTTTCGATGCCGTCTTTTAAGGTGACATCTACTTGTGCACAACCGTTACAGCCGCCACCAAATTGTAATACCGCTTCTTTTTCTTTGGTGATTTCGACTAAGGTTACTTTACCGCCATGGCTAGCAAGTTGCGGATTAATTTCGGCCTCAATCATATAACTTACACGTTCAGCTAAAGGTGCATCGCTATCCACTTTTCGGGCTTTGGCATTCGGTGCTTTAAGTGTTAGCTGTGAGCCCATTTGGTCTGTAACAAAATCAATTTCTGCTTCTTCAAGAAATGGCGCGCTTTCTAAATCGACTACTGCATCAAAACCATTAAATTCCAACACTGTGTCTGATTCTTCTACCGCATCTGGTGGACAGTAAGATACACCGCACTCTGCGCTAGGCGTGCCAGGGCTAACCACAAACACTCTGATGTTAGTATCGGGCTCTTGGTTTGCTAGCAGCTTACAGAAATGTGCTTGTGCTGTTTCTGAAATGTTTATCATGGGCTATCTACCTCTAAAATATGTCTTGTTAGATAATAACAAAATTACTTGACTAAAACACTCAAGTAATCGTTTTTGCGTATTAATTCGAACTAAAACGTGCGACCATTTTTACAAATGTTGACTGACTGGACTAATTTTTATGAATTTAGTATTTCGAATGTTTATTTTTTGCTTGTTGATCATCAGTACCAAAGCAGCATCTGTGGTGGATACCGCATATTTACCTGTAAATACTCAATATAAAACTGAGATTACTACGCCTACTCAAGCATTAGGTTCATCAGTGGGCGAATGGCACGTTCGTCATGATCAAATTGCCAGCTATATGCAAGTGCTAGCTGCACAATCAGAC
The DNA here is from genome assembly GCF_913020055.1 of uncultured Paraglaciecola sp. GTDB lineage: Bacteria > Pseudomonadota > Gammaproteobacteria > Enterobacterales > Alteromonadaceae > Paraglaciecola. The sequence continues at coordinate 11,376 of NZ_CAJWCF010000009.1, read as the reverse complement.
CGCGTCAGTTTAGTTGAAACAGGTCGTACTCATGAAAATCGCCCACTTTATCTATTGGCTTTTAGCTCTGCTGAAAATCAGCAAAATCTAGCCGCGATCCAAGCCAGACATATTCAAAACTTAGGTCAATCTACTGATAAAAATGCCCCGCTCATTGTATGGATGGGTTACAGCGTACATGGTGATGAACCATCAGGTTCAAATGCTGCTTTATTAATTGCATATTATCTCGCTGCCGGTGAAAGCGAATTAATAAACCAATTGCTTAAAGACAATATTATATTGCTCGATCCAAGTGTGAATCCAGATGGACTCTCGCGATTTGCTCAGTGGGCCAATATGCATAAAAGTAAGAACTTGGTGTCTGATCCAAATCACCGTGAGCACAAGCAAGCTTGGCCTTCAGGTCGCACTAATCACTATTGGTTTGATTTAAACCGAGATTGGTTGCTGTTGACTCATCCAGAGTCCCGGGCGCGTATCAAGCAATTTCATCAATGGCGTCCTCACGTATTAACCGACTTTCACGAAATGGGCACTAATAGCACTTACTTTTTCCAGCCCGGTATTTCTTCTAGAAAAAACCCATGGACACCGTTAAAAAATGTTGAATTAACAGCCGCAATAGGGGATTTTCATGCAGCAGCGTTAGATAAAACTAAACAGCTGTATTTTACTCAAGAAAGTTTTGACGATTTTTATTATGGTAAAGGTTCAACTTATCCCGATGCCCACGGCAGTATTGGAATATTGTTTGAACAAGCCAGCAGCAGAGGACATTTGCAAGACTCAGTTCATGGCCCGTTAAAATTCTCCGACACTATACAAAATCAAGTGACAACATCCCTATCAACTTTTACGGGTGTGTTAGCGCATAAAAAAGCCATTCTTGACTATCAAGTTGACTTCGCCAAACAAACTAAAGAGTTAGTCAAAGATGATGATTTAGCCGGGTACATATTGAATGAGAAATTTGACCAATCCCGTTTCTCAAAAATGTTAAGCATTTTAGCCTCACATAAAATTCAATATTGGCCATTAAGCAAGGATATAAAGGTAAATGGACAAAATTTTGATTCATTGAATAGTATATTTGTACCACTCGATCAGCCTCAATATCGACTGATAAAATCACTTTTCTCAACCCGTAAATCATTTGACGATAATACCTTTTACGATGTGTCGAACTGGAACCTTCCCTTAGCATTCAATATCCAATATCAAGCGGTTAAAAGATCACCAAAGCTAGACAAACAGGCTGTTAACAAATCCAAACCTGTTAATCCTAAATTGTTGCCTGGCGCTTACGCTTATGCTTTTTCTTGGCAAGATTATCAAGCGCCTAAACTATTACAGCGTTTATTGGCGAATAAGGTGAAAGTAAAACTTGCTGGTGATGCGTTTTTTGCGCAAACCGCACAAGGTGGTATGAGCTTTTCAGCAGGAGCGGTGATTGTGCCAATCGCCTTAGAGCAGCCTGAAAATTTGTTAGGTATCATTGTGCAACAGAATAAGGAACTAAATATTCCAGTTCATTCGGTTACGTCTGGATTAACTCGTCAAGGTATTGATTTTGGTAGTCGTAAAATGCTTAACATTACACTGCCTAAAGTATTGTTAGTGGGAGGGCGAGGTACCTCTCAATATGAATTGGGAGAAGTATGGCACTACTTAGATCAGCATGTTGATATGCCTGTTTCAATCACTGATTTAGATCAACTGGGTCAACTTACTTTAGATAGTTATAGCCATATGGTGTGGGTTGAAGGCAGGTATAAAAACGTACCTGAAAAAACCGTCAAAAAAATTGAAAGCTGGTTAAATTCAGGCGGCGTACTTATTGGCCAAAAGTCTGCGGCCAACTGGTTTTCTGATAAACAATGGCTAAAAGCTGACTTTATAAGTAAAAGTGAGATTAAGTTAGCGTTTGAAACAACAGGTTTAACTTATAAAGACCAAGAAGCGCTTACCGCTAAACAAAGAATAGCTGGGGCAGTATTTGAGACTGAGTTGGATTTAAGCCATCCATTAGCTTTTGGTTTTACGTCCTCTACCTTACCTATGTTTCGTAATAGTGCATTGGTGATGAGCCAACCCGATAAACCATTTGTTACTGTAGCTGGGTATGTTAAATCGCCACTTATGGCAGGTTATACTGCTGATGAATTGCAGAAATTGATTGGAGGCAGCGCTGCAATTGTGTCGCACAATTTTGGTAAAGGTAAGGTGATTGGTTTTGCGACTAATGTTAATTTTAGGGGCGTTTGGTATGGCACTAGCCGTTTGATGAGCAATGCCATATTTATGGCTGACTTTATTGATGCTCCCTAACATTAATGCACTAGCGTAATACAAATACTCCAAATATCGATTCGCAAATTAGAGTTGTGCTTACGTAAACAGTGGTAAGCACAATTCATTGTACTTCCGGTGGTGATAACATCGTCGAACAGAGCGATATGATTATAACCTTTCAATCGTAATTCAGATGCTTCACTTACTTCAAATGCATTACGTAGATTTTTATTTCTTTGGGCGGCAGATAAGTCTGTTTGCGCAGAGGTAGATTTACATCTGGTAAGAATAGACGTGTCCATGTCTAACTGACCTAATTTACAAATGTGTTTGGCTAACTCTATGCTTTGATTGAATTTTCTATTTAAATATCGGTTTTTGTGCAACGGTATGGGAATAATTAACTGAGGCAATTCGGGGATTGAATTTAAGCAGTATTTTACAAAAACAGCCGCCAGAGCTTGCGCATTAGGCACATGTTTAGAGAATTTTAATCCGATTAATAACTTCGATAATGGCCATTGATAGTCAGCAAGAGCCAACACTTGTGGAAAGTCTACCTTTGCTAAACTCCTGTGCACGTTTGGTGAAAACATTAAATTGTGTTGGTATCGGTCAATATCAAATAGTGTAAAATCATCAACACAATAGTGGCATATTGAAGTGTTACTGGGTTGTTTACAAACTAAGCAACGTTGACTCAGTATGATTTTCATCTTGTTGTTATCCTTGTACTCAATGTAAAGAGCGGTTTTCCTTAAGTTAAGTGTAGAAGAAATGTCAGTGAGATTAAAAATATCAACTGTGGGTAGTAGTGGTAAGTCGCTTGTTTTTTTGCATGGCTGGGGTATGAATAGTGGTGTTTGGCAGTCGTTGATAGACATACTTAAAGATCAATTTTGTATTACCACTATCGATTTACCTGGATATGGGTTAAACCATCAACAGTTACCCGTTCCTTATAATTTGCAGAATATTTCGACAGTAGTGGCAGAACATCTTCCTGCAAACTGCACACTTATTGGTTGGTCTTTGGGTGGATTAGTGGCGCAGCAGATAGCCAACTCTCATCCAGAGAAACTTAAACAACTGGTGTTGATTTGCTCCAGTCCAAAATTTTCTAGAAGTACAGATTGGCCTGGAATTGATCCCAAAGTGCTGGATTTTTTTACTCAGCAGCTCGAGCTAGATTTCTCTAAAATGATAGTGCGTTTTTTGGCTATACAAGCCATGGGTAGTGAGAATGCCCGGCAAGATGCAAAAACAATTAAACAGGCGCTACAAAAATATCCACTCCCGTCTTCAGTTGCATTAGCTGAAGGTTTAAAGCTGTTGCAAGATACTGATTTACGTGAACAATTTAAAACCTTGTTGATGCCTTGCCAAGTGTTTTTAAGCCACTTTGATACCCTAGTGCCTGAAAAAATCGCTCCCATTATTCAACAACTTAACCCCAAGGTCACGATAGACCTTATCTCTGATGCTGCTCATGCTCCTTTTATTTCAAACACCGAGGACTTTGCTAAACGTCTAGTTGAATCACTGGTTTAATGACTAATACCTAGTTGGTGTGGGTATAAAGCAAGGTAAAGCTTTATAAAAACCTGAAAATGGTTAATAATTGAACACGAGAGGTTAAAGTAGTAGAGGTGTAAAAGTGAATATTACTAACAATGTAAATTCTGCCATTGTCAGCGGCACTATTGGCATTCAAAGAGCATCTAATGGCATTACACAAAATGCCTCAAATTTAGCTGGCTTGTCAGCTTTTTCTGCGCCCTCTCGCGACCCTCAAGAGTTTTTGGCAAACGCTACGTTAAACCAACTCAGTGCAATCAAACAAACACTTCCACAAGCTAGTGAAGGAATTACCTCGAATCTAGTTGGATTATCAGTCAATCTTACTAACGCACAAGCGTCTGCAAAAGTAGTAGATACAGCTAGCGGTACCGTTGGAACAATACTGGATATTCTGGCCTAGCCTTATGAATATTCTTCCTCCCGTACCCACTCCTACAGTATTTAACGTTGGCACCGTTAATACCGAGTCTGTGCGCAGAGATAATACTCAACGAGAAGCGGTGCCACAGTTAGTTGCGAATGAAAAATCAGCAGCTGAAACAGGTGTGGGTTCTGAAGCGGATAAGGTTAAAACACCTGGGCAAGCTCCCCCACCGCTTACTTATGAAAAGCCGGTTCCTCAGGGAGGCCAACAGCTCAATACGCAAAATGATTCTGCTAAAGACAATGGGCAGGATGCGAGTGCGGGTAAAGAAAATGCGGAAGAGCAACAACAGCAACAACAAGCCGAACAACAGCAAATTACAGAGCTAAAACAACGAGACGCCGAAGTAAGAGCCCATGAACAAGCTCATGCATCTTTGGGTGGTCAATATGCCAGTTCACCTCAATATGAATATGAAAGAGGGCCAGACGGCAGACGATATGCAGTAGGTGGCGAAGTTTCAATAGATATATCAGAAGCTTCTACACCCGAGGAAACTATTCGCAAGGCACAACAGGTTAAAGCCGCAGCTTTAGCTCCAGCAGAGCCTAGTGCGCAAGATTTAAGGGTCGCAACCGAAGCCACACAAATAACCCTAGAAGCGCGTAGTGAAATAGCACGTGAGAATGCTAAAGAAGCACAAGAGGCATATAACCAAGCTGTTCCAGACATTCAGAATACCGAGGAAGAACAACAAAACTCTATTATTGGGGCGACCCCTTCACTTGAAGACATTGTTGATGCTTTAGATGTCGGCATACCTACCCGTTCACTGGATATTAGTCAGTCGCAGGTTGATGAAAATAATTTCATTGACCTAGAGATTGATTTGGATGGTGCGAGTCAATTTCTGGCAAACAGAGACTTAGAAATTACACGTAGAGTATCAGTGATTGAAAGTTTTTATACTCAAGTGTCAAGCCCACGTGCTGACGGATTGCAGCAATCCGCATAAACCAGCTAAAAATAAGCTTTATCTCAGAATGAAAAAAGCCCTCGAACGAGGGCTTTTTAGTTTCTAGGGATAAGTTATTTTTTGGCTTTGGCAAAAGCGTCAGCAAAAGCATTACCCATCATTTGATTCGACTGTTTTGGCTGAGTCTTCTGATGATTGGTCTTAGCTGGGCGATTATTGGGCTTTTTATCTGCACCATGTTTTTGTGCAGCTGGTTTTGATGCCTGATTAGGCGTATCGCCCATCCGCATAGTGAAAGAGACACGTTTTCTTTCAACATCCACTTCCATCACTTTAACTTTGACAATATCGCCTGTTTTGACGATATCTCTAGGGTCAGCAATAAACTTGTCGGTCATGGCGCTGATATGAACGAGGCCGTCTTGATGGACTCCTACATCAACAAACGCTCCAAAATTGGCAACGTTGCTCACGACACCTTCTAAAATCATGCCTACTTTTAGATCTTTTAAAGATTGCACGTCATCTTTAAAGTTTGCTGTTTTAAATTCTGGGCGAGGATCTCGACCGGGTTTATCAAGCTCGCTGATAATGTCGGTTATTGTGGGTAAACCAAAGGAATCGGTGACAAAGTCTTCAGGTTTAAGTTTTTGCAACACTTCGGTGTTGCCGACTATATCATTCATCGCAATACGAGCATGATCGACAATTGAATTCACTACTGGGTAAGCTTCAGGGTGCACGGCTGATGCGTCAAGAGGATCATCACCACCCATGATACGTAAAAACCCTGCAGCTTGTTCATAAGCTTTTGGCCCTAATCGGTCAACGCTAAGCAATGATTTACGGCGCTTAAATGCCCCATGCTGATCACGGTAACTGACGATATTATTTGCTAGAGTGCGGTTTAGTCCCGATACATGACTAAGCAAAGCACCAGAAGCAGTGTTGATATCTACACCTACCGCATTCACACAGTCTTCAATCACTGTGCTGAGTGATTTACCTAAATTGCTCTGGCTCACATCGTGTTGATATTGGCCTACGCCTATGGCTTTAGGTTCAATTTTAACTAATTCTGCGAGTGGATCTTGTAGTCGTCTCGCGATCGAAACTGCGCCACGTAATGACACATCCATATCCGGCAATTCGTTTGACGCTAACTCTGATGCAGAATAAACAGAGGCTCCTGCTTCACTGACAATAATTTTGCTCACGCCCAAGTCGGGGTTGGCTTTGATCATTTCGGCCGCGAGCTTATCGGTTTCTCTTGAACCTGTGCCATTGCCGATACTAATAAGTTGTACTTTGTGTTGTTTGCATAAAGTTGACAGGGTGCGAAGTGACTTGTCCCATTGATTCTGTGGCACATGAGGAAATATAGTAGCAGTGGCTAATACCTTTCCTGTTGGGTCTACAATCGCTATTTTCACACCTGTACGAAGACCAGGGTCTAAGCCCATAGTAACTTTGGGGCCAGCGGGTGCTGCCATCAACAAATCATTTAGATTCTTAGCAAATACATTAATTGCGTCTTGTTCTGCTTGCTCACGTACGGCACCAAATAATTCGTTTTCCATATGCAACATTGTTTTGACTCGCCATGTCCATTGCACTACCGATGCTAACCAAGTGTCAGCTGGTCTATTGGCAAATTTAATGTTGAAGTGTTCGGCAATAATTTGTTCGCAATATGAACTTCTGTCTCCTTCATCCTTCTCTGGATCTGCATCTAGACTGACTTGTAGGATGCTTTCGTTTCTTCCCCTAAACATTGCTAGGGATCTATGGGAAGGAATTTTTTTCAAGAACTCGGTATGTGAAAAATAGTCTTTGTATTTACTGCCTTCGTTTTCTTTGCCAGCTATAACTTGGCTTTTTATGTGGGCGTGTTTGTTTAAATGTTGACGAATCTTTTGCAACAACTGTGCATCTTCAGCAAATCGCTCCATTAAAATATATTTTGCGCCATCTAGAGCTGCTTTAGTATCAGATATTTCTGCATTTTCTTTTACGAATGTTTGAGCCTCAGACTCAGGATCAAGTTGCGGGTTGTCAAATAGTGCATTAGCTAAAGGTTCAAGCCCTAACTCAATGGCAATTTGCCCCTTGGTGCGGCGTTTGGGTTTAAACGGTAGGTATATATCTTCTAATTCTGTTTTATTTTCGGCGCCTAACAAACTGCTTTTTAATTGCGGCGTCATTTTTTCTTGTTCTTCAATCGATTTAATAATGACTTTTCGTCTGTCTTCTAAATCCCGCAAATACGTTAAGCGTTGCTCTAATTTTCTCAATGCTATGTCGTCTAGTCCATTGGTCGCTTCTTTTCGATAACGAGCTATAAAAGGTACGGTCGACCCTTCATCCAACAACTTTACCGCTGCCTGAACTTGTTGCGCTTGCACTTGTAACTCTTGCGCAATTTTTTCCACTATCATCATCGAAGACCCTGTATGTCATTCATTTTCATCTAGGCACTTATATAGGGGTGCGAGAGAGAAATTACCAGCGCTTGATGAATAAAAGTGGTAATTAAATTCATTCTTTCTCAAAGGCTTCTTGATACTTAATGGAGTTTATAAACCACTCCTTTGTGCCGCTTGGCGTTTTGACCATGCAAACATCGTCTACACTCTTTTTGATTAAGGCTCTTGCCATAGGTGAATCAATGGATATGAAGTTTCTATCTTCACCATAAATTTCTTCTGGGCCAACAATGCGAAAAGACTTAACTTCACCCTCATTATTTTCAATCTGTACCCAAGCGCCAAAAAACACCTTGCCGTCTTGTGCAGGCGAATGGTGAACTACCTGCAGCTCTGGAAGTAGTTTTCTTAGAAACCTAACGCGCCTATCTATTTCTCGTAACAATCGCTTGTTGTATTGATAATCTGCATTCTCCGATCTATCTCCGAGACTCGCTGCCCAGCTAACAATTTTTGTGATTTCAGGCCGCTTTTTCATCCATAAATGTTCATGCTCATCATAGAGTTTTTTGTAGCCCTCAGGTGTTATTAGCTTTGTTTTCAATCTTGAATCTAACCCAAAGTGTTATTTGATTGCGCTGAGTATAGATTTTCTAAGGCATTTACCAAAGCGTCTATTGTTCAAATAGGAAAACTTGTGTCCGTTTCACCATGAAAAGTAATTTATCAACCCTAAAGTAAGCGACACCTAGATGTGTGAGAATTATGTAAAAACAAAATTAGTCGTGGTTTACCAAGGGTCACAGCTCTGATCTAAAATGCGGTAGACGATGACAAAAAAGTTGCAACATCAAGAGGTAATAAAAACCATTTTGTTAGCGCAATTTAATCCAAAAAATAATGACTTTTTGCCGTGTAAAAACATGGTTTTAGACTACGCTTAATAGTAATCAAAGTGAAGTAGGGTTTTTAACAAAAATCACTGCAAGGTCATATTTGATAGACACTTTGAGGAACCCTGCGTTAAAGAGAGTTGCCCTTTTTTACGCTCTTTATAGAGTCAACTGAAATAAGAGAGCAAGTCATACTACCTTTAAACTTGGCAACACTTGATTTGAGGTAAATAACGACATCCAAACATTTAAAGTTGAAATAAAATTTAGTCGAAAAGACAACAAATTACAGTTTAAATTACCCGGTTAATTCGGGATAAATAGCCCTTTTGAAGGGCAACAGAGTGAAGGGAATAAGGTTCAGCAGGGAGAATAGCTGATTATCAAAGTGATAAACCTAAGCCGAGCAAGGTTACTTGTTCGGCTTTTTATTTGAGTGGTCACTTATTTCTGCGCATTGGTATGAGTGATATTTTATCTATTTAGTTGGCATGGTCTATTTTGATTATTTCAAGCAATTCCACTTCAAATATTAAGGTTGAGTGACTCGGTATTTTGCCTGTAGAACGGACTCCGTAGGCTAAAGCTGAAGGCACATAAAACTTATATTTAGCTCCTACATTCATCAATTGAACTCCCTCAGTCCAACCTTTAATGACTCGGTTTAGTGGAAAGCTTGATGGCTTATTGCGTGAATAAGATGAATCAAATTCTGTTCCATCTAATAAAGTACCAAGATAATGAACTTTTACCGTATCAGAAGCATTAGGTTTACTGCCTTTGCCATTTTTTAGTACTTCATACTGTAAACCTGAGCCAGTGGTAGTCACGCCGGGGCGTTTAGCATTTGTGGTTAAAAAGTCTATGCCTTTAGCTCTATTTTCATCTGCCCTTAGCGCTTTTAATTCGACTTGCTTTTCTCTTACCAGTGACTCAACCGCACGAGTAATAGAATGAATTTCGTCGTTATCTAATTGTGACTGATTCTGTAAGGCTGCAATAAAACCTTTTACTAATAAGTTTTGGTCGTATTCAAAACCTACTTCTTTTTGATGGGTGATTTTACGTTCTACAATTTGACCCATGCTAGCGCCCAGCGCATAAGATTGTTTTTGTTGTTCTGTATCAAGGGCTAATATTTCAACTTTCATATTATCAACAGGCGGGGGCTGACAAGCACTTAAGATTAAGGCTGAGACAATCAAAACAGTGATTGAGGTATTTTTCATTATAATTTTCCAACAAGCAGTATGTGATTGGTTGGCAAACGCATATACTAAATGCATATGACAAAAGAGAAACCAATTGAATAAACATACTAATATCATCTATTTTGTTTTGTCGCTAAGTGTTTTAACACTTATGGCTTGCGGTGGTTCAAGTAATGTCCCTGTAAGCTCAGTTCGCCATGCTGAAGGTGGTTCTCACGCGTCCCACATATCTGCAGACAATACGATTACGGTTGTTTCTACTATTGAAAATGGCATTACCGTTTGGGATTTAGCCAAAAACGAACAGCGATTTGTGTGGCGACATCAAGATGATGGCAATAACTCAGTGACTAACATTCACATCGCCTTTGATAATTCTTACGTTGTGACTTCTGATCGAGAAGCATTTGCTTTGTGGAACTTAGACATTGGTGAGCCAGAAGGTTTTTGGCGAATAGATGAAGCAAGTATTCGAGACATAGCCGTCTCAAACCAAGGACGAGGTATTTTGGTTGGGCGTGGAAATGGTAAAGTGATGTTTTTTGAGCCTAAAACAGGTAGGCGATTGGAATTTTTGGGTCACCAAGAAAAAATTAACAGTGTGGATATTTCACCTAATGGTTTTTATGCATTAACAGGTGGCAACGACTATTTAGCCTATTTATGGGATACTCGAACTGGTCAAGTTATTCATAAATTCGACCATACTAGTCGAGTCACTAAGGTCGCTCTAGATGACAATGGACGCTACGCATTTACCGCTGACAGCAAGCGAGATGCGCGGGTTTGGGATTTGGTTACAGGTAAAGAAGTTAGCAACTTAAGGTTTTCTGCAAGACAACGAATATTCACTGCAGCCGTGTTTTCAGATGATGGTAAGTATTTACTAACAGGCTCACCAGCAAGACGCATAAATCGCTGGGATGTGGAAACAGGTAAAGAGTTAAACGAATGGCGAGTATCCGCCCGTGAAGGTAGTAAGCCAGCATCTGCCGTAGTGCATGATATAGGTTTTACTAGCGAAAACGAAATTATTTCAGAAAGTAGCAGTGGTTTACTAGAAAAGTGGAAGATTGAAAATTAATGAGCACAGTACAAACAGATATCGAACAATTACAAATGAAAATGGCTTTCCAAGAAGACACTATAGAAAGCCTTAACCAAGCGCTAATCCAACAACAAAAACAAATGGATGATTTGCAATTTCAGCTCAAACAACTGGTGTCAAAAATTAGCGCAATTGAACCAAGCAATATGGCGTCAGAGAAAGAAGAGTCTCCACCACCACATTATTGATTTATTAAGTGGCGTTGGAATGTGCTAAATCTCAATGTGAAGGTCTAAATGGGAATTACACACAAACAACACATCACTCCGGCTTAAACACTCCAATTACGCTTTCACTGGCACGCGTTGCTTTGGCGACTTTTTTATCTGCTTGGGATTCTGAATAATGGCACTTAACGCATTGCAATTTTTCCACGTTATTTTCGAAATACAACATAATGGTATCTAGTGCTCGACATTTTGGGCAGGTTGCACCTGCGACAAAACGTTTTTTAATTTTATTAACCATGGTTTAAGAGATTTTTTCGGTTGCTCATCTTGGTATGATACCCCCATTCAAATT
>NZ_CAJWCF010000008.1 GCF_913020055.1 uncultured Paraglaciecola sp. | reverse complement strand
TTATCGCGTTGGTTATCGTCACCTAAAAAACCATAGGGATCATTTGGGTCGCCTGTTACATAATCCCCATTGTAAGCACTAGAGAAGCTGATATGCATGACATTGGTCGTGGTATTCCAGTCAAAATCAAAGCCAGCTACATTACTGTAACCTATGGCGTTTAATGCTAGCTCAGCCACTGATGAGATATCGGCTTCAATCACGCCTGCCAGATGCTCAATTCCTGGTATTTGACTATGGTTAGCATTATCAAATGTAATAACATCTGAAACTTTTACATTTTCTAATGTTGAATCATAAATTATAATTCCATTTTCTAAGACATCAAGATTTGGAATTGGAATTGGATTGGGTTATGGCCATTTTAATATCCGTCATGATGGATTATTTAATTTTATCGAATCTACGCCTGGTGCAAATGATAGTCATACTGAATTGGCTGTCTACCAAGGGACAGAAAAGTGGATTAATAGAACAGCCTTTAATAGATTAGTACAAAGTAAGTCATAAGCTTGTCGCCATTATTAAGTAATCAATAAATATGCCAGATCTACCCCCACACATAGCCTGACAACTGTTAAATATTGACAAATTATTGCCGCTTTCAGCTCGAGCCCCACAAAAATGCGGCGATAGCGATGTCATTATCCGCTTAGTCAGGTAAAATCCTATTCAAAGTTAACATCAAGTAATGGAACGTCAACGCACCTATTCACTCAGCCTGTGTCAGAAGCGGTCGATGAACTGTTGATAAATCAACGTCACTGACCCTATCGATTGAAGAATTGTTTCAATTTGAAGAATTAAATAATTTACCAATTCCAGACTTGTCTAACAATAATGAAATATTAATGAAATTAGTATGTAATCGAGCAGTTTGTCTGCGAAGTCCCGTTATTAAATTAGGGTTTTCTTTTAGTGCTTTAATTGCCTCATTGATCGTTGCATCATCAACATCAAGCTCACACTTGTAATCTACAGTGAATGTCACAGTATTTGTATTTGAGTCGAAAGGACTTTCCTTATCTCCGCACAAATCAATAAGCATTGCTCGTAAGCTTGGACTAATCGTTTCATCAAATAAATTCCGATATTCTGTAAAAGTCAGACTATCTCTAGCTTCCTTATATGTCTCTGTACTATTACTATAAAAGTTCACGGCAGTATTTCTTAATTCAATGTCAATAATTAGTCTTAACTCGCCTGCAGAGACTAATTCATCGAAAGTGGCTCTATGACGTTCATACCACATCCACTGTGTTGTACGAAATGCATGGATAAGGATTTGTTGATTGGTTTCATTACTAGAACCAGTTAGACCATCAAAAGCCTTCGTTCCTGATTTATATGCTGTGGAGAAATATTTTTCTACTGATCTCGCATATTTATATTCAATCTGAAGATCAGTCAATAATCGTTGGGTATATTCTTGTGAGCGAGCTTCTGTTTTCCTCTCATCATTCCATTCGGTGACCTGCATTCCCAAAAAGATACCCACCACGACCACGATCACATCCAGTCCGACCGCGAACCAATTTTGCTCTTTGATGTGTTGCGTGAAGCGTCTGAGAATCACGAAGTATCCTTATTTTTTATCCATTAATGACAATGTACTGAGAATGTTAGAAATAATCAAATATGGTAAATTTTCACATCACTCTATAGGTCCGTTTAGTGAAATGAAAAGATGATATTTCGCATTCCCCGCCCCCCACCAGTACAGAAAAGTTCGGTGAAGTTCGGCATGGGTTCGGTTCTGATTTTCGTGGAAACTCGGAGAGAAAAACTCTTTACTTTTCTCAAATAAAGAAGACACCCATTATTAAAATGCAGCGCGGCAACTATCTAGACACTCCACCGATATTAATCTAATCATGACACCCAAAATAAAAACGCTACCAAATGTATAAGCTCAGATAAGAGCTACCACCCCTTAGACCAAACACCCACCCCAATATAACAACATCTTAAAACCCATAATTTTTCACCTGTTTTTTGTTTGTCATTTCATCGTCATTTAACTGCAATATTACTGTCACATTCAGCCCTTATGCTCTGCGCAGTTTTTAAATAACAGTAAATCACTGTTATCCAATATTTAGGGTTTGAGGTATGACACGACTGACCAAATTATCTGCCGCGTTTTTAGCCATTTTTATGACAGCTGGAAATAGCGTTGCACAAGAGGAAAAAGCCCTTGAGCCTGCAGTGAAAAAAGCGACTGAAATCAATCAGTCAGCTGTTAAATCCCAACAGAAAATCAATAACATTACCGATCAAATCGATGGCAAATTACAACAATTTAAGGCTATCAATAAAGAAACAACTGGTTTGGATGTTTACAACGGTCAATTGCAGAAACAGATTGATTATCAGCTGCAAGAAATGGCAGATCTAAATGGGTCTATAGATGGTGTGAGTTTGATCGAACGCCAAATCACCCCATTGATGATGCGCATGATCACTGGCCTTGAGCAGTTTGTAGCGCTAGACGTGCCTTTTCTTAAAGAAGAGAGAAGTAACCGGATTAGCGAGCTTAACGCCATGATGGACAGAGCAGATATTGCGCCTTCAGAAAAGTTTCGCCGTGTAATGGAAGCATACCAAGTTGAGATGGATTATGGCCGTTCACTCGAAGCCTATAGTGGTTTACATACTATTGACGGCCAAGAGCGAGATGTGGATTTTTTGCGCGTGGGCAGAACAGCACTCATCTACCAAACCCGTGATGCTAGCTTGCAAGGCACTTGGAACAAACAAACACGTCAGTGGGAGGCATTGCCTTCAAGCTACCGCACCCAAGTCACTAAAGGCTTACGTATGGCCAAGAAACAACTAGCGCCTGACCTTTTAATGCTACCTGTTGCGATGACGGATTAAGGCCATGACTAACATGAAAACACTTCTTAAAAACGTATTACTCATCACTTGTATTGGTTTTGCCTCTCACTCTGTTGTAGCTCAAGAAGATAAAGCGCTGAATTTAGACGCGTTACTCAAGCAACTTGAACAAGGACAATTTGAGCAAAATAAACAAAACCTGCAACGAGAACAAGAATTTGCAGCTAAGCGTTCAGAGCAAGACCAAATGTTACGTCAAGCTAAGCAAGCTCGTGATGCTGCCTTAGCCAAGTCTGAAAGCATGGAAACCCAATTTGAAGAAAACGAATTTAAATTGGCTGACCTAAACGAAGCGATGAACAAACGTTTAGGCTCGTTAAAAGAGTTGTTTGGTGTATTGCAGCAAGTATCGGGCGACACCAAAAGTAAGTTTCAAAACTCGATTATATCTGCACAAATACCAGGTCGTGCTGAGTTCTTAGACGACTTAGCGCAATCAATGGGCGCTTCATCAAAGCTCGCCTCCATTGAAGAAATTGAGCGTGTTTGGTTTGAAATGCAACGTGAAATGACCGAGTCGGGCAAGGTGACTACTTTTACTACTGATGTCATTGAAGCGGGCGGTAACAAGGTAAGTAAAGAAGTGTTACGCGTAGGGCCTTTTGCTTTGGCAGCGGATGGTAAATATCTAGATTATAACGGTACTACTGGTTCGGTTGCTGAGCTTGTGCGTCAACCTGCTGGTCGTTATGGCGACAGCGCCGCAGCTTTGCAGCAGTCATCTGGTGAGTTGATTGAGTTTGGTTTAGACCCTACAGGCGGCTCTATTCTCAAATTATTAGTCCAAGCACCGAGTTTGAAAGAGCGTGTTGAGCAAGGTGGTACTGTTGGTTACATCATCTTAGCCGTTGGTTTGGTTGGGTTGTTGATTGCCATTTGGCGTTTTATCTCCTTGTCTATTGAAGGTGCCAAGGTCAATCGTCAACTTAAGTCGAGTACGTTTAAAAACAACAACGCTCTTGGTCGCGTCATGCAAGCCAAAGATGATTATCCACAAGCAGATACCGAAGCCTTAGAATTACATCTCACCGAAGCGATTTTGGGTGAAGTGCCTAAGTTAGGTCACTCCCTTAGCATCATTAAGGTGATATCCGTGGTGGCACCTTTAATGGGGTTACTGGGAACGGTGTCGGGCATGATCAACACTTTCCAAGCGATAACCTTATTTGGTACTGGTGATCCTAAATTAATGGCTGGTGGTATTTCTACCGCCTTGGTGACCACAGTTTTAGGTTTGGTAGTGGCTATCCCCATGACCTTGTTATACGCAGTGTTAAATACTCGTAACAAGAGCATCGTTTATATATTACAAGAGCAAGCAGCGGGTGTGATTGCCGAGCGTGCTGAAGCACACAACGCAGCAACTAAAGCTTAAATTATCATGATTGAAATTCTCATAGCTGCTCTGGAAACGATTCGCGATTTTACCGAAAGCGGTGGCCAAGTTCTGCTGATCATTGGTGGCTTGATTTTTGTTATGTGGTTAATGATCTTAGAGCGCGTTATGTATGTTTTTGTGACACACAAACAGTACAAACATGCGGTGATTGCAAAGTGGAAATCAAGAACTGAACGTTCGTCTTGGAACGCTGAGCAAATTCGCCAAGGCATGATTTCTCGGGTGTCGTTAAAACTCAGTCGTGGTGTACCGATCATTCAATCATTAGTGGCGTTATGTCCGCTACTAGGCTTAATGGGCACAGTGACAGGCATGATTGAAGTGTTTGATGTGATGGCGATTTCAGGCTCAGGTAACGCACGCTCTATGGCATCGGGTGTGTCTAAAGCGACTATCCCCACTATGGCTGGAATGGTGGGTGCTTTATCTGGTGTGTTCGCTGCGACATGGTTAGCAAGAACGGCAAAAAAAGAAAAATCGAGTTTAGAAGATTCATTGCGCTTAGAAAGAAAATATTAGCAACGTAAGATTTAGCCCGAGTACCGGATAACAAGAGAAAAATATGAAACAGCATTTCCAAAACTTGATGGACGAAGAAGAAGCCACAATCGATATGACCCCTATGCTCGACGTCGTATTTATTATGTTGATATTTTTTATCGTGACCGCTTCGTTTGTGAAAGAAGCAGGTATCGATGTTAATCGTCCAGAAGCGGCCACAGCAGTGAAAAAAGACCGCGCCAACATCTTAGTGGCTATCAGTGACAAAGGTGAAATTTGGATCAACAAACGCAAAGTGGATGTGCGCGCAGTGCAAGCCAACATCGAACGTTTATACGCTGAAAATCCACAAGGTACCGTGGTTATTCAAGCAGATAGAAAAGCCACCACTGATGTGTTGATTAAAGTCATGGATGCATCACGGGCAGCAGGTATTTTAGACGTGTCTATTGCCGCGCAGGAGCCGTAAGCAGCCATGTCGCAGCGTATATCGAAGACTCCGGCAAAAACCATGCCGCAGACTCTATCAAGGTTAGTGGTAGCCATTCTATTGGCAGCGTTTGTCACTTTAGCATTGTTCTTTTTGATGCAGTCATTAATCCAAAGTGGTGGCAGCGCATTAACGGATGCGCCTAAAGGCAGTGTGTTGGATTTTGTCCGGGTGAAGAAAGAGGAAGCGGTACAAAAGAAAGACAGAAAACCTAAAAAGCCACCCAAACCCGAACAGCCACCACCGGATATGGCACCGCCACAAATGGATGCACCTAGTCCAGAAAGTGCAACCAGTGGTATGGACTTTGGAGCGGATGTAGCGGCTGATATCTCTCTTGATGGAGGCTTAGCCTTGGAGTCAGGTGATGGTGAGTTTTTACCAATAGTGCGCGTGGCAGCCGTGTATCCAAGAAGAGCATTACAACGTGGCATCGAGGGGTATGTGGATGTTGAATTCACTGTGTCCAAATTTGGCTCAGTAACCCATCCCAAGGTGATCCAAGCATCACCTGCAGGCATTTTTGATCAAGCGGCGTTAGACGCCACTTTAAAATATAAATACAAACCGCGCGTCGTAAATGGCGAACCCATGGAAGTATCTGGGGTTGAAGTGCGGGTTAAATTCGAACTTGGGGGCTAAAATGGCAATGCATAAATTACTACTTAAATTAGCGGCACCGGTATTAATGACCAGTGTTTTATTAACCAGTATACAAACAAGCGTTGTTAACGCAGAACAGGTAAAAGTAGAACGTAAAACCAAACGTGTGCCTACTTTGCGTTCTAAGGTGTACGATCAATTGTCACGGGCGCAAGGTTTAGCCGATGCCGGTAACCAAGTCGAAGCTTTCGCTGTATTAGACAAGGTTAAGTCTAAAGCCAGCTCAATGAACAGTTACGAACAAGCCATGATGTATAACTTTTATGCTTTTATTCATTATGAAGCTGAAAACTACGACCAGGCTATTGCCGCATTTGAAAGCGTGGTGCAACAACAGCCTATTCCAGAAACGTTCGAACAAGCCACTTTATTTAGCCTTGCTCAGTTGCATATGATGCGCGGCAATTACGACAAAACCATAGCCAAAATTGAACAATGGGAAGCCATTCAAAAGAGTCTATATCCCACTAAAGATATTCCGGCTAAAAACTTGGTATTAAAAGCCCAAGCTATGTATCAAAAACAAGATTATGCAGTTGCTTCTGAATATATCAATGCAGCTGTAGAGCAAGTGGAAAGCAACAACTTAGGTTTTCAGGTAGATGAGCAGTGGTATGTATTACAAAGAGCTGTTTATTTTGAACTTAAGCAACCTGAAAATGTGAAAAATGTATTACTTAAACTAGTCAAAAAATTTGAAGCGCCCAAGTATTGGTTACAACTAGCTGGTATGTACGGTGAGTTAGAACAAGAACAAAAACAGTTAGCCGTAATGGAAATTGCTGAGCAAAAAAGTATTATTGCTAGCGGTTCAGACATGTTTAATTTAGCGCAACTTTATTACTATCATCAAATGCCTTATAAAGCCGCAGCAGTCATACAAAAAGCTATGGACGCAGGTAAATTGATTGAAGATGAACGTAACTTAACGTTCTTAGGGCAATCTTGGAATGCTGCTAAGGAAACTGAAAAAGCGATTCCAGTTATGTTAGCCGCTGCTAAATTATCTAAAACAGGTGAGTTGTATGCTCAACTTGGTCAAATGTACTTGAACATGGATAAATGGGATCTCGCTATAACTGCCTCACAACAAGCCCTAGAAAAAGGTGGTTTGCGCAATGAAGGTATGTCGCATCTAGTTATTGGCATGGCGCAATTTAATGTCGGTGCATACAACGAAGCGCTAAACCAACTGGCTAAAGCTCAAGAGTACGATGGTAGTCGTGGCATGGCACAACAATGGTCTAAATTTGTTGAGGGCGAAAGAAAACAATATGCTAGTTTCGCTTCTGTAGGTAGTTAGTAGTCAGTCTGCACTTTCTAAAAAGCGCCAGATGGCGCTTTTTTTATCAGTAAATCTAATTTAATATAGTGTTACTAATCGCTTTTATAGATGACTGAATATGAAATGGCCCAATCTTAAACATCTACACTATCTGGTTGTGTTGCATCAAGAGCAGCATTTTCACAGAGCTGCACAACATTGCCATGTCAGTCAGTCAACACTGAGTACCGCAATCCAGAATTTAGAGGAGCAGTTTGGATCACAACTGCTTGAGCGAGATCACAAAACCTTTGTGTTTACGCCTTTTGGCCTAGAATTAGTAGAGCGCAGCAAAGCCTTGCTAACAGATGCTCACGAACTGGTCGACTTCGCACAAAGTGCGGGTAATTGGCAAGCTGGTAAACTCAAAATAGGCGTCATACCTACTATCGCCCCTTTTATTTTTGAGGGCTTGATAGGTAAGGTGAAGCAACATCTACCCGATATCACGCTACAACTGCAAGAAGACACCACCGCTAATTTATTGACTCAGCTTAATGAAGGCGGTTTAGATTTACTGATTTTAGCCTTACCTATGGAGACGCCAGGATGTAAACAATTGGTATTAGGCCATGACCCTTTTCATTTAATCGCCCATAGTGATTTAGTAGAAACCTTACCCGTACCCCTAGATGTGGCCGATTTACCCAAAGAAAGTATTTTCTTATTGCAGCAAGAGCATTGCATGACCGGGCACGCTGTTAGCGCTTGCGGTTTAAAACATCGGGAACAAGTCAGTTCATTGACAGCTAGTAGTCTGTATACCCTAGTTCAACTAGCAAATAGTAAACTGGGCTTCACTTTCATGCCTGAGTTGGCTATTCAGAATCATATCTTAAGTACCACCCCCTTAGTTTCGATGCCTGCTGAAGATATGGCTTATCGTGAAATTGGTATGGTTTGGCGCAATGGTACAACTCGAGTGAGATTATTTCGGTATTTGGCTGAATTACTGGCACCCTTAACACCTATTCCCACCCTGACTCGTTAATATTCAAAAAATTTATTTAAAAAAACAAACTTTTTTTCTTTACCCCTCGACTTAATGTTTGAAAAGGGAAAGCACCTTCAATCTGGGAACTAAAAACAGTGTTTGAAAAAAGCGATGAACAGTTAATAACTAAAGCTCTGCAGGGCAATAAACAAGCCTGGCTGAGTTTACTCAAACGCTATGAAAAACCCATTTATAACTACGGCATGCGTATGACGGGTAAAAATGAAGATGCTTTGGATTTAATGCAAGAGGTGTTTATTTAGGTATTTCGAAATTTAGCCAGTTATAGAAATGAAGGTAGTTTTAAAAGTTGGTTATTTCGTATCGCCCATTTTCGTTGTATTGAGTTTTATCGGCGTAAAAAGCCGACTCAAGGCTTAGATGATACCCCTGAAATAGAAAGCAATGAAATTAGTGCAGATGCCAGTATTCATACCAGTCACGAAAATAAACAACTAATTAGTGCGATGCAACAATTACCTTTAGCACAAAAAGCGGTGGTGGAATTAAAGTTTTTTGGACAGTTTACGTTTGATGAAATTGCCGAGCAAACAGGTATTTCTGCCAATACTGCTAAGTCTCGTTTATACGGTGCGTTAGAAAAATTGAAAACCTTAATGGAGGTTGATTATGCCTAAACATGAATCAAAATTGGGCGGAGCTGATTTAGGCAAACCCTTAAATAACGAACAATTATTCGCTCTTTGGTCAGAGCAGCAGCTTAATGAGCAACAGCGCATTGAGTTTGAGCAGCGATGTTTAGAAGACCAGATTTTTTCCAAACAAGTTGAGACATTCAACATGTTCGCTATGCAAAGTGAGCATTATCAAAGTGACGAAGTGCCAAGCTGGGATAGAGCAAGCACTTTTGATATGCCAGAGAAAGCCAAATGGTGGCAGTGGCAAGGGTTGCCAACGTTATCCTTTGCCACGTCTATGCTTGCCATAGTGATGGTATTAACTGGGTTGCAAGTACGCACAGAGGAAGGCGCGATAACGATCAGTTTTGCGGGTAAACAAAGTGAGCAAAAAATTGAAAAATTAGTCAATGACCGAATAACTGAATTTCAAGAAACGCAGCAACTCGCATTAACAAATTACACCCAAACAATGCAGCAGCAACAAATGGATACCAGTACTCAATTGACTCAATATTTACTCGGGGCAAGTCGTAAAGAAAGGCGAGAGGACTTCGCTGAACTTATTAAATATGTAAACGAGCAGCGCGGTGACGATCAAATATTTTATGCGCGTCAATTAAACAAATTACAAAAAAATATGCATGCTAAGCCAGATTTACTCGGCACTGGCAACATTAACGAATGAGGAAGTAATCATGATTATATCGATTAAAAAAACGTTATTGGCGTTGGCTTTTAGCAGCCTAGCTATTAGTCCACTACAAGCTAAAAGTAGTGACACCAATATAAAAGAAGTACGTAATGAAGCAGGCATTATGCTGAATATTCTGCAAGCCTCATTGAAACAACAGAAATCTAATAAAAATATACGTTTTAGAGCGGAATCGGTGTTTTATCTTGCGGATCAAGGTGTGGTTTTTGAAATAGACAGTGGTAGGCACGGTGGAAATTTCTTTGGTTTTGATTTTAATGGGTTAATTAACAGTATCCCCAAGGCGCCAATGGCTCCAAATACTAAAGGTGGCCGTATAGAAATTGATATCGATGAAGATGAAATCGAAAGAATGGTCATGAGTATTGTTGAACATGGCGATCATTTTGATGACGATTTAAGCGACAAAATGCGTGAGTTAAGTGAAGAGCAAAGAGAGTTGGGCTGGGAGAAAAGAGAATATGACCGCTCTCGCAGGGACTTAGAGTTTGAAAAACGCAATGCAGATTCAAATCGCCGCAAAGAGATTGATAAACGTTTTAGTGAACTCGACAGAGAAGTCGCTAAGCTTGAGGCAAAAAAGATGGAATTGGAATCCTTTCGTACTAGCCTAGAAGCTGAACGTAATCAGGAAGTCGCTAAGCGTCAGGCTGCTAAGCATAAATTATATAAAGAGTCTTTATCGATATTTGAAAATACCATAGGTGATATGTTGTGCCGCTATGGTGCTGGCCTTCGGTCTTTGTCCGTTGATGAAAATGTGACCTTTTTATTGTCTGACTTTGTAGACGCAGACAACGACAGTGTGATTGGTTCACACGACAAGGTGTATGTCTTCAAACATAAAGATATACAAGCATGCGTCACTGGGAAATCAAACAAAGATAAATTGTTATTGGCAGCGACCACCTATTTGTTCTGAGTCGCCTGCAACATTTATTCACTTTAAAAGTCAGCTTCAAGCTGACTTTTTTCATACAAACCGATAAGCTAACTGAATATCTGCCACATAATTTATTTGTCTGTACCTGTGGCTTCGCATGTTTTAGTTAGGAATCTATATGTCATCTTCAGTTGTTATAAGTGGTTCAGGTTTATGGAAGCCCGATTTCAGTATTTCTAATGAAGAATTGGTAGTCGCATATAACGCGTATGCAACGCAGTTTAACCAAATAAATAAACTTGCCATTGAACAACAAGAACTGTCTGAAAAGCCTCTTTCAAGTGCTGAGTTTATTGAAAAAGCATCAGGTATCAAGAGCCGCTACGTATACGTGAAAGATGGCATTCTAGACATTGATAGAATGCGCCCAATGATCCCTGAGCGAGCAGAGGATGAATTATCTGATCAAGCCGAAATGGCTATTCATGCCGCTAAAGACGCACTAAAAGCGGCAAATAAAACCGCAGATGACATTGACGCAGTAATTGTGGCTTGTGCCTATACGCAGCGTTCTTACCCTGCTTTAGCTATTGAAGTGCAAGGTGCTTTGGGTATTAAAGGTTTTGCTTTTGATATGTTAGTGGCTTGTTCTGCTGCTACTTTTGCCTTACATCGTGCCTATGAAATGATTGCGGCTGGCACCGCTAAAGCCGTTTTAGTTATCAATCCAGAGTTGACCACGCCACAAGTTAATTTTTGTGACAGAGATAGTCATTTTATTTTTGGCGATGTGGCGACGGCAATGGTGGTTGAAAGTGCACAAACCGCTAAATCAGAACATGTGTTTGAAATACTTAGCACCAAAGCTGTCACGGAATATTCAAACAATATTCGCTCGAATTTCAGTTACGTTAGCCGTGCTAATGACGTTGATCCCTTTGGCGAAGATAAACTTTTCCATCAAGTAGGGCGCAAAGTATTTAAAGAGGTTTGTCCGATGGCCGTTGAGCATATTTCTGAACATTTAGCTCGACACCAGCTTGGTTCTGAAAATGTATCAAGATGGTGGTTGCATCAAGCGAATATCAATATGAATACGTTGATCAGTCGCAAGTTACTCGGCAGACAACCTGACTTACAAGAAGCGCCAATCGTATTAGATACGTTTGCGAATACTGCTTCTGCCGGCTCGATTATCGCGTTTTATCTGAATCACAAAGATTTACAATCAGGTGACATCGGTTTGTTATGTTCGTTTGGAGCAGGTTATTCAATCGGCAGTCTAGTATTAAAAAAACGATAAAGAGCTCACTATGATCGCAACTGTTGGATATGCAATCAGTGCAATTGGTTATGCCTTTCTTTTATTACTGTTATTAACCGTTCGCAAATCTGGATTAGCAAAGTATTTGCTAATTTTAGCCACAGGTGCGACATGTCTATGGTCTGTTGCACCGTTCATTTTTTCCCAGCTATCGGTCGAAAAATTATTACTTTTTGACAATATTAAAAGTTTGTTTTGGCTTCTTTTTCTAGCATCATGTTTAAAAAATAATTTTACTAATATCATTGAAGTGTTAAGTCGAAAAGAGACTTGGTTCATTTTGACTTTGCCGATTACAGCAATTGTAATGCCTTATCTTGGTATTGATAAGGAGTCATGGCGGTTTCTACTGCAGACGGTTATCGCCCTTGAAGTGCTTGTTTTACTTGAGGTTATATATCGTCAGGCCGGTGAAAATAGATGGGCATTAAAGCCATTAATCTTATATTTGGCGGTCATCAGTGTGTTTGAATTTGTCACCTTTGCTAATGCCTTGATGGTGGAACAAATTCATATTAATTACATCGCGGCTAGAGGTTACATCTATTCGGCGATGATCCCCTTTTTGATATTAGCCATTAGGCGAGTCGAAAATTGGGGGGTGGAGATCTATATTTCCAGAGATATAGTGATGCATAGCACTTTGCTGATGGTAGCAGGTGGTTATTTATTTGTAATGGCCATGCTCGGTTATGCAGTTAAGTATTTAGGTGGCGAGTGGGGAGCGACCATACAAGTGGTATTGATTGCCTTGTCACTAGCGCTATTAGCGACATTGTTCCTTTCTATGAGTTTTCGCACAAAAATTAAGGTGTTTATTACTAAACACTTCTTCGCCAATCAATTTGACTATCGACATGAATGGTTAAAGTTAACACATTGCCTAAATACCAAAGAGTCAGACGAAAATGTTTATGCAACAGCATTAAGAGGGTTAACACAGGCAATCGATTACCAAACTGGATGTTTTATTCAGGTTAAAAATGGTGAGTTGAAGGTCGTGGCAAACATTGAGAAACCCAATTTAAATGAAGATGAACAATCAGTGTTATTAGAATTTTCCGAGTTTTTTAAAACAAAAAATTGGATAGTTGATATTGAGGAACTTAGAACCCAACCCTACGTATATGAAGAGCTAAAAGTTAATCATGGCCTGTTAAACGGTGTCTCTTTTCAGCTGGTGGTACCCATATATGATGATGAAGAGTTTTGGGGCATGGTGGTTATGCAAGGTTCAGATAACACCAGCAAAAAACTCAATTGGGAATTAAGAGATTATTTAACTGCGGTGAACGCACAAATTTCGAATTTTTTGTTTCATCATAAAGCAGCGCAAGAATTGGCTGAGAATGCACAATTTGCTGCCTTCACGCGGATGTCTGCATTTATCGTGCACGACTTAAAAAACGTATTGGCGCAAATTGACCTCATTCTGTCGAATGCAGAGCAGCATAAAGATAACCCTGAGTTTATTGCAGATACTTTCGAAACCTTGCAACATACCAAGGCTAGAATGGATAAAATGCTACATCAATTGACTGAAAAAAATGCTTCACAAGATGGATCCGATAGTTTAGTTAGTCTTTCGGAGTGTATTAAGCAAGTTGTTGAACAAAGATGTGCATCCTATTTACCTGCTCCTAGTGTGCTAGTTAGTAGTGAGACCCCAGTGGTGTTAGATAAAGATAAATTAAGTAACGTTATTTACCATTTGGTTAGTAATGCTCAACAAGCAACGAGTGATGATGGTAAAGTTGATATTGGGATAGAATTATCTATAGATGAAAGGTATATGCTGATCAATATTGTGGATACCGGTTGTGGTATGAGCGAAGACTTTATTCGCACACGCTTGTTCAAACCGTTTGATACAACTAAAGGAAACGCTGGCATGGGCATTGGGGCGTTTGATGCAAAAGCCTATTTAGAAAAAATTGGCGGTCAGTTACTGGTGCAGAGTAAGCAACAGCAAGGTACAACTTTTACATTACGAATACCAACAAGCTAAGGGTTTTGACAGATGGATAAAATTTTGGTCGTCGATGACGATTTAGGGATCCAAAAACAACTAAAGTGGAGCTTTTCAGGCTACGAAGTTATTTTTGCCGAAGATCGTACCTCGGCTATTGCACAATTGAGACGTTTTGAACCAAAGGTTGTCACACTTGATTTAGGTTTACCCCCAGATCCCAGTAATGCTACTGAAGGTTTAGCTACTCTAGAAGAAATTTTAGCCTTAGCGCCGCAAACAAAAGTCATAGTGGTAACCGGTAATAATGACAAAAAAAATGCATTAAAAGCTGTAAATTTAGGTGCATACGACTTCTACCAAAAGCCCATCGACTCAGACACTATTCAAATTTTAGTTAGCCGTGCTATTAACCTGTTTAATTTGGAACTGGAGAATCGCCATTTAGCTGAAGTGGCACCTTCAATGGACAAGATAATTGGTCAGAGTGAAGGTCTTTTAGCGGCCAGTAGAAAAGCCGAACGGATCGCGCAGACTGATATCAGTACATTATTACTCGGTGAAAGTGGTACAGGTAAAGAGGTGTTTGCTCGCAGTATTCATGAACACAGTCTGCGTAAAGACAAAGCGTTTGTTGCGATTAACTGTGCTTCTATTCCAGAAAATTTGCTTGAAAGTGAACTATTTGGTTATGAAAAAGGCGCCTTCACTGGGGCCAGTAAAACCACTCCAGGCAAGATAGAAACGGCTCAAAACGGTACCTTGTTTTTAGATGAAATTGGCGATATGCCTATTGGTTTACAAGCCAAAATGTTACGTTTTTTACAAGAACGTGTGATTGAACGTGTGGGTGGGCGATCTGAAATACCTGTGAATATTCGAGTGATATGCGCTACTCACAGGGATATTCCTTCTATGGTCGAAGAACAGACTTTTCGTGAAGATTTATTTTATCGAGTGGGGGAAATTAGCATTATCATCCCACCACTTAGAGAGCGTGATAACGATGTGGTGTTATTGGCCAAAACTTTTTTGGCGCAATACAACGAAGAATTTAAAACCAAACTCAAAGGTTTCAGTGACTCAGCGATAAAAGCCATGAAACAGCATAAATGGCCAGGCAATATTCGAGAGCTGCAAAACAAACTAAAATCAGCGGTGATAATGGCCGAGGGCAGTCATATTCAGGCTGATGATTTGAATTTAACGTTACTTGATGATGGACCCGTTATCGACACGCTAAATTTACGTGAAGTGAGAGAGTATGCTGAAAGTCGGGCAATACGTAATGCCTTTTTGGTGGCAGAGCGTAACATGTCTAAGACTGCAGAATTGCTTGGGGTCACTAGACCGACTTTGTATTCTTTAATTGAAAAATATCACTTAGAAGATGTCAAAACGGGTAGTTAATTAGGTTGAATTGACTGGATTGATTTTATCATGTCAAAAAATGATGTTGTAAAGGCAATCCTAGCTTTTATTACTCTTATCGGTTTTTGGTTCTTGGGGTATGGGTTGAGTCACTTCTTAGCTTTACCTGCCTCATTATTAGGGCTGTTATTATTATTTATTGCGCTTATATGTTTAGGGCGCGTTCCAAGCGCTTTGGCATCTGTCAGTCAATTTTGCCTTAGACATTTATCTTTGTTTTTTATCCCCCCTTTGGTTGCTGCTTGGTTTTACGCTAAACAACTGAGTGATAATTTATGGCTATTTTTATTTGCTGTGATGCTCAGCACCTTTGTAAGTTTGTGTATTACTTCTTGGCTAGGCCAGCGTTTTTTTGGTAGTCCAAATCAGTCAGACCAGCAAGACGATGAAGGTTAATCTAATGGATTGGCCGTCAATGATCGCGCTTGTTTCCCTAGACCAACTATTTTGGTTAACTGCGACTTTATTGGTTTATGTGTTGGCGGTTTGGATCTTTAAATATTTTTCTAACAACATATTGTTACACCCGATAATAGTAGGCGCCATTTTAATTGGTGGAATAAGTTTAGTGAGTCACACTTCTGTGCTCGACTACCAACATTATGTTACGCCAATAAACTGGATGCTTGGGCCTATCACTGTGGCATTGGCAATTCCCTTGTACCAACAGATTAGATTGATATACACCGCAGGCCGCAAAGGCATAGTAGTGATTATTATTGGTGGAGTTATTGCTCCCCTAATAGCAATTGGTTGGTTAGGTTTATTTGATTTTTCAGACCCTGTCAGGTTTTCAGTGTTAACTAAATCTATTACCACACCGCTGGCAGTGGATACCTCTAAAATTATTGGAGGGTTACCCGAACTTGCTGCAGCGGTAGTGGTTATCACTGGTATATTGGGGGTCATGTTCAGCCAATTTATTTTCAAGTTGACTCGTTGTACTGATCCTAGGGCTAAAGGTTTAGCGTTAGGCACTGTCTCCCATGCCATAGGTACTGCTAGAGCATATCAGTTACATACAAAAGCGGGGGCATTTTCCACTATGGCATTATGCGTAAATGGCATACTCACAGCCATTGTTCTACCTGTTGTTTTTATGTTGTTTACATAGCTTTAGATGGCCAGCCAATATAATGGCGTTCAGCTGGTACAGTAACTGCATAGTGTTATCTACTGTTTTGCATTTGAAGATAAATGATTGCCTACTGCCATGACCATGCATAATCGCTTTTTTACCATTCTGTTTGTTGCCGCGCTTTTAGTTGGCTGTTCTGGAAGTTCACTGGACAGTGACACCGACACTCCTACACCCAAAGTACTGGTTAATGCTGGTACAAATCAATCTGTTGATGAACAAACTACTGTAACTCTTAGTGCAGTTGCTAGCGGTCAGACCGACGTTTTGACCTATAAATGGAGTGTGTCACCCACTATCGCTATTACGCAAAGTGATACAGCCTTAGGAACCGCCACTTTTACTGCGCCTGTTGCTACCGATGCACTGACTTATACTTTCACTGTTGAAGTCACTGATGCCAATGGCAATTCAGGCAGCGATTCTGTGGTATATCAAATTAACCCTGTTAATGTGCCACCAAAAGCTGTTATCAACCTTAGCCAATTTAAGGGGCTAGCAATCAATCAGTTTCCGGCTGGTTTTGAAGTTATATTGGATGGCAGTACTAGCTCCGATTCGGATACTTCTGATATTAACACTCCCATTGCGGCATATTTATGGCAACAAACTGCCGGTGAGTCGGTATTAACTGGCATTAGTTTACAAGGTGACAGCCTAGCTTTTATTACACCTATACTGATGGACGCGAATTCAGTCACTATTAGTTTGACAGTGACTGATCAGGAAGGGGCTGAAAATGTTGAAACACTGACCCTAAATATTCAAAGTTCTGCAGATACTTTACCAGCAATTGATGCCGGTATTAGTCATCAAGTATTTACCGGTGAGAGCATTAACTTAAACGGTGCTGCTAGCACCACAGTGGCTGCTTCTGAACCTTTAGTTGTGACTTGGTTAAATGACTCTGAAAATGACCCGCAAATTGAAAATCTTAATCTGTTGCAAACTGTTGCCGTTGCGCCAACAGTCACACAGACAGAAACCGTTACTTTTACGCTAAGAGTTACAGATGCGCAGGGAAATTCAGTTGACGATAGCCTAACGGTTACGATCAAACCGCTGCCAATCCAACCACTAAATGATACTGGGGTTATTTTACAAGCAACTGATTCACAAATACTCAGCGCTTATCAAGCTGATTATCCCGGTCAAGATGGTCAACGTGGCCAAGATATTATCCATGCTAATGGTTTGTCTGAGAAAGCCGGAAGGGGAGACCAAGGTTTTGATTTCACTCGGTTAGATGCAATCGGAGATGAAGTGGATGACGAATCTTCGTCATGGAATTGTGTGCGAGATAACATTACTGGTCTAATTTGGGAGTCTAAAACAGATGTTTTTACTACAACTTTGCACAGTAATAGTCACAGCTACTCTTGGTATCAAACTGTCGAAGAAGGAAGTGTTGATGGTGACGAAAATGGTGCGGCGACTAGTTGTTCTCTGACCAGTTGCAACACCGAAAACTTCATTACCGAAGTGAACACCCAAGGTTTATGTAATTTTAGAGATTGGCGTTTGCCAACACATAACGAATTGTTATCTATATTACATCTTGGTCAAACTTCAGCGCCGATGATTGATACCGATTATTTCCCTAATACTACTGATTCATTAACCCCTCATGTTTGGTATTGGACCCAAGATTCAAGTGCTGACGGTTTTAACAACGATCAAGCGCAAAATGCGTGGGCCATTGATTTTTCGTCGGGAAATGATAATTTTTTAAACAAATCAACTGCAGCGCGAGTGCGGCTAGTTAGGGCAGGGCGATAACATGAGAATACTCTTCCTTTTTTGTTTTTTTGTATCTTATGTGGCTTCAGGCCAAACATGTTTACCTACTTTTGATACAAGCGCCCAGACAGATGAATTTGTAGATAATGCTGATGGTACTGTCACAGATGAATCATTGGGCTTAATTTGGATGCGTTGTAGTCTTGGTCAAACATGGGTTGATGAAACCTGTACTGGTGATGCGAGTGAGCTGACGTGGCAACAAGCTTTACAAGCAGCCCATGGTTACGAATATGCAGAGCAATTAGGTTGGCGTGTGCCAAATATGAAAGAGTTAGCCAGTTTAACCGAGCGCAGTTGTGTGCGCCCTGCCATTAACGAATTGTTTTTTCCAAATACCTCCTCAGATGACTATTGGACTTCTACCCCTTCTGTTATCGATCCCGATCGCGCATGGGTGATTGCCTTTTTTAACAGCAGTAATTCTCTTAAAGATAAACGCTTATTTGTTTTTACTCGTTTGGTGAAAACTGCAGATTAACCTAAGTTTTGTCTGTCTTGTCTGATCTTATATTGCTTTTATTCTGTTTAAAGGCACACTAACATCGGACTTACAATTATCGGAATTTTATGCGTTTTCTAGTTTTAACTTTATCTGTATTGAGCATGGTGGTTAACACTCAGGTTCAAGCCAAGACCGATTGTGAGGTGTCACTCAATTATGGTGTGGTAGTGAACGGTAAGCATATTAGAGTGCTAGATAAGGGAGGGCGATCTGTTTACCAAATTAATCATCCAGCACAACTTATAGTGAAAGGTGAATGGATTGCTCTAAATGAGCAACAAGAGCTTGAACTCACAGAGTTGTCTACAGGTATACATCAAGTTGTGCCTAAAATGATTTTGCTGGCAAACGAAGGTGTAGAGCTAGCCATTGAGACCATTGAGCAAGTTTACGGCGGCTTAGTTAAAGACGATAAAAGTCAGAAGAAACTGCAAAAATCTCTTAAGCGGGTTCAAATGAGCGTCAAAGAAAAGTTTATTCGCGCCAATGATAACTTCTATATGGGACCCGGCAGACTAGAGCAAGTCGATGACTTGGTCGATCGTGAGTTGGAAGAACAGCTAGAAGAGGCAATCAGTACTTCTGTTGGTGGTATTTTATCCGCTATAGGAGGGTTGGTGGCAAATGGAGAGGCAGGTGAAGAAAAAATCACTGCCATCGCTAAAAAATTAGAAACTATGGGTGAAGAAATTGGTCAAAACGTAGGCCCGAAAGCTGAAAGTCTGAAACTTAAAGCCCAATGGTTTTGTAATAGATTCAAAGAGTTAGATAAGGCTGAAGATAGACTTAGAGCCTCGATTAAAGAATTACAGCCATACAACGTGTTATTAACAGGCACCAATGCTTATCTTGATGAATAGGGTGTCATGCCTATAATCATCTGACTCTTGAACTACACCATCATTTCCAAAAGTGTATTTAAATACCGTCTGCCTAAAGGTGTGACTTGCCATTCATCATCTGACTCAACTAACAAACCTCGCTTGATTGCAATCTGTAAGTTTTCTTCGGTTTTATTATCTAAGGGTAACCCCGTAAAGTCTGCATAATCTGACTTAGGGCAGGGCTCAAGTAAACGAAAGCGATTCATAAAAAACTCAAAGGGTAAATCTTCGCTAGGCACCTGTTTTTTATCGCTTGTATAACTGCGGGTTAAATCCATATAACCTTTGGGATGTTTGACTTTAACCGTACGAATTATCTGACCTTCGTTAGCTAGGGTGATTTTACCATGGGCGCCACAACCAATACCTAAGTAGTCACCAAAACGCCAATAATTTAAATTATGCTGACATTGTTGGCCTGGCTGACTGTATGCGGATATTTCGTACTGTTCGAATCCTGCTTGTTGAAGTAATGCATCACCCTGTTCTTGAATATCCCATAATAGCTCATCTTCCGGTAATTTAGGCGGTTTGGAATGAAACTGGGTATTAGGTTCAATGGTCAATTGATACCAAGATAAGTGTGGTGGATGTTGGGTTATAGCTGTATTCAAATCAAACAAAGCATCGTCTAAAGACTGCTTAGGTAAGCCATGCATTAGATCTAGGTTAAAACTATTTAGACCTATACTCTTAGCCAATGTTGCGGCTTTAAGCGCCTGATTTTCATCGTGAATACGCCCTAAGGCGGATAGTTTTTCTGGCTGAAAACTTTGTACACCAATGGATATACGGGTAATGCCAGCTTTGACATAATCTGCAAAACGTTGGCTTTCTACTGTGCCGGGATTCGCTTCCATGGTGATTTCAGCGTCGGCTAATAGGTTAACCCTATCTTTGACCCCGTCTAATAGGCTTTTAATTGACTGGGCTGAAAACAAACTCGGTGTGCCACCACCAATAAAAATACTGTGAATAGCTCTGTCGCCCACCAATTTAGCATCTTCAGCCAAATCATCTAGTAAGTGGCTGACATATTCAGTTTCTGGCAATACCTGTTGTTTTTGTCCGTGAGAATTAAAATCACAATAAGGACACTTTTGCACACACCAAGGAATATGGATATACAACGAAAGAGGCGGTAGTTTTAAACTATGAGCTTGTGACAAGTCGTTAACCCATTTTATTGTGTAGTTGGGCTAACAGCAGTTTTAACGCTTTACCGCGGTGGCTTAACTCATTTTTTTGTTCGGGCAACAATTGAGCAGAGCTACAGTTTTGTTGTTCGACCCAGAAAACAGGATCGTATCCAAAACCATTTTCACCATGTTGTTCACTGGTGATTTCGCCAGCCCATTCACCTTGGCAAATAATAGGCGTGGGGTCATCAGCGTGACGCATAAAAACTAATACACATAGAAACTTGGCTTGGCGTTTGTCTTTAGGCACATCAGCCATAGCATCAAGTAATTTAATGATATTGCTCTGATCTGTAGCTTGCTCACCAGAATAACGTGCAGAATACACTCCGGGCGCACCACCTAGGGCATCAACCGCTAAACCCGAGTCATCGGCGATTGCCGGTAAGCCTGTTTGTTTAGCCGCATGTCGTGCTTTGATGATGGCATTTTCGACAAAGGTACTACCCGTTTCGGCCACTTCACTCACGGCGAATTCGCTTTGAGGTAATACTTCAATACCTAAGCCCGACAACATACGAGCAAGCTCTTTAACTTTACCTTTATTGCCAGTTGCTAGTACTACTTGTTTACTCACGTATATTCCTTCGGTTTGATTTCGGTGTTGCCTAATGCTGTTTTCTATATTTGTAATTGTTTATACAAAGCCCTACTATCAGCACAGAAAACTTCCCATAATTATATCACTTTTCAAGGACGTAAAATGAAATTATCCCTACTCGTATTATCTTTATTTTCGAATGTTTTAATCGCAGATACAGCGTTATCATCCAGTGTTGAATTAGTTGAAACTGTTATTCCAGCCAAAGCCATCGAACGTGTGCCTCCTAAATATCCTACTCTTGCAGCTCGAAGCGGCAATGAAGGATGGGTTCAGATTAGTTTTGTTGTGGACGAAAACGGTGCAGTGGTGGATCCAATTGTTGAAGACTCGTCTGGTATTCGTGGTTTTGAAAAGGCTAGTTTACGCGCCATTAAACAATGGCAATATTCGCCTGCTATTCGCGATGGAGAAAAGATCGAACAGTGTCGCAACAGTGTGCAGCTTGATTTTAGATTAGATAAATCAACAAAGGGCGGCAGAAAACGGTTTGTAAGAGAATATAGAAAAGCGACAGAGGCACTAAAAACTAACGATATCCTTCTGGCAGAACAATTGATTACTAAAATGGGTGAAGAAAAAATTTGGAATAGTTACGAAGACGCATGGTTTTGGATGTTGAAGTCTAAGGTCGCCAAAGCACAAGGCCAGGTAAACGTTCAATTAAATAGTATTAAGCGAGTTGTCTTTTCTGGTAACAGCAGTAAACACATTGGTGAGGTCGCTTTCCTCAACCTTCTTCGTCAAAAGTTTGTTTTAGAAATTCAAGCATCATTATTTTCAGATGCGTTAAATACATTTACCCAAATTGAACAGCAACCTAATAGTGATAAAGTTGTCAGTTTCTTAGAACAATATGCAATCCAAGCTCGGCAGATTTTAAAAGATGAAGACTATATTGTTGTCCAAGGAAAAATAGATAGCGATGGTGATTGGTGGCACTCTCTTAGTCGAAACCGTTTTAGCTTCAGTGATATATCAGGCACATTGGATTCTGTAGAACTGCGTTGTGCAAATAAGAGAGAAAAGTATACCGTAGCAGAAAATACTGAGTGGAAAATCCCTGAAAGTTGGGGGCGCTGCAGAATCATGGTAGTGGGTGATAACCAAACGAATTTCAACTTAGTTGAAATTCGCCAAGACGCTTAGCTCATAGCCTGAAAAAATTAGGACGGGGCCTTTTTACCTCGACCTTTATTTTTACGCTTTTTGATTTTGGCGGTACGTTTAGCTTTAATAACCGCCTTTTTAGTCTTATTACTGACTTTTTTCTTAGTCGGTGGTTTGGCTTCTTTGTTGGCAGGACGTAATTCGGCAATAATCCTGCGTTTTAACACTTGTTCTGTGTAACGTTCAATTTTTGGCACTATGCCAATGTCGTGAGCTTCTACGATAGAAATTGCCGTGCCTTTGTTACCGGCACGTCCTGTACGACCAATACGGTGCACATACACGTCGGCTGTACGTGGCATATCATAGTTAATTACATGACTAATATTGTCTACGTCTATGCCTCTAGCGGCAACATCTGTGGCGATCAATATCTTTACATCACCGGTGCGAAATCGCTCCATAGCTTCGTTACGTTTGTCTTGTGGCATTTCTCCCTGCAACCAACAACAGTCAATATCGACTGATTGTAATTGGCCGACTAAGGTGGCTAAGCGTTCTCGCGTTTTCACAAACACAATAGCTGTTTCTACTTGGCTACTTAGGATATGAGTTAACAAATCCAGTTTATGTATAGCGTCATCTGCCAGATGGATCCACTGGTGGATAATACCTTTCTCTTTACGGCTTGAATCTGCTTCTAATTCAACTGGTTCGTTTAGCAATTCATCAGAAAAACGAGCAATACCCGAGCCTTCAAGTGTGGCTGAAAACAACATGGTTTGTTTGCGCCAGCGTGCTTCTGCAGCAATTTGGTTTACTACAGGTGAAAAGCCCATATCCAACATACGGTCAGCTTCATCTAAAATAAGACATTCGATATCACGGCAATCAAAACTTTCTTTTTCAATATGTTCGAATAAACGACCCGGTGTGGCGACCAAAATATCCAGATTTTTTTCTAACAAATCACGGTCAGTACCGTAGTTGATGCCACCTGTGATCACACCACATGCGATATGAGGTACATATTTACTGATAGCTTTGGCTTGTTCAAAAATTTGTAATGCCAATTCTCGGGTTGGGGTGAGGATCAAAATCCGCGTCGAGCCCGGTTGACGTCTTGGGTAATCCAATAAAAATTGGCAAGCAGGTAATAGAAATGCTGCTGTTTTTCCTGTACCTGTTGGGGCAGAGGCTAATATATCTTTGCCATTCATAGCTTCGGGTATGACCAGTGATTGGATACTGGTTGGCTCTTTATAACCTAAGTCCGCTACTGCGTGAATTAGGTCATCGTCTAGTTCTAATTGATCAAACATGTATGTTTAAGCCTTGTTTTATCGTTGGCTTGGGAATTGTGGGGGATTATAAAGCAGTGAAGGGGGAAATGCTTATGCATTTTTAAGTATGGGCCGAGCATACCTTCATCTTGAGCGGCGGCGCTTTGTATTTATCTAAACAAAAAAACGATTCGTCAAAAGTGTTTTTGCCTTACAGCAGCAAAAAATGTACTGCTGTAGGCTACTGGGCTTAGTGTATTTGCAAGTTGGTTTTGCAGAGTATTCTCTGTATGTAACTTGGGTAATCCAATAAAAAAGAACAAACTAGAACGCTACAAACCCTATCTTATTTTGTAGTCCATTTACCACTTACCCAAAGGTAATGACCAGAGCTAGTCTTTTCATAAGCTTTCTGAGCGGCTAATTTTTCTATTTGTTGCAAGGTAATACCATTTTTCGCCGCGAGTTTTAAATACACTTCTTTGCGCTTAGCGTTGATATCATCTACTAAACTTTGTGTCTCAGCTTTTGCTATCACTAAACCTAAATAGCCATTATCTTTTTCGCCCACTAGACCTTGGTCTTTCGCTTCACCTAAACCTATAGCGAAAACAAAACTGCTAAATAGTAAACTGACAATAACAAGGGATTTAAAAATTATTTTGGTTTTCATAAAGTTATTCCTAAATTGGCTTAAAACAAATTACTGTCTTCACTAAATACGTCATCAAGTTCTTTATCAACTTTCACTCGAATTTCGTGATCAATTTTTACATTAATATTGATAGTAATTGGCTCTTTTGTTTCAACTTGTACTGTATGGGTACAAGCACTTAGAAACCCTGTCGCCACAAGTCCTAAATATAATATTTTCACTTTTTCTTACCTTGGGTTATTTTCTGTTCAATTCTATTTTCTACTGACTTAACTAATCGTATTGACTCTAATAAAGCCAATACATTTTCTTGATGACTATAATTTAAATTAACACTTTGCTTTTTGTCAGGGTTATTACCCTGTAAAGCAAAATCAAAAAACACCCAACCATCTGGATTAAGCTTTATTTTGCTTTCTAATTGGCTGAAGTCAATATTTTCCAGCAAGGCTAATTCAGGCTGTTGGACTTTAATAGAATCAAAGGACGGATTATCTATTATAGTCAACTTCCCACCTGAAAGACTCGACGCCCAGCCTTTATCTATACTGAGTCCATGTGTATTCATCAACATGGGTAAATCGCCATCAATATTCCCAGTGATTTTGATTCCGGGTTGTTGTTGTAATGCCACTACCTGAGACAAATCAATACCCTGAAAATTGATATCGAATTCTTGCTCGCGTCCATCTAACCACAATTGACTGGATGAAAACTTACCATTAAATATTTCTCCGTGAATTTGGCTTAAACGAAATACGCTGTCTTTTGCAATAACCAGCGCTTGAAGTTTTTCAATAGACACTCCAGCTTCAATTGAATCTATGTGTAGAGTAGATTCGGCTAGCTGAAGACCTGCTGAATCAAATGTGAGTGGTGTTTGGTAAGTGATGTTATTTAGCACATAGTCTTGATACTTTATGGTTACCCCTTTAAAGTCTGACTTTCCTTGGGCAAAGAATGGTTCACCTTCTTTGGGTAAAGCAAAAGCAATACTGGCTGAAAGTTTACCTTCTTTAATCAACAGTGCGTTTTCCAACTGTGAAATGATGTGTTGCAAACTAGCGATATCTTGTTGGTTTACATGTACTTTTGCCTGAGTTTGCTGCTGTTCAAGCTGAATCGAAAAACCTTGCTTAAAACCAATGTCATGCTGACTAGATACAGTCATATTCGCCAAACTTGCTTGCCCTTTGTGCACTAAATCAATTGGCAACAAGTTGATGTTTTGCGTCGTTAGTTTTGTGATAGTTGAGTTCCCTGAAAAGCTCAGGGTGTCAAATTTCTGTATATTCAAATCTAGGTGATTGGCAAGGTTATGTAATCTGAATTCAGGGTGAGAAATCTGAGATAGTTGATTGTCTATACTCAATTGCAAATCATTAAAATTATCGCCTGTAATAGAAAATAGGCTACTTGTTTTTGCAAGCTTAACGGCGCCCATCTGTATATCTTGGCTATTAATATTTCCCTGCAGTTTAAGTTGATTAGGTGCGTTTTCGTGTAAGGAAAATTCCATTGTTAACTTGCCGATCAACAAAGAGTCCATCTGAAAATCGTTTATTACTAATTGGTTGTTACTATTAGTAATTTTAAAATCGATTGGCAGTTTTGTATCTTGAGTATGCACAGTTGAGAGATCGACAGAAAGATTGCCCACCCCCTGTAAATCCAGCATTCCTCCATGTATTTTTTTTGTCTTTAAAGCCTGTCTAATTGAGGTGGTGTAGTCAACTTCAAGTAGACCTGTTGCTTTATAATTCAAAGCTTTAAGAATGATACTTCGATGTGTATTTTGCTTGTCGATAATACGTAATTCGCCAAGCTCTACATGCGTTTGACTAATAGTCATTTCTTGAGGAAACAGAAAAGACAACTGAGGCACGTCATCTTTGGCAAAATAATCTGTTATTAATGGGCAATTAACTATAGAAATATCGTTGTTAAGTTGGCTTAAATTCAAGCTGATTTTAAGACTCCTGAGGCTTATATCAACTAACACATCTCCTTGTAAAATCGCGTCAATTGGGCAGTTTGAAACATGAATAACACTTGCTATATCTACGCTGTTTTCTGCATGTAAAGCCATGCCATCAAAAGTGATATTAGTTTTTATTTGGGCTGTATCTAAGGCCGCATCCTGCAATTGTTCGGCGTTATCTTGATAGAATTTCTGTGCTTGGGGTATCCATTTTGCGAGGTCGGATAAATTCCATTCTATATTTCCAACTACAGTATTTGGGTAAACCTCAAGCGAGGCATTTACATCGCCTGTGATATTCAGTTTGTTATCTGAAACCGAGTTTACACTTAACTGTAAGGGCTGAAGTAAAACAAAAGAGTCAATTTTGAGACTTGAAATGTTTAGTTTTGGTAACGAGTCAGGTAGGTTAAGTGCAATTGCTTGCTGGCCATTTAGTGGAGTTTCAATCACCTTATTATCAGTCGCTAGTTGTTCAATGTGTGTGATTGTTATTTGTTCAATACTTAAAACATTGGACCATGGCTGCCAAAATGCTTTTTGTATAAAAACTTTTCCTTTTGGTGAAGCTAAACACATTTGTTGAATATTAATGTTTAGTTGCCAATCTAAGATAAAGCTTAAGCAGGTAACGGATATATTTTGTGATTGAGTCAAATGTTCAATGCTTTTGATAGCAATAGGTTGGCGATAAATGATCACTGTAGCCAGCAAAGTGCAGCACAGCAAAAGTCCAAACCATTTTTTACTCAGGCGTTTTCCCCGAAAAAATACTGTCATTCCTTCAGCACCAACTTATGACTATAAACAGTAAATTCTACATCTTGTGTTTGCAACCAAATCACTAGCGCTGCTTCAGTCAGCATCGTTGGTTTAGCCATGGCCTCACGATAAAGCCGTAACTTTTCGATTTTTTCTTCACTAAGGGGATTAACGATAGTAACTAAAAAATAACTGCGGTCTGCTAAGCGATTTTTAGGCAGGGGAATTTGCCAACCTGGTTGGTTACGTTTCAGCGGTAGGACTGTGTAGGCATCTTGTGCGATGAGCAATAGTTGACCGATAGCTTGAGGTGTTTGCAGATGTAATTCACAGAGTTGACTGAGTGCCAATTCAGCAAAGGATTTATTGCTTAGAGATAAACTTTGACTAGATGTTTGGGCGCAGGTTTTACTTTGTTTTAGTTGGGCGACTAATTGTATTTTTAGGTTGGTGTCGCCTGTAGATATATTGTTTTTTTCAGCCACACTTTGCTGAGTACTATTATCGGAAGGTATAAATTTACTGAGTCCAAAAAACATCGCCAATACCAATAATACTACTACACCAGTGATAATGTACCGAGAGTTATTACTTACTAACTTTTTTGTTTTTATATTAGATGTTGATTGCTCTTGTATGCTGTTTGGCAATGCAGTAGCTGCTTGTTCGAGGTTACTAATTAGCTTGATATAAGTGTTTGGTTGTATTTCAGATTGATTGGCTTGTGGTAATAAAAACTGTACTTCAGCGCCAAGCGCTGTCCATTGCGTCAGTTGTGATTGAGCCAGCTCAAATTTAACCGGGACTTCATTAACAGCAAGTACTTGAAGGTTAGTGGTATTGACCTCGCCAGTGGCACAAATAACCCTGTCACCTTGTCTAACTTCGCCATTGCCTAATATACCTTTTGCTTGGGCTAGGTGAGCTAAATACATGGCGACTTGCCAACTATTACCTTGGTCTATTCGCGCACTGATATCCACTCGATAACTGCAGGCGCCAAACATCTTAT
The DNA here is from genome assembly GCF_913020055.1 of uncultured Paraglaciecola sp. GTDB lineage: Bacteria > Pseudomonadota > Gammaproteobacteria > Enterobacterales > Alteromonadaceae > Paraglaciecola. The sequence goes on along the minus strand of NZ_CAJWCF010000008.1, from coordinate 41,047 downwards.
GGATAATGCCCACGCCTTTTTTGACAAAGTTGTGGTAACTGCTGCTGATATTGGCGGTAGTTGAAGTGCCATTAACGGATACAACAGAGCTAATGTCTTCGTCATCAATAGGCGTGATATTTTGTATCGCTACTAAGCCTTGAGTGGTGGCGATAAATATATGAGTTTTCATCTAACTTGGTTCCCTGCCATTAATATCAAAACAGCAAACAAAGGCGACTTAACTCTAATGTCATTGTTAGGATAGGTATATTGCAAACTCAGCATCAAACATGTTTATAAACTTCTGATCTGATTCTTCCATTAATAGCTGCGTTTTACCATCCACAATAGGCGGGAAGTGGATCGAAGATATTATTTTGTCGGAACAACAATTCACATGCACGCCTTGGTTGTGATGCTTTTCAATTGAATGTGGAATTTTAAGTATCACGTACACCTGTCCTGAAAATTGTTTGTCGCGCTTAAATAACAATTCAAATTCTGCAGATTTACGACTGCTGATTTCAGCGACTGAACTGGCAGCTGCTTGCACTGGGCTATTGGCAAAGGCCAATTTTTGTAACAACTGCATATATTGACGGCGCAGTGGCAGTGATTGATTAATTTGCTGCATAACCTGCTGGCCATCAATTTGTGGATTACCTTCAGCCAACTGTACTAAGTCATTTAACAGCACAGGTTTGCCAGTACTATTTTTTTCTGGCGCAAATTGATGTAACTCGCGGTACAAGGTTTTGGCGGTAAATAGTTGCTCCTGCATGTGATATTGATGATCAGGCATCGGGTGCTCCATATATTTGCTTAAATCTATTACTGAATATGCACAGGTCAGAGCGATAAATTTCCGCTAACTGAGTGTTTTCATGATTTAATTTTGTTATGACCAACAAATAGCGGGCAACTAACTCTTGGCAATGGTTGAGTGCTTCGCTGCCATCCTGATAAATATCCAGCTCTGGAACTGATGGTATATTTTTAAATCCATCCTTATTATTGTTTTTAAACAGGAATTCCGCTTCAGTTAACCAAAATTGTGCCTTTGGGTGCTGGGATAACCATTGCTGGATGTGCACAAAAGGGTTTCTTTCAGACTCTGCTGTATTGGCTATTTGCTCTCTCATCCATATTTTGAGTGTTTGTTGCAAATCTGTTGGTATTTGTTTGAGCATGATGCCAATAAATAAAGGAATATTAAGACTGTAAAATATGTGGGCAATGATTTGTTGTACTTGTTTACATTGTGACTCAGAGTCATTGAGTTCGGCTATATAATCTAAGTATTGGCGGTTGGGGTTTTGTTGAAGTTTATCAGCCAATTCCTGAGACGACTTTCTTTTGGCCTGGATTAATACTGATTGCCAACCACCAAATATGCTTAAACGCAAAAAGGACAAAGGTAATTGGCGCGCTAATTTCCCGTGGCTTAATAAGGATTTCATTGGCTGAAACTGCGCCAGAGTTAAAAATTTGGGTGAGCGACACAACCAGCCTAAATCAATGTTGTTTTCAGCTTGTTCAAATAAAGTCTGTTGCACCCACTCAGTACTAATTTCCCCTTGCTCACTATCGTTACCAAGACTTAGGGCATAATCCGCATTAAGCGTATTTTCGACCACTTCTATGGCGGTTATCGCATCGAGTAAATCGTCCAATACTGTGGAATATTTAATATAACTAGGTTGTGCTGGTGGGCTGAGCCAAAAATTCAGTACATCTTGATCGGTGAGTCTAGCAGCCGTTAGGTTATGTTGTTTTAGCCAGCCGCTAATGGCTCGAAAACGTTCTTGGGTACTGGCTTCTGGAATATGTTCTTTTAAGTAGGCATAAATCAGCTTTTGTAGTTCAGAAGACATTTGTTTTATTGCTTGGTTGTTGGCACCTAACAGCCGTTTTTCAATATTAGCCAACTGAGCTGGCTCAATATTGGTAATCAACTCCAACAATAGGGCTAATAAACTGACGCGGGTAGGGGAAATAGCAAAGTCGATGTCGCCGATTTGCAGCTGTAAATGTTCCTTGCCCATAATAATGTTATCTGAAGCTGTTTGTATTGGCTGATTAAATGCCTGACGAAAACGTTTAGGTTGCAGGTTGTCTTCTAGCCAAAAAAAACTGAGTAAAGGTGATGACGAATAACCTGGATGGTTGACTACGGCCCAGCAAAGAAAACTGAGTTCATAACACACCGATCCATAGTTGCGACAAACAATGTATTGGGATAATTGCTCCACGTCCTTGGCATGATATTTATACCCATGCTGGCTGGGTGTTTCTTTTAGCTGGGCAAAAAGCGCTTTTAAGGTTTCGCTAATTCCAAAGTTAATAATTTTGCTCATTCGGCCTGATTAAGATTGCTACTACTGTTATGTCTTTAATTTAACGGATAAACAGATCCTAATCTAGCAATACCAGTTTATGTGGATTGGTATAGATAGATTCCCACAGTCTAACTTTCGACATTTTTGTCTTGAGAGAGGTTTCAGCGATGTGTGGCTTTGCGAAATGAGTCGTTTGGTTTTTGCCGGTGAGAGCGCTAGTGCTTTGATAATTACGGGTAATGTTATGTAATCGCAACGCCCGTAAGGTTTCAATTTGTGGATTTTCAGAGTGGGGTTCAATAATTGTAGAATCCGTTTGAGCTATTCCAGTATCGTTATACAAAGAGGTGAAATACAGTGGTTTACCCCCTGATGTAGATAGCCATTGATTGTCGTGCTGCAAAAATGCTTGTTGGCTGTTGAGTACTTTATTCACGTAGTTACGTGTGGCGGGTATCACTTTGAGCTCGCCTTGCCTGTTTTTCACGCCAGAGCCACCATTGTAATGTGATAAAGCAATATCCAAGCGGTTTTCATAACGTTCAAGTAACTGTTTAATAAATTTTACTCCCAACTTTATATTCACATCAGGCTCAAATAACCGGCTTTGATTCACGCCAAATACTTGTTCTGCAGTGCGCGGCATGATTTGCATCACACCTTTCGCTCCAGCGTGGCTTAATGCATTGGGGTTAAAGTTGGACTCAACCTTGGCAATCGCTAAAGCTAATGATGGCGCTAGATTTTGCCGTTTGGCTTCAGAAATGACTTGTTGTTGAATATCTTCAGTATCGTAGTAATAAGTTGCCGAAGCTGTTGGAGCTAAAAACATCACAAATACACTTAACACTTTAATTATTGATTTGGGGTTCATTGCATCTTCTCCAATTGCGATTGCCACTTATTATCCAGCATGGTTATGGAAAGCTGTGGATGATTAATTTGTTTACGAAGAGCCATTATTTTTATCAAGGGTAGGTTGTCTTGTACCGCAAGGATCAAAGGTTGTTGAGTCTCAAAACGGCTAAAGTTGTCGATATTTAAGCGAGTGAGCTGTTTATCATAAAACTGCTGATTAAAGTAAAAGACGTATTGTTGTTTTCTACTTTCAGCGGTTTGGTTTTTAGACGGTTTTTCGTTGTTGTCAGCTAGTGTTAGCTGTTCATCAATTGTTAATGATGGTTCTTCTTTTTGTGTTGAGTCAGGTAAACCAATAGAAAATAGGGCCAAGATTAACAAAGAAAAAAACGCCATTGATAATCCCAATGCCACTTCGGTCATAGCTTGTGTGCTGGTGTCGTGATTTGTATGTTGATGCATAACGTACCTCCATTGGCGGTTATGCAAACCTCAGAGATATTTTTGTTAGGTTCTGGCTGAATGAGCCTTAATTATTCAGCATTTGCAGATTGAGTTGGGCAATTTGGTTGCCTTGGGCAGCCGCTTGTTTATATAAGCTTTTTGCTTTGATTAAATTTTTACTAACGCCCAAGCCTCTCTCATATAGTTTTCCTAAACTATTTTGCGCATCTGCATCACCTTGAATGGCCGACTTTTCATACCAAAAAGCAGCTTGTTGGTAGTCTTTTGCTACGCCTTGGCCGAGTGAATACAAGTAGGCTAGATTGTGCTGGGCATCGATATGCCCCTGAGTTGCTGCTTTTAGATACCAGTGTGCGGCCTGTGAATAATCTTGATTAACGCCATTACCTTTTGAATACATATAACCCAGTGCCACTTGAGCTTGGCTGTGACCATGTTTGGCTGCTTGGGTATACCAAATAGCTGCTTGGTGCTTGTTTTGTTCTATACCTTTGCCATCGTCATACATTTTGGCTAACAGATATTGGGACGAAATATCGCCCAGTTTTGCAGCTTGTTCGTAGTAATACAGGGCTTCTGGATAATTTTGTTGTTGATGATAATAATCGTCAGCTAACGCTTTGTTTTCTCGTTGTTTTTGTACTAGCTTTTGTTGCTCTCGAATTAAAGCTAATTGCTGTTTAGCTTGGTTTGTATATTTACCTGTTGGTTGCAACCTTAGATAGTGTTGAAATGCTCGGCTTGTTGTTTGACTTAATGCTTGTTGCCATGCGTTTTCATCATCATCAAAACGTTTTATTGCTGCCTTTGCTTGGATGAAATGTTGCCCTTGTGGCCAAATAGTCAGATATTGTTGGTAACTGTCTTTGCTATTAATACCGAGAGCTTGTTGCCACATTTGTCGATCTTTTTGGATTTCCTTCTCTGCATCTGTTTGTATTTCTGGTGTTTCGGTCGTTGTGGGGGCAGTAACTTCAGTGGTTGGTTGTGATATTTCTGGTTCTGGATCGTCTAATAAGTCGGTAATAAATTGGCTAATTGTTGCCCATGAGGCGCTTTCCTGTGCAGCCCTGAGATGGAAAAGTCGTTGTTTATTATCGTACTCTAACTTAAGTGACAGGACGCCTAAGTTGTTTAGGTTTTCTAACTCTGAGCTTAACTCAGAAGCGCTCAACTCAGAGACATATTGATATGTGCGATTTGGGACAGTGGCTAGGTCTTGGTTGGTTGGTTTGGGATCACTCAATAATGTGTCTGCAACGTAACCATCGAAAGTTTTTAAATTTTTATCGATTTGTAGCAAATCGGCACTATTGAAGTTGCTCAGATTAAGTTGGTAGTGAAAACGTCTTGGTAAAGCTTGGAGTTTTTCGCTTAAAACCGCTCCTAAATCCTGAGCTAATAACGCGAGGTTTTGGTTTAACCAAAGGTTTAAACAATCAGCAATGCAATTTTTGGCTGGAGGGTTGAGCCGACTCTCCACAGAAAAGGCATCTTGTTGGGCGCCACTTTGTAAATCTAATAACCGCCCTGATAAACTGAAATACCATTTTTGTACTGCCGACTGACGTTGTTTAAATGTATTCAGTCGATAAAGCAGGGCAAGGTTAACTTCTCTACCAGAACGATTTGCTGCCAGCTGAATAGTTTGGTCGGTTAAATTGGAACAGTCTTCGAGGATACAATTGGGTAAACCTAAATAATCTAAATTAAGCACATCAAAGTCTGCGTTAGTTAAAGCATTAGTCAAGCCTTGAGAAATTGTACGGTGAAAGTCTGCAACTGCTGTTAGCTCGTTTGGCGTATTGTTGTTTTTATCGGGCAACACCACAATTTTCCAGCGCTCAGCGGCAAAACTTGTTTGCACACACAGGCACAATAGGCCAATTACGTAACTTACAATTACGTTGCCTAGTTGTTGCCTTTTGGTTTTTTGCTGAAAAGTACGCGGCATAGTCAGTTTAAAATGTTTGTGTTGGTTTTCATTGTCCACTATTAAAAGTCAATAGAACAACTTTTGAATGCAAGAATGTTACCAACCTTCGGCAACATCTCGAATGGGGGATTCACCCCGCAGAGTAATTCTTTTGACATTAAAAGCGTTACCTTCAAAATTGACCGTCGCTCGCATGTTGAGTTCTTCTAATAATTTTAGAATATTTCTACTCAGTTTTGCGCTGCCAATAGTAGAGCGATATAACAAGGTCGTGCGAGTATGCCTTTGTTGTGTGGGGCGATGGGAAATATAACCTGAAAAAAGCAATAAATACTCCTCAATACTAGCCACATCTTGGGCACTAAACCCATCAAACTCTAAGTAATAATCATTGAATAATTCTGTTGCAGGGGCAGGGAGGGCAGATGACTCGCCATTTATAAGCCAATTTAATTTTTCAGCTAGAATTAACCCTAACTCATCACCTAACACTTTAGCTTCATCGCCCATCTCTTCTAACATACAAGTTTGACTGTCACAGGCGTAGGGAATCGTCCAGCTACGCGGGCTTTGCACTTCGAAGTTATCCAAAAACTTACCAGACTTGGCATTCAATAAACGGCCCTCTACTCGCGCCCGGGCTTTTTTTGCATACTCGCTGGTACTAATCGACGCATAGGTACTAAATACTGCAATTATATCGATGGGAGGGCGTGTAATAGATTGAGCAATATCAAATAACTCTGCGTCAGACCGTCGCACTCGGCCTTGTTTAAATGATGTTAGGGTGAGACTTGTTTCGTCATACACATCAACGATGTGATTAAGTTGCTGGCTAATACTGGCATGTACTCGTTTATTGATACGACTATCCCGAGGAATAGAGTTTTGATCAGCGTCTTCCACCATTACCAACAGATTTACGCTATCCGCTGCGTAGGAATGCTGCAATAAAGCCAGCGTTAAAAACAGCACAACAATTTTTGACAACCAACTCATGGTGAGTTCCTTGGTTTTACCCATAAACAAATACTGCTAATGGGTATGCAAAACTTAGGGATAGTTTTACTGATGACGATTGGTATAAGTTTTATTAAAACACAATTTTAAAAGCTGATGTAACGCTATGTACAAAATATGCTCGCTCAAATTTAGCTAGATTAATGCAGGTTTAATTTCCATGTTTTGTTTGGCGAAAATCAAAAAACTACGCTAATTCAACCTTCAATGATGTTTCTTGTAAGGTTGTGACATCGATGACGTATTTGCAGTCTTTGTGTTTGCTACCCATTTACTTTAGCGAATCTGCTTTAGCTCGATATTCTTTAGGTAGACAGTATCAAAAGGATACTGTCTACCCTTCATTTTTATTGCTAATCTGATTGGTTACTAGCTAGCTTTTTAGCAACCCACTTTGCAACCAAGCGGTCTAAGATGTCTAACGGCACGGCGCCATTCTTTAGTACCACATCATGAAATTCACCCAGTACAAACTTATCACCTAAAGCTTGTTTGGCTTTTTCGCGGACTTCGAGAATTTTCATCATGCCTACTTTATACGCTTTGGCTTGGCCCGGTAACACTATGTAGCGCTCAATCTCTGAAACAACATCTGACTCGGCCATACCTGTATTGTTCAGCATGTAAGTGATGGCTTCTTCTCGTGTCCAGCGTTTCGCATGTAGCCCTGTGTCTACAACCAAGCGTACTGCTCTAAATAGCTCTGCTTGTAATCTTCCTATGTTATCGAAAGGGTCGTCTTGAAAGCCTAATTCCCACGCTAAATATTCGGTATACAAAGCCCAACCCTCCACATAAGCAGTAAATAATGGCAGTGTTCTAAAAATAGGCAAGTCTTCTAATTCCATGCCAATGGCAATTTGGAAATGGTGTCCTGGAATACCTTCATGGTAGGCCAAAGTGCGCATACTGTATTTTGGAGTGGCCTTGATGTCATATAGGTTTGCGTAAAATACACCGGGACGAGAGCCATCTAGTGAAGGTGGATAATAGTATGCTCCCGGTGCGGTTTTTTCTTTAAATAATGGAATACGTTTTACTTCCATTCCCGCTTCTGGGCGCATTGAGAAACTGTCTCCTAAGCCACTGTCAATTTCATCTAAAATAGTTTGATACTCGACGAGTATTTGTTCACGCCCTTCGTCAGTATCTGGGAAATAGAAGCGTTCTTGTGAGGCTAATTGATTAATCGAATCAGTAAACCCTTGGGTAGTATCAAAACCTTCACTGGCTAATATCGATAATATTTCCGCCTGTATGCGTGCTACTTCAGATAAACCAATGTTATGGATTTTGTCAGCACTGTAATCAGTGGTGGTCATAAAACGTAAACTTAGGTTATACACTTCCTCACCTTGAGGCATGCTCCACACGCCATCATCTGAATTAGTTTTACTTTTTAGCTCTGTAAAATATTCAATGAGCATTTGGTAAGTGGGATAAACCGTTTTTTCAATTTCGGCGGCTACTGCTGCTAATAATTCTGGTTTTTGTTCGCTGGTGATGGATTCACTCTCATCTATTTTTTTTCTCTAATGAAGTGTACAACACGTTTTTAGTAGCAGGTGTGCCAATGAACCCTGTCATTTCATCAATCACACGCTCCACTACAAAAGTGGGGGGGAATATGTTTTTTTCTTGCCGAATGCGCATACCTTCAAGGGTTTGTGTGTAATAACGTTTAGACTCGCTGAGTCGAGATATGTAGTGCTCAACACTTTCAACATTGGAAATAGCATGTTGTGCATCCATAAAACTAGGAAAATTACTCTGGGCTCCTGACATTTGATTAAACGGGTAATCATGGTGTTGATATTTTTCCATATCGTCCAACATGTTGAGTAAATACATGGCGATTTCTTTGGACAAAAGCTGATCTTCGTTTAACTCATCATCTTTGTACTGCAACAGGGTTTCACGGACTTTTTTTAAGCGTTTAAAAAGAGCCAAGGAGTTAGCTTCACTTGCATCATTCAAATGAGCGTTATGACCTGTTATGCCTATGTTTTCAAGAATACCAATTGATGTAAGGGTTTCAGGGCTATCTAAGGCCTCTTTTATTAAGGTTCTGTTTAGAAAATTATTGAATGAAAACGGTTTGTCAGCTTTCCATTCGTAAGTCGCAAAAATGCCCGCTAACACTGTTATTGCGAGCAAGATGATGCCTAGCCATTTGAAAAAGGTTTCATGATTGATGTATCCCTTGTTTGTTATTGTTATTGTTATTTCCAAGATCTGTGTCTGGCGCTGTGTAGCATAAAATAAAGGTCACTCTGACTGCAGAAGAATAAATCACATCCCTGAGCCACGCAACAAACCCTGATTTTGTTGAGATTCGACTTAGTGATTTATTTATGTTTATGTTCAACAGGTTATCTTTAACGACAGAAGAAAAACAATAATGTTATTAACATCAAATTTTGTAGTGCTTGGGATACTCTGCTTATTAGTCATGTTGGCACAATATATTTCTGAAACCCGTTTGGGAAAGCCCGTTGGCGCAGCATTGATAGTCATTATTTTAGGTGCATTGTTTGCCAACTTTAATCTGATCCCTAGCGCTTCAAATACCATCCCACTTTATTCAGAAATTTTTACTTATGTAGCACCGATATCGATTTTTTACCTTGTTTTAGGCGTGAACTTACAAGAAATAAGAAGCGCGGGCTTACCCATGATTTCTCTATTCATTTTAGGCAGTGTTGCGACTGTTATTGGCGTTATTGTTGCTTATTACCTGGTTGATCCTGGCTCCGTTTTGGGAGAGTTTTCATCACCAATGGCGGGCATGATTGCAGGAACCTATTCTGGCGGTAGCATTAATTTTAATGCTGTTGCGGTGCACTACAAAGTCAATGAAACCGGCATTTTGTACGCTGGCGCAATTGCGGTGGATAATGTTCTGTCAACTATTTGGGTTATCGCAACTTTGATGATCCCCAAAATTATGCACAAACTGTGGCCAGGAAAAAAAATACACTCAAATAACCCACAAATAACAGATAGCCAGTCTGAAAACGCGAATCAACTGAAGGACAACTTTCAAGAGCTGTATTACTTAATTCCGTTAGGTTTTGTCGTTTTCATTGCGACTGAATGGATAGGGCTGTTTATTCCGCAAGTACCTCCCATATTAACGATTACCACAATAGGTATCATTTTGGCTCAATTCTCATGGTTCAAAAAGTTAACAATGGCCCGTAATTTGGGATTGTATTTGGTGTACTTATTTTTAGTGGTCATAGGAGCATTTTGTGAGTTTGCGGCGATTGGTCAGTTAGGAGACATAGGGTTAACTCTTATGCTGTTTTTTGGCCTTACTGTGGTGATCCATGGTGCGATAATGTTAACCATAGGACGACTTTTATTTAGCGATTGGCAGATGATAGCGATTGCTAGTCAAGCAAATGTGGGTGGCGGCACAACTGCTATGGCTTTAGCTGAAAGTATGGGGCGCAAAGAGCTTATTGTTCCTGCCATTTTAATCGGTAGCCTAGGCGGTGCCATTGGTACTTATATTGGCTTTTCTGTAGCTGGTTTTTTGTAGATAAAAGCTTAGTGATAGTTAGCAATGTAGAATGGTAAAGAAAACAAGCATGTGTGGCCTACTTGTTTTCTAGTTCAGCTTAGGTCGCTTATTTTTCCATAAGTTGGCTGATATATTTGACTGGTGAGCTACCAAAACTTAAAAACTTTTCATGGAAGGCTTTTAAGTCAAAATCTTGGCCTAGTCTTTGTTTTTGGCGTTCGCGCAAATCATATATTTCTCGGTATCCACTAAAGTAGCTGGTTAACTGCACTTGACTTAAGGTTGCACGGCGCCATTTACCATCAGCTTCAGTTTGTTCTTGAAAAGCACCATTCATTAAAAGATCCAGACCTTGTTCTTTGTCCATATCCAGCTAGTCGCTAGTTATTGTGTTTGCCCAACGCTTTCAAACATATGTAAGTCTAACCATTCATGTCTTGCCGTTCGATTGAATCGCTCACCATATCTTTTTGGCAGTAATAAAAATGCAGCCTGTCACTAAAAGTTGCCATTACGCACTTAACGAAAAGTTTTTTTCACTCTTTTATGGGTAATAAAATTTGCCGCCCTTTAAGTTTTCTGCTTTTCTTATTTAGTCTGGGTTAAAAAAAGACCCGGATGACTGAGTGTAAAGCTCATAAATCAAAAGTAATATTATAAAATTCAGTGGAGAAATAATGAAATTTCAAAAACGACATGTAAAAGCAACTTTTGGCATTTTTGCCTTATCGTTAATGGCTACTAGTATTGCGCAAGCGACGGGAGTGACAGGTTTTGATGATCTCAAAAAGTCGGTTACTGAAGGAGAACCTCTAGTTAAAGGCCCAGTAGATAATGTGAGTGAAAAGCTGTTTGTTGGTGATGAGACTAAGGAAGAAGCGCTGCGATACATTGTGACCTTTAAGCAGCCAAAGTCTAAATTATCAAACTCTTTTGGCTCAGTTGATAGCACCTCAAAGCTATCCAAAAAAACAAAGGGTGTTGCAGATGTAGCCATGGTCAAAAATGGTGAAGTGGATAAGGATGCCGCTACAAAAATGTTGAAGAAGATAGGCGTTGCACCCCAAAAATTTATTAGGGGCAAGCGCAGTGCTGCAGTCAAAATGAAACGTGCCGCGTTGAAAATGTTGTTAGAAAATAATCAGGTTGAGAGTATTGAGCGCGATCCCGTGCGTTCGTTGCTGGCTCAAAGTACACCTTATGGGATCACTATGGTTCAAGCTAATCAACTGGCTCAAAGTGACCCTGGTATTAAAACCGTTTGTATTATTGACACTGGTTACAATCTTAATCATCCGGATTTACCAGACCTAAATGATGGGGTATCTGGAATAGCAAATAATTCTGCGGTAGGCAATTGGTACAACGATGGTAACGGTCATGGTACCCATGTCGCAGGCACTATCGCTGCGTTATCCAACAATGAGGGTGTAGTTGGGGTGTATCCTGGGGTTGATTTGCATATTGTTAAAATATTTGACGATAGTGGTTCTTGGACTTTTGCCTCTGATCTGATTGACGCCATTTCACAGTGTCAAGATGCAGGTGCAGATGTTGTGAATATGAGCCTGGGGGGCGGTGCAGCCTCTACAACGGAACTAAATGCCATGCAAACCTTTGATCGTCAGGGCATGTTATTAGTTGCAGCTGCGGGTAATAGTGGTAACACTACGTTGTCCTATCCTGCATCATATGATGCGGTAATGTCGGTCGCGGCAGTCGATTCTAGTGAAAACCGAGCATCTTATTCGCAGTACAATAGTGAAGTTGAAATAGCGGGGCCTGGCAGCAGTGTTTCGTCCACATGGCCAGTAGATAGTTATAACTCTATCAGTGGCACCTCTATGGCGACCCCGCATGTAGTAGGTGCGGCTGCTTTGGTCTGGAGCTTTTTTCCTGAATGTTCAAATGCAGAAATTCGTACAACATTAAATGATACGGCTAAGGATAAGGGGTCCGCTGGACGGGATAACTTGTATGGTAACGGAATAGTACAATCTAAAGATGCTTATGATTACCTCAATATATATGGTTGTGCTGGTGATACTGGTGGCGGCAATGGTGGTGGTACAGTTGATCCCGTGAATGAAACCGTAAGCAATCTATCTGATAACAGCGGCTGGTTGCGAGGCACCCGAGAAATTCCAGAAGGAGTGACTAGCGTGACTTTCGCCATATCAGGTGGGTCTGGAGACGCCGATTTGTATATTCGTTATGGATCTAGTCCTAGTACAACGGCTTTCGATTGTCGTCCATATGAGGCTGGAAATACAGAGACATGTACTTTCTCTAATCCGGCTGCTGGCACCTGGCATATTGGTCTTAATGCTTACAGCGCATACAGTGGTGTGACATTTAGCTTTAGTTACCAATAAAAAACGGATGGTAGACTAAGTTTGCCAGCCATTATTTAGGTTTTATGTTTATTAATGCGTGATCGGAAAGGCTCGATCACGCATCAAAGCTCCCACTTTAGCTCTTCTAATAGCCTCAACTTGTGCCCATTTTTTTGTCAATTGGACTTAGTTCGGGACTATAGGACGGTAAAAACTCTAATGTAAATCTATATTCATGAATAACATCTAACACACCATATCGATTGTGGAACGAAGCATTATCCATCACATCAACCGCATTGACTGATAACTTCGGCAGTAAGTCATGGAGTGGGCCATGGGCAGAACGCACCTTTGACTCTATAAGGATATTCATTATTAATTGCGATGGGTGGTTTGGTAAATTCTTACAGCTTGGTAAATTCTTGGCAAATTTTGCATCTGTATTTGAATAGCCCGTTTTACTTCATGATTGCAGCCTAAGAACAGCCTGTAACTCATTGATTCGAGCAGGGTTAGCGTTTATTCTTCCTATACACATAGTCGGGGTGTTGGGCAATGAGCACTCAGGAGCATCCAAAATAACGATGACAAAAAAGCATTGATTTTGGCGCCGGACGCATAAACTAATAGCTAATCCTTAGCTGTACCTCAATCCCTCAATCAAATTAATCGGAGACAATTCAATGAAAAATATTATTACGCTACTCGTCGCAGGCTCAATATAATTTTCAGTAATAGCCCAGCAAGAAAGCATCCCAATGACAAAGCATCAGTTTTTAGAGACTTACGAAAAGATGTTAAATCAGGCTGAAAAATTTTCTCAAAAAGGCAGTTCTATATCCGACGAAATAATGAAAAAAAACATGTCTCCTGAAGACTATGATAATTACAAAGACGAAGAAGAAGAGATCGAAAAACAGCTTACTAGTGAGTTAGCAAAATGCATAGGCATCGCGCCAGTGAGATTGGCTAAAGCAAAAGAAACATTTCAGCCAAAAGCCATGCTGGATGTGATGAAGCAGTGCTCATCAAAAATTCCAGAGGCTTTTAATATGACGTCAATGGATTTTACTCAAGAACCCGCTCTTGCTGAGTTCAGTGCTTGTACTGAAGACGTTATGACTAAAAAAACGGGAATCCCCATTGCTAAGTATAAGAAGTGTGAAGCTGAGCTCTCAGGCGACAGCGATTACTAAGATAAATGAATGGCGAACATACGTACGAGAGATAGAGCAAAAACATCAGCTTCGCCGATACCGCTTTCGTGGCTTTGCCACTGTTTTTCCGCCTTCAAGGTTTCAGTAAAAACTATAGTAGTGAGCAGCCTTTCTTACTTACTTCTTTTGGCTGTTGACCATATTTACAGGATAAATATAGAACCCTCCTTATCGATTACTTGCTGCATGTCGTGCTACACAGGATGTTTTGTGATGCATCTTGGGAATGCGATTCGGCTTGAATAACATTTAAATATTGCACTCGAAAATATTGATGCTGCGCTCTTTCACTCGTAGAAGGTAGTTAGACATAAAAATGTATTTGGAAAGTAAATCAGATTTAAATGCTATAAAAGAGAGGTCTTTGATTTTATTTTAGTGAGCACTTCTGCTTAACGTCTTTAAAATGGTGGCCCTTCCCTGACTCGAACAGGGGACCTGACGATTATGAGTCGTATGCTCTAACCAACTGAGCTAAAGGGCCACTTACTTTATTTAACTTTGCTTTCTAACCGTAGATGGCGAAAACGACGCGCAGTATAAGCAGTTTTTATGGACTTGTCATCACTTTGGCGCACCTGATATTGCAAGAATTAGCAATTTATAATTCAAATGCCTATTTATTGTGCACTGATGGTGAGTTTTGCCTTAAATATTGGCATATTTGTGCTCACCATCAAATGTGCGGTTAATGCTACTGGCTAATTGGTAATGGCATAGGATTACCATTAAGCAGTGCTTGGCCATCTTTTAGTGAAAACACTATCTCATACCCAGTAGTCGTTTCAGTAAATAAACCTTGTTGCTGCATGCCTTGCAACATCGGTATCGCTTGCTGCTGTGCAATGGCGTTGATTTCGTCTTCGGTCATTTGAGCAGCACTAGGGTCGGCTTTAATTTGAGACTTGATTGTGTCGGTTGCTAGCCATAAAGCGGCGCTTTGGTCAGCGCTAATTTGACCGTTAGCCATAATGTGTTGCAACCAAAAAGCCGGTGATTCTATGGCATCAGGTAATGTAGTCACGTTTTGAATTTTGCTAGTGAGTGAGCCGGTGATATTACCTTGGTTTATCTTTGCTTCGAATGAGCTGATATTCAATTCAGGTTCTGCCTGTAATTGCCCTAGTAATTCCGCTTGCATAAAGGTGTTGATATTTTCTTGGGTTTTTTCTGGCTCTTTACCTATTTCGCTCATCAATGTTTGATAAGCCTTAAAGAATTGCTCGTGCAAATTGTTGACTTCGGTATTGACCACAACAGAGGATAAATTGAATCCATCTGATGCCAATTCTTTTAAATAAAAGTTGAATTGTGTGTCCATTAAAGACGTTGTTTTGTCGAAATCTGAAATACCGTCTATTTTAAATTCAGTCAAAGTTGTTTTTGCTTGGTCAGATACTTGTTCAAAGGTGATGTCCTGTATTTGCATAGTCATGGTTGAGTCATAAAAATTGCCGCCCATTGCATGCATCAGGTCGCCTTGGATAGTTGAGTCAACACGCCATTGATTTAATCCAAATTTGCCAAACGCACTATCGGCGGTGATTGTTTCTAAGACTCCTTGGTAACTCACTTCTGAATTTGAATAAGAGCCTGAACCGTTCCAGCCTGAAAATGAAAATTGGCTAAATGCTTCCTTATCTTTCAGGGTGAAACTTGGAATACTGTCAGATAATGTGGATGAGCCTGACAAATTTGTGTAGGCAGTCATTTGATAGAAAGGTGTATTCGCAGGGAATTCCAGGGTGTCACGAAAACTATTGCCATCCACTTTGGCGTTCCAAGTTAGCCAGCCTAAGGATATACCGTTTTGCGTTAAAATTGGACCATGTTGTGCATCAATCACCACATCGACATTCATGTCTTTGAATACATCTTGTAACTCTGGTGTATTTTCTTGGGCAAAAGCACTGGTATCTAGGCCAATATTAATAGTTGCCATGCTAGAAAACCAACCACTTGTGCGCTCTTTGATTGATACGCTGTAAGCGGGGTTTTGGTCAATTAACGCCACAACCGAGTCGAGTTTTTGATTGAATGAATTGGCAACAAATTTAGGTGTGACAACGGCCGCAAGCACAATAATGCCAGCACCAATAAGTAGTGTTTTTTTCATGTTTACATCCCTGTAGGAAGTGTTACTAACCCAATTTTCATCATGAGCTATTGTGTAAAAGCCGGAACAATCAAGCTTGATATTAGCCTAAAAAATATACGGCATTCTATCCGACTTACACCTTAAACACTATATTTTTCAGTGTATTACCCTTTGCTGTTAATACTATTTTGGATATGAGTTTCGATTTGACGAATGATTAGCATGGTGATTAAACCCATAAATAACCAATAATGTAGGCTGCCTCCTCCAGATGAAGGGGGAGTTGTTTGTACAGATGCGACTACCGTCACATTAACGTTATCAGAGCTAGACAAGCCAAAATCATCTGTGATGGTAAGTGAAAACTCCAATGTGCCTGCTGCACTTGGCGCGGTAAAACTAGCCATTGGGCTATCGGCGTTATTGATTGTGACGTTAGTACCCGCAATTTGCTGCCATAGGTAGCTAAGTGGTTGATCTTCTGGGTCGGTTCCACTTCCAGAAAGTGTGACGATTTGTCTCGTGTTCACTTGCGAATTGTCACCGGCTAATGCTAGCGGTGCCTGATTAGACTCATCGTCGTTGATGATTATATTTAGAGTTGATTGATTGCCAAGTACGTTTGAATCATTTGCTGTGAGTGTTAATACAAGTGATTCCTCGGTTTCCGTTTCGTTATCGTTGATTATTGAGAGCTCGATGAATTTGTCTGCATTATCGCCGTCTAACCATTCAAGTGTGCCACTAGCCGTATTGACATCTTCGCCAAGTATCGCTGTACCCGAGCTAACTAAATACGTAACAGTTAAAGCGCCATCACTGCCGCCTTGACGGGTTACTGCTATGTGCACTATGCCATCGGTTTCTTTGATTTTTACTTCATTTGTGGCAAACACTATTTGCCCTTGTTGCAGCGCATCGATGATATTGATAGTGGCAATGTTTGGATTGACTAAAGTCGCACCATTTTTAGGATCAAATAGCCGTATGAAAAGGCTTTCATTGACTTCATCTAAGGCATCGTTGTTGGTTTGGATTTCAATGCTCTGGGGTTGCGTGTCGTTGGTTGTCCATTGTAATTCGCCACTTGTTAAAACAAAGTCCTCAACGTTTGCTGAGCCCGGTATTATTTCGTAGCTGACAGTACTGGTACCATTACCCGTTTTAGTCACGACTAGGTTGACGCTTTGGCCTTCGTTTACATTAACTTGTGTGGTTTCGAAGGCGATATTACCAATATCGTTAGCTAAAGTTTGATCTTCAATAATGTATAAACCGCTGTTGATGTCGCTGACTAAAATATTGCCACTTGGCAAAAACGGATAGACTCCCCAAGCGCCATTAAAACCAGAATTGTTAGACACTGGGTAAGTATCAAAGAAACCTACTTCAACTGGGGTCGCAGGATCTGTGATATCGAGCACAGTTACCCCACGTTCGTAGTTGGACATATAATAACGATTGCCCCGCACAAATCCGTTGTGATCTATGGCCCGAGTATTACCTGTCCATGTACTCACTAGCGTTGGATTACTTAAACTGCTGATATCAAAAATATTTAAGGTGGTATTAAGAGCATGTCTTTTTTCGTCAAGTTCGTCGTGTACGATGACATATTGTTTGTCTTCGCTATACCAACCCGAATGAGTATATTCGACATTAGGGTAAGAGCTCGAACCTAATTCTATTGCCTGGTTTTTATCAGTGTGGTCCCAGATTCTAAGAGAGTCTTCGTTAAAATCTAGTACAACTAAACAGTCGCTATTTTCAGCTTGAACACAATCGGTTTGAGCACGAGTATCGTTAATCGTAAGTGATGTTGCATCGTGAGTATAGTCACTCCGAACACCTGAAGAATTGGTGTAGGCATGACCTAATGTTTCAGGATCAGATAATGCGTAGGAACGAAAAGAACCGCCAAAACTGTTGGAGCCTAAAATGTGCACCATAGGTTCTTGTCCTGCCAAAGCAATGTTTAACCCGTAATCCACATTGCTGATGTATATATTGTGTGCGGAGCTGTATGTAGATTGGCGCTTTACTAATGAAATACCATTTTCTAAATAGTTTAAGTCAATGTGAGTCAAAGACTCATCAGCCTCACTGGTAGAATAAGCATAGGCCTGCCATCTCAAGCTAGATGTATCAAAGTACTGATACACTTTTATATCTCTCCATGCGGTAGGTAAACCAGCGATGCTGCCTATTATTTGAGGGGAGGCTGGAGTGGTTACATCTACTACTGTTACGCCATTATTGAGCCCTATAATGGCGTATTCTTTATTTGTATTGAGATCAACATGGCCCCAAATATCACTGGCGGAAGCAGGGTTGTTGGGGAAGTCAGCTAATGGGATATGCGCCAGTAACGACATGTTGTTGCAGGCAAAGCCAGCGGCACTGCCATCAACACATGTGCTATTAGCTTGTTTTTGTTGCATCAACTGCAGTTGTGAAGTGTTTAGGCCTTTACCTTGTATATTTAACTTCGATAGGCCTTTTGTGTCACGTATAACATGAAAGCCTTGTTGACTTAGTTGTTCGGCATATTCGGCAGGTACACCGGAAACTGAGGTTAAATAGGTATCGGGGTTTTGTTGCTGGTATTGTTCTACTTGGTTAAACCCACCCAGAACAGGAACAATTAGACCAGTGATATACAGTAAGTCTTGTTCAGACTTAATAGTATATTGTCCTTGCGCCACCAAAATAGTATCACCCTTATTTGCCTTTTGTGCTGCGTAAGTTACTGTTTTACAAGGGCGAAATCTGTTGTCGCAGTTACCTAGATCTTCTCCGTTGTAGGCAACAAAACGTGCTTTGTCATGTTCTGCATGCGCCTTAACGCCTTGACTGTACCCTATGGCCAGTATCATTATGATGCCAATTAAACACCGCATGGAAATTACCTATTACACTATGAAGTCTGTTAATATCTTACCTTTTAGACCTGATATATCAAATTTTTTACCCAATAAAAGGTTAAAAAAAGTTTTTACGTTTTTTGTATTTAGTTGTTTCGTGCTGCTCAATAGTAGTTGCTCTAGATTAAATGAAGTAGAAGGTTTAAAGGTTGAGATATGGCAAAATGGAAGCCCCATTAATTGCAACGCCTTTGAGCGTAATCAGCAGGTGTGGTCTATCCAGCGACTCGCTTTTTTTATTAGTGATGTTAGATTATCGAGTGAAAATACCGAGCATCAAGTACAGTTAAGTTCAACACCTTGGCAAACAGATGATGTGGTGTTGATTCAGCCTCATTTCGCTGACTGTGGCACAAAGTCAGAGGGCGGGGATGAAATATCACAAGACGAATTAGCTATTTTAGGATCTCTCAAAACCAATAATTACCTGCAATTTTTAGTGCCAGTTGATATAGAAACATCTGAACAACTTTCGTTTACCCTTGCCGTGCCATTTGCGTTAAATCATCAAAATCCTTTATTACAGCCTTCGCCATTAAACCTGCCAAGTATGTTTTGGTCGTGGCGTTCTGGTCACAAATTTTTTCGATTAGATATGCAAGGCCCTAACAAACACTGGGTATTTCATTTAGGCAGCGTAGGCTGTAGTGCTGTTTCGACTATGCGTGCTCCTAATGAGGAATGTGTTCAGCCAAATAGGATCAATTTTCAGTTGGATAAAAAGCGTGATGGAACAAAACTGGTTATGCATCTAGACAGACTTATAGCTAATACATCGATGCAAAAAAGTGATTCTTGTTTGTTTCATTCAGGTCAAGAAAGTTGCTCAGTTTTAATGTCTAACTTAAAAACACAAGATGTATTTGAGTGGCTGTGAACATGATCGCAATTGGCTGGGTAAAAGTGAGTGTTTGTTTCATACTGAGCAGTTTGTTGGTGGCTTGTACACCGGTGACACCGCCACATACTGAATATGACTGGAAATTACCGAAAGGGTTTCCAAGTCCTTTAGTGCCTGAAGATAACCCTATGACCACCGCTAAAGTTGTTTTGGGAAAAACGTTATTTTTTGATACTGACCTGTCTTTTAACCAATCGACTTCTTGTGCTAGCTGCCATCAACCCAAGTTTTCTTTTTCTGAACCTAAAAAAACAGCGGTAGGTTCAACTGGTCAAAAACATAGACGTAATAGTCAGTCCTTAGTGAATGTGGCCTACAACAGTAATTTGACCTGGGCTCATTCAGGGCTAAATACAATTGAACAGCAAATTCTTATTCCAATGTTTTCTGAAGACCCAATTGAGTTGGGTATTACCGGACATGAAAATGAAGTGTTACTACGATTTGAAAAACAACATTATGCACAGCTATTTAAAGATGCTTTTGAGGACAGTCAAGCTAGTTACGACAAAATAGTCAAAGCACTGGCTAGTTATGTCAGAAGTTTAACCAGTTTTGCATCACCATTTGATGAGTATGCCTATCAAAATAAAGATGGTGCTATGACCGATGCGGCAAAAAGAGGTATGGAGTTGTTCTTCTCCGAAAAATTTGAGTGTTTTCATTGTCATGGAGGATTCAATTTTACTCAGTCCAGTCAACATGAAAATCAAAGGTTAGATTTACGTCCATTCCATAACACGGGTTTATACAACGTTGATAATATGGGGGCTTATCCTCTTTCAGACCAAGGATTGATTGAAGTCACGCTACAAAATACTGATATGGGTAAGTTCAGAGCGCCTACTTTACGTAATGTAGAGGTGAGCGCTCCCTATATGCATGATGGTAGTTTGGCCACATTAGACGACGTGATAGAATTTTATGCAGCGGGGGGCAGAGGGCAAGGTATAAATAATCCTTTAAAAAGCCCTTTTTTAACTGGTTTCGAGCTGCAACTAGCACAAAAACAAGATCTCATCGAATTTTTACAAAGCTTAACTGATCATCAGTTTTTAAATTCGAATTTGAATTATCCACCTGTATCTCACTGATGCTATAAAAACTAAGGGGTGCAAGGGCAAAAGAACTTTGGTATCTTCTTAAAAACTTAGACTAATTAATTTAGCGCATTTTTATGGGAGAGCAAAATGACGGAGAAGCCCTTTTTAGTAAGTGGTCGTAATACTTTAATTCATAAGATACGAAAATTGGATTTATTGGTTGTCAACGGTGAGGATCATCCACCCATTGTTGTCACACATAAAGGCATTAAGGAATATACTGGTAATGTGCCAGAAAATAAGCGCGAAGCGAAAGCGCAAGATTTAGAATTGGTAGATCTCACCAGTATTGACGTATTTGGTGAGGAAAAAACGCTGTTATTTGTGCAAACTATTAATGGCAAGGAATATAAAGTGGACTACAGCAAACGTGGAACGCCATTGTTTATTAAAATCCATCAGGAAAATGCCTTTTAGGTTCGACTAACGAGTCGTAAATTTTTTTGTAAATAGCCCTGATTCCAGGGCTTTTTTATATCTAAGCCATTTTAAAATTGAATTTCAGTACTTAGATACACCAATCCAAATGTAAGCAAATACCTACAAATACGATTAACCCACCATTCTCTGCGATAGTTTATCGCTGAGAATAGTGGGTTGGTCGCTTAATCGCATTTAGCCGTGCTTAGCCTTTTTTATGCCTCATTAAATCATCTTGAACTCTACATTAAGCTTGAACTTGCAATCATGCAGAACTTTACAAACTCAAGGTGAAATATCATGAAAAAAATTATTATCGGTAGTTTATTAACAGCAGGCATTCTTTTAGCTGGCAGCGCACAAGCTAATTCCATTGATAAAAATGTCGAGGCTCATTTGGTTAAAATATGTGAGGCTATTAAAAGTGACAGCAAATATAAAGTGAACCGTGCGATTAAAAACAGTGGCATAAAAGCTAAAACAGTGAGTGAAGGTTTAGTCTGTAATGGCTATGATCCAGTGACTTTTGCAATGGTAAACAACGCACAAAATACAGCTAAATATATGGCTCGTAAAAGTGGAGTAGATTACGAAGCTCTATTAGCTAAATTATAGAAGGGTAATATGATCTCCCAAAGTGAGTGCATTTAAACCTTTATTATATTTTTGTTTGGATCGCTCACTTACTATTAATCTTTTGTCACTTAGGCAGCCTATTTTTTTATGTTAACTCCATTTTAAAACACTGAAAATCTCATCCCTAATTAATGCGCTTTTAGACACACTGTGCGTCATATTCGTCCCTAAGCCAGCCTCCCAATTGAACTTTTTGATAGTTTGAATTATCGCCAAGCTGCACCCGCAGTAAATCGATCATTTATAACTAAAAATACATATCAGGGAGTTTTCCATGGGAAAAATCACATTTAAGAAAAGTTTTGCGGCAATTGCAGTGTCGACCATATTAGGGATGACTTCAGCATCGGCTGAAGATATTAAAGGAACAATAGCAGTTGTCAGCGGTAACCCTACTGATTTAACGGTAAAGGCTGTTAATCAAGCAACAGGTACAACGCGTACTGTGGAGCTTAATGTGGACGGAAGTTACCGTTTAGCAAAACTTCCATCAGGTCAATATGACGTCACTGTTGCAAAAGGTAACACTGTACTTGCACAAGAAGTGGTAAGAGTTTCACTTGGTAAAAATACAATCACTAACTTTGAAGTTTCGGCTATGTCTTCCAATTTAGAAGTCATTCAAGTTGTTGGTTCATCAATGCAAACTATTGATTTAGGATCTTCAGATTCAGGGCTAACTATTGGTGAAATGGAAATTGACGTTATGCCAATCGCTCGTAATTTAACGTCTGTAGCTTTATTAGGTCCAGGTGTTGTTCGAGGGGATACTACTTTTGGGAATACTGCTTCATTTGGCGGTTCATCTGTTGCAGAAAATGTTTGTTATATTAATGGCATGGAAGTGACCAACACACGAAACGGTTTGGGTTGTGGTGAACTACCATTTGAATTCTACAAAGAATTTCAAGTAAAAACAGGTGGTTATTCGGCGCGTTACGGTAGAGCTACCGGTGGTACTGTGAATGCGACTGCAAAAAGTGGTACTAATGAATGGGAATTTGCAGCTACTGGTACTATTACCCCTGACGCTTGGAGAAGTGATAACGAGCAGTTATCACGTGCAAATGATGGTACTGGTGTCGGTTACCGTAATGATGGCATTAATGAACAAGATGACAAAGAAATTACTTTATCGGTTGGCGGTCCAATCATTAAAGACACATTATTTTTCTATGCGATTGTAAACCCCAAGGACAGCTCACGTACATATGGATGGCAGCCGTCATTTTGGGATCACTACCTAGCAAACAACCAAATTCGCGATCGTGAAAGTCAGAATGATGTCTTTTGGGGCGCGACTTTAGATTGGGATATCAGTGAAGATCATCGTTTAAGTTACTTTGGGTATTCAAATAAAACAGAATCTATAGAAACTATATACGCTTATGGCGATGTTTTGACAGGTGAAAGAGGCGATAGAATAGGTGCTAACAAACGATTACGTGGTGGTGAAACCCATAGTATTAGCTATACGGGTTATATTACCGATGATTTAATTGTTACTGCTTTGGCCGGCCAAATTGAAGCTGACTATGAGACCAGCCCTACAGAAACTATTTGTCCTACTGTTAGTGATGCACGCACACCTGCTCCTGCTAATCCAGCTGTAAGTTGCGGCCAAGGTGGCACTTTCGGTGAAAACCAAGATAAAAACACACAATATTCATTAGATATAGAATATGCATTTGGTGACCACACTATAACTGCAGGTTACGAGTTCCAAAAGCGTGATACTACGCGAGTATCCTTACCCTCAGGTGGTCATAACTATACATATTATACCTTAGCTGCCGGTGGTGAAATTCAGGGGGATAATGGAGTGTTATTCTCAAACGACTCTGGTGTTACTCAAGATTATGTACGTGATCGTATATTTGCTGGTGGTGGTGGTTTCTCAAGTGATATTCAAGCCTATTTCGTTGAAGATAAATGGGAAGCAACGGATGACTTAACCTTGAGTATTGGTTTCCGGGTTGATGATTTTGAGAATGTTGGGGTGACGGGTAATGTACTCACATCGTTCACTACCGATGTTGCGCCGCGTTTAGGCGTAACTTGGGATCCTACTGGCAACGGTGATAGTAAAATATTTGCCACTGCTGGTCAGTATTATTTACCTATTGCTAATAATACTATTTTCCGTGCCGCTTCAGGTGTTGATGATAGAACAACGCACTATGAATTTACCGGAGTTAACGCTGCCGATGGATCGCCTACAGGCGCAGTGCCAGTGAATGGTACAGAAGCCAACTCGCAAGTAGTTAATTCAACGCCACAACCTCCAACAAAAGAAACGTTCCAAGCAGCAGAAGCGGATCCGTTTTCTAAAATTGAATATATAGTCGGTTATGAAGGCATGATAAATGAT
The DNA here is from genome assembly GCF_913020055.1 of uncultured Paraglaciecola sp. Lineage (GTDB taxonomy): Bacteria > Pseudomonadota > Gammaproteobacteria > Enterobacterales > Alteromonadaceae > Paraglaciecola. Next base: position 16,909 of record NZ_CAJWCF010000008.1, on the reverse strand, counting down.
GAGTATTCTATTTTGGTTAAAGGTACTTATCGTTATGTTGATTCGGCACTCGATGACTACTGTGGTGCTTATGCAAATGCTTATTGTATGATGCTTAATCCAGGTAGTGATTCGTCAGTATTTATTGATGCTCATAGTGATGGTTTTGCTGATTCTAGTACAATTACAACGTTTGACAATGCTACCCAGATCCAATTACCTAAAGGTATCAACAAATACTATGGTTTAGAATCTACAGTTAGATACCAAGGTGAAAACTTGACCTGGTCCTCTAGTTATACATGGTCTCATAGTTACGGAAACTTTGAAGGTGCAGTTAAGTCGGATAACGGTCAGCAAGATGCTGGTTTAACAACTGATTTCGATTTCCCTGCTTTGATGGATGGTGCCTACGGTAACTTACCTAATGATCGTCGCCATGTATTTAAGTTTTTCGGTAACTATAATGTGACTGAAGATTTAGTCATTGGTTGGAACTCAACATTAGCAAGTGGTCGTCCTCGTGGCCTACAAGGTGGTAGTTACTGGACATCAGATTCAGATTTATACGGTAGCTACGGTGATACTTACTATATTACTCAAGATGATGGAACAATTGACTACTTCCCACGTGGTAGTAACGGTACAACATCTTGGACATTCAATGTTGATTTATCTGCTAACTATGACTTTGAAATAAATGGCGTTGAAATGAAAGCTTCGTTAGACATTTTCAATATACTAGATAATAGCCAAGCTACTACTATCGTTGATAATTACGAAGGAATTGGTTGGGCTGCAGGTGAACGCAATCAATTTTATGGTGCCGCTAAAACTTGGCAGACTCCAAGACATGTAACTTTAGGCCTAGAAGTTAGGTTCTAGAAACAATTGTCAGGTTCAGTCAAATAAATATAAACCCCGCATAGCGGGGTTTTTTGTTTTTGCGCAGCGAAGCTGGTAAACCCAATAGACTTAAAGAAGCCATAGTAAAATAGAAATAAATCGACTAATTATTACAAGATGTTTCAGGAATAATAAATGGTGAAGTTCATCCCATGATCTGAATGATTCATCACATTTGGGTATTAAATCAAACAGATGGATTTACACTATGAGTGTCGGAGTAGTGACCCGATGAATATATGTTTTTACTAGATTTTTAAAACATGTATTGTTTCCTGGATTAAGCAAGGGCTGCCGCTACAAAGCGCAGCCCTTTCTTTTTGTCTGAATATTGGTTAATTGTTGGGAAATTAAACTAACTAAAATAGTTTGTTACAGCTTGGCGCCATTTATCCTAGATCCCCGCACTTGGTCGCAGAAAAGTCCGTTGTTTATCCCCCAGCTTGTATATTTTATACCACACCAATTCAGAATTGAAATGTATGCACCACTGCATAGTAATAGATGATGAATCCTTAGCCAGGGAAAGAATATCGAGCTTTGTAAATGAACAAGATAACTGGCACGTTTCTGGGCAATCTGGCGAGTATAAAGAAGCAGAAAATTTACTACTAAAACATCGACCAGATGTGTGTTTCATGGATATCAACATTATTGGAGGCAGCGGGATTGAATTGGCAAGCAAGCTTGCTACAAGCCTCGATTGTCATTGGGTGTTTACCACCGCCTCTAGTGAATACGCGCTTCAAGCCTTTGATCTCGCTGCTACGGATTACTTGCTCAAGCCATTTGAAAACATGTGGCTGGCCAATGTTTTACAAAAAGTGGCAAGACTCAAACGGCAGACTATTAAACCGTGTAAAAACGTATTAGCGGTGAAATCAGTAGGGGCCGTTGAGTTTGTGAACGTGGAGGACATTATCTGGATAAAAGGTTCGGCCAATTATGTAGAGCTGCACTGTGCGAACCGTATGTTATTGCATAGAGAAACCTTGTCTAAATTAGAAATGCAGCTCAATCCAGAGAAGTTTATTCGTGTGCATCGTTCTGCGATGGTGAATGTGGGAAAAATTAATTCTTTGAGCAGTGAGTTGGGAAGGTTTTCGTTGTTACATTTAGACAATGGAGATGAAGTTAAAATCGGTCAGGGCCACAAAGCTTCGCTTTTCGAGTTTTTAGGATTGGATGCTTAGTGTATGCATATTGAGTTGATTGTGTAGGTGAAAGATACAGCAGAAACATTTATAGCCAACAAAGACAAACCTTCGTTTTGGCTTTTGCACAGTTTGGGCTGGATGACCTATGTGTTTATCTTCACCATAGACAATGTGTTTTTCTATCGCGACATTAATAAAATAGGCTTTGAGGTATTTTTCCCCTTAGTTTTAGCTGGAATTTTCGCAGCGCTTCTGACCTGGCCGTTAAGGTATATTTATCGTCAATGCTGGGGATTACCTTCTGGTTGGTTAATTGCAGCAATTATGCTTTGTAGTCTTTTAGTATCAGGTATTTGGACACCCGCAAAAAATCTCGCCATGTGGTATTTTTACGAAGGTTTTGATGTTTTTTCACTTATTGCTGGTAACCCATCTCAACCCTTCAAATGGTATATGCTTTTTATGTCAGTTAGTTATGCGTTTTTTATGATTTTTGTTTGGAGCACCTTGTACTTTGGGATCAATTATCATTTTCGCTTGATAAATGAGAAGAAGTTACATTTAGAGGCTGTTCGTCTATCCCATATATCGCAAATTAAGATGTTGCGATATCAGATTAATCCTCACTTTCTATTTAACACGCTAAATGCGGTCTCAACCTTGGTATTAAGAGGCAGTAAAGATAAAGCCAATGGTATGTTGATTAGGTTGTCTACTTTTTTGCGTTTCTCACTAGATAATGATCCTGAAAAAAAGATCCGTTTATATGAAGAGCTAAAAGCGCTGATGTTATATTTGGAAATTGAAAAAACACGTTTTGAAGACAGGCTAACAGTAGAATTTGAAATTGATCCACAAGCAGAAGCATTGCTTGTCCCCAGTTTGTTGTTGCAGCCTTTAGTCGAAAATTCGATCAAATATGCTATTGCACAGATGTCTAAAGGTGGGATTATCAAAGTGTCGGCTAACTGCCAACATGGTTATTTACATATGGAAGTGGTTGACAATGGACCTGTTCAAGATAACTTATATCTAGATATAAAGTCTGATGTTAAGGGCCAAACGGCATCTAGCCATACCGGAGTCGGAGTACAAAATATTGTCGACAGACTAAACGTTTTGTACCCTGACAATCATAACTTTAAGGTTAAGCGTGGTTTAACCGCAGGGTATTTTGTGAAAATTTCAATACCAATGGAGAATTCATGAGTCGTCAATTGACTGCCATTATTGTTGATGATGAGCGTTTGGCCAGAGAGGGGTTAATGCTGAGGTTGAATGACGACCCTAGATTCGATGTAGTTGCCCAATGTCCGTCCGCTAATGATGCGTTGGACGCTATTGATCTATTTCAGCCAGATATTGCTTTTGTGGATATCGAAATGCCAGGATTAAGCGGGCTTGAATTGGCAGAACTACTATCAAAAAACAGCACTCCTGTGCCTAAAGTGGTGTTCGTCACAGCCTTTAGAGAGTTTGCTCTGAATGCCTTTGAGTTTCAGGCTTTTGATTATTTACTTAAACCGTTTTCAGATGACAGGTTAGCCAGTTGTTTAAGTAAACTCGTTGATTCTTTTTTTGATAGTGATGTAGTGCTTCAGCATCTAAAGTTGGACGAGTTACTAAGCCGTAAAACAGGTAACTCAATTGATGGTTTTATCCGTAATCTGGAGGTTTCAAGTGGCGGCTCAATGAGCGAACTGCAGCGTTCGGTTTCGATCAAAAGTGGCTCTGAGTGGATTAGGGTCAGGCTTGATGATATTTCATGGATTGAGGCTGCCGGGGATTACATGTGTGTACATACATTGGAAGGCACGCACATTATACGTAAAACCCTCAAACAGTTTGAACAAGAATTAGACTCTAATCTTTTTCCTAGAGTGAATCGTTCAGCGATGATCAATATGAGTAAATTGAAAAAATTAACACCAAATTCTAACGGTGAATATGTTGCTCAGTTGATTTCGGGTGACAGTGTTAAAGTCAGCCGAAAATATAAATTTAAATTAGAAGAACTAAGAAAAAATAACGATTTTCAAGTCTAATTTAAATGCTCTAAATCCTGAGGTGTTTACTACTACTTCTTCTGTAAATATAAAAATGCAGTGACGATTGAGAGGGATAATAATTGAACTGAACAGCTAACCTGTCGTCAGAGACATTGAATAACTACTCAGTACACTTAAAATTAAGGAAAATAATGTCAATTAGTTTTGCATCAAAAATTCTTTTTGTCAGTTGTTTAGGTTTGTCTACTTTGGCAATCGCAGACACGTTAGAACAAGCTGTTTCTGCGCTTAAAGCAGGTCAAACAGAACAAGCCGCCGATTTGTTTAAACAACAAAAAAGTAACCCAGAAGCGATGTTTTATTTAGCTAAAATTTATATGCAGAGCGATTTAGATGAGGCAGAAGAGTGGATAGAAAAAACGCTAAAGAAACAGCCTGAAAATGCTGAAGCACACTATTTTCTTGGTAGGATAATGGGTGGCCAGGCGCAAAATTCTATTTTTTCAGCTTTGAGTTATGCTGGAAAATCGGTAGATGCCTTTACCCGGGCTGTAGAGTTGATGCCAGACTCAGTGCGCTATAGAAATGCACTAATGCAATTTCATATTCAGGCACCTAGTATTGCTGGTGGTGATATTGAAATCGCTAAACAGCAAGTAGTAGAGATACAACAGTTAGATGCAATTGCTGGATTGAAGGCGGAGATCGATTTTGCTTCGTCTCAGGATGATAATAAAAGTGTCGAACAATTATTGGCTGAGGCAAAACAGACTTACACGGACATACCAGATTTTTTCTTTAAAGCAGGCATGATTTATCAAAGGCAAGAAAACTATGAGCGAGCTATCGCAGAGCTGGCTCAAGCGGCAACTAAAACTGCTTTGACCGAAGACAGTATTAAAGCTAAATATAATGCTTTATATCAACTAGGCAAAACAGCCGTACTCAGTGGAAACAGCATCGAAAGTGGTATTCAATCTCTGAACGAATATATTGCTCAGGCACCCAATTTTGATGGTATGCCATCTAGACCATGGGCAGAGTTTCGCTTGGCAAACCTGTTAGTGCTCAATTCTCAACAGCCAGAAGCTAAATCGATCTATCTGCGTTTGGCAAAAAATGATGATAAAGAACTTGTTAAACAAGCTAAAAAAGCCTCAAAGAAAATTTAGTCGATGCTTTCAGTCGCAAAATTGACTCGCGCAAAGCCCTTGTGCGAGTTTTACCCAACGATTCAAACATAGATCTTAATCCAAGCTTGAATTCTGCTGTCATTACCTCAAGATCTATATTATATGTAACAGCTAGCTATTTATTGCGTACGCTTAACCCTCCCTAAGGAACAATATTGACCATTAAACTTGGCATAGTGATGGATCCCATCCAGTCCATCAACATCAAAAAAGATACCAGTTTTGCTATGTTGCTCGATGCACAAAACCGTGGTTATGAGTTGTTCTATATGGAAATGGGCGATTTGTATTTGCAAAATGGTAAACCCATGGCGCGTATGGCTAGTTTGGCTGTCGAGTCGAATGCAAACAAATGGTTTACTTTAGGTGATGAATTACATCAAAGTTTGGCTGAATTAGATGTGATTTTAATGCGTAAAGATCCCCCTGTGGATAATGAATTTATCTATGCCACTCATATGTTTGAATTAGCTGAACAAGCAGGCACCTTGATTGTGAATAAGGCACAAAGCCTAAGGGACTTTAATGAGAAGTTGTTTACCTCGTGGTTCCCTGATTTAGTTGCCGATACGCTTGTTACAAGTGATAGCAAACTAGTTAAAGAATTTCATCAAAAGCACAAAGATATAATTTGTAAACCCCTAGATGGAATGGGCGGCACCTCTATTTTTAGGATCAAGGAAGACGGTAATAACTTAGGTGTAGTGATAGAAACATTGACTGAGTTAGGTACGCGCTACGCCATGTTCCAGAAGTTTTTGCCGGAAATAAAAGACGGCGACAAACGTATCCTGATCGTTGATGGGCAAGTGGTGCCTTATGCGTTAGCAAGGTTACCTACCAAAGGTGAAAATCGTGGTAACTTGGCTGCGGGTGGCACTGGAAGACCACAACCTTTGTCTGAGTCTGATTTTAGGATTGCCGAAACTATTGCGCCACTGTTAGTTGAAAGAGGACTGATATTTGTGGGATTAGATGTAATTGGAGATAGAGTTACCGAAATCAATGTCACCAGCCCAACTTGTGTGCGAGAAATTGAAGCTGCATATGATGTGAATATTACCGGTATGTTATTTGATGCTATTGAGAGGCGTTTAGGTGAGAAACGTCTTGCTGCTGGCAAAGGAGCTTAATTTCTAAATGCAAAGTTTGCAGAATTATTTACTCATCGCCTCGCCAAGTATGGAGGACCCATACTTCGCCCGAACGGTTACCTATATTTGTGAGCACAACGAACACGGTGCCATGGGCTTGGTAATCAATCAGCCAGTAGGCATGAAGTTAAAGGAACTAGTTGAGCAGGTAGATGATAAGGCGAAGGTGATTGACGAAAAAGCTGAAGATATCATTTTGGCTGGTGGCCCGGTCAGTCAAGACCGTGGTTTTATTTTACACACCTCACAACCTGGTTGGAGTTCAAGTTTAAACATGACTCCACAAGTGATGGTAACTACTTCTAAAGACATCATATCGTCTTTAGGCAACAGCGATGCGCCAGAAAAATCACTGATTATGCTTGGTTATGCTGGTTGGACAGCAGGGCAACTAGAAGAAGAAATTCAAACCAATTCATGGTTAATGGTTGAAGCCGATACTGAAATTTTATTCGACACGCCTATCCATAAAAAATGGGAAACTGCTGTACAGCGCTTAGGCATAGATGTTTGGCAATTAGGCCCTGATGTAGGTCACGCTTAATGAAGTTTACTAAATGAGTAAACCAGGCGAACGAACCATTTTAGCTTTTGATTTCGGTACCAAAAGCATTGGTGTTGCTGTAGGGCAGGAGATAACCGGCACTGCTTCTCCACTTGATGCCCTCAAGGCTGTGGATGGTATTCCAAATTGGGATGTTGTGGCAAAGTTGTTTGCTGAATGGTCCCCGCAATTAGCAGTGGTAGGTTTACCTCTGAATATGGATGGAACCAGTCAACAAGTGACATTTTCTGCAAAAAAATTCGCTAACCGTCTTAACGCTAAATACAAAGTCGTAGTTGAAACTTGCGACGAACGATTAACCACAGTTGATGCTAAAGCTCGTTTGTTTGAACTCGGTGGCTTCAAAAAGCTTGATAAACAAAAAGTTGATAGTGTCTCGGCCTGCCTTATTTTTGAAAGTTGGATCGAAACACAATATTAAAAATTGGAGTCGAGTGAGGTTTCTATTTTTTTCCAGCTTCTAGTTGTTCTATTTCTGCCCATAATTTTTCTGCTTCAGCAGTAAGCATCGAGTAAGTTTTTATATCACCTTTGCGCTGCGCCAACATGGCATCTGTAGATTTTTGGTCATAGATTTTACGTAATTTTTTGATTGGGTCTGCTTTTAAAAAACCGAACATGTCATTCTCTATAAGTAATTTGTTTCTGCAATCTATTACTGCAATATAGCTTAAGTCGATCAGTTTTCTCTTAACTGCTACTCAATATAGTATGAGATAAATGACTAAATCACAGCATAACTATGAGATAACAATTAATAGATAGGGAGCAATCCTTTGCCTATCGACCAATTGTTATCAGTAATATGTTATTGATTAGATTATTCGGTTTTGTAACCTCGCCAGTGCAATTTTATCCCATGCATCACTGGTGTAACTCGCAACCAAGTTATTTTGCACGATATGCCAAAGTGTTGGGTCTAGTTCATGTAATCCAATAGCCTGCACATATTCCTGTGTGGCCACAATAAACTGATGATTATAGGGAAATAGATAAGTCTCTGGTTTTCCTTGGTGAAAAATCGCGGCCTCAGGATAATTACTAAACCAATAATTGAGTAAAGCGTTGCACCTATGATCATGCCAAAACGATCCCATGCTGGTCTGTTTATCCTGATTCAGGTCGTTGGCACTTAATATTTGATGTGCATGTTGCCAGTCGAGAAATCCTGACTCACAAGCTACAACTTGTTGGCAATGTTTGAGTTTTGGTTGGTATACAGATCCCTCTTGATAATATTTATAGTGTCTTTTCAAGCGTTGGGTTGCAGTGGGGTGGTTTTCTTTTACTGATTTAAGTAAAATTTTTGCTTGGATTTTAAGTTCATCTAAGGCTTTATTCACAATATTACTCCTAAGTAGTATTACCTTCCGTTAGGTTTACTTAATGGTGTAAATTGTTTTAAAAGCGATAAGTCGCATGAAAAAGCATGCAATATATGCAGAGTGAATTCATCTTTTACGGACAGGCATCTCCGAAATCCTAGTTAAATTCTCGCAATTGTTAAACTTTAAGTCAAGTTTGATTGTGAAAGCTGTCTTTTAAAATCTTTCAATTTTTACTCTGGTAAAAAGGTGGCTATAACGACCGTTACTGGTGTTAAACATGGCTACTTCTTGGTAAAATTATACGGTTATTAAACCCTTGATTAAAGGAAGTCTATGCCTGGGTTACACCGTATTATTCTGATTAATTGTCACCTCCCTGGTTTTGTTGAACTTGATGTATCGGGACACAGTAATATTTGTGGCACCAATGCGTCGGGTAAAACCACTTTACAACGTTTGATCCCGGTCTTTTATGGTGAATTACCCAGTAAAGTCGTGCCCAAAACCCGTAAGAAGTTTGATGACTTTTATTTGCCCCACGCCAATAGTTATCTGATTTATGAATACCAAAGGGAAGACGGTCAGAATTGCCAAGTTGTATTGACTCGTAAAGGCAGTGATGGCGTACAGTATCGCTTTGTTGAAGCGCCTTATCATCAAGAACAGATTTTAGTGGACGTGGAAAAGGGTAATGTACAAGCTATGTTACCCGAGCAGTGGATAAAACAACTGCGCCAGCTTGGTATCGATTTTTCTCATAAAATTCAAGCGACTAGTGAATTCCGTAATATTATTCAAAATGATGTCAGTTTAGGCCGAGGGGCAGGGCGTGAAAGTACTAAACTAAGGCAGCTAGCCAGTCGTTACAGTTTGGTGTCTAGCCAACATCGTATTAGGCATATAGAGAAGTTGGTCAGTGCGGTACATGCTAAAGAAGGCAAGATGGATACCTTGCGAACTATGTTGGCTGCCATTTTTGAAGAAGATGGTTTAGTTCAGCCTACTACCACAGTCAAGAATACCAAGGCTCGTGAGTGGATCACGCAGATGCGACAAACCATGCGTTTGCAAAAAATGCAGAATGAATATCAAAAAATTCAGGTGCAGTCGGAGAAACTGAATACCATTGAAAATCAGCTGTTACAGCTTAAGCCGATATTAGAAAAAGACTTACAGACCTTAGCGACTCAAAAGGCCGATGCCCAAGAGCAGCGTAGTAAAATTAAAAACCAACAAAACACTGAAAAAGAGTCTTTTGAACAAGCTGAAGGGGTGTTGAACAGCCGCGTCAGTGAAACCGCTGAAAACCTTAAAGCCAAATCGTCACGGTTAGACCATATTCAACAACAGTATGAAAACTATCAAGATTCTGATCTCGACCAATTACAGAAAGATATGGATGCCTTGCCCCTCAAACGTGAAGAATACGAGCAAAAGTTAGAACAATACAATTTGTTGATTGAGCAACATAAAGACTTACAAGGCCAGCTTGATCAGCAAAAGTTTAAGTTGTCTGAATCCTTAGAACGATTGTCCCGTAAAAATCAGGCGCAAGTAAAAGTCTTTAGCCAACAAAAAGAGACTGCGCGCAAAAATCAAAATGAAAAAGAAGTGGATTTACGGGGACAATTTGAACAACGTAAAGAGTCGCAAGCCAAAGAGTTTGATCAACAATTATTAGATGCAGAGCGCAGTATAGTGCGCTTTGAACATCAAGCTAAACAAGCGACACCTACCGAGCAAGAACTGGAAAATCAAACCTTAGCTGACAAACGTTTAGAGCTGGCTCAGCGAGCATGGCAACAGAGTTCAAGTGCTAAAAAACTGGCTGAAAATACCTATCAACAGCTGAGAAATAAACGCGAAGAAGCCGATAAAGTATTGGATCAAGCAAGACAAGCTTCTCGGCAAGCCAAAGAACGCCTGCAGCAGTTACATAAACAACTTTCACCGGAACAAGATAGCTTAAGGCAATTCCTCAGGGACCATAAACCCGGCTGGGAGCAGAGTATCGGTAAGTTGATTGATGAACCTTTACTTGATCGTAAAGATTTATCACCGCAACTCCTTGCAGACAATGATAACGCGCTAAGTAACAATTTATTGGGTGTACAGCTAGATATAACCATCATTGAAGCGCCGGATTATGCTCAAGATGAAACGACCTTAAGCATGTCGTTAGAGCATGCCAAAAAACACTTAGTGGCCGCCGAAAAACAACAAAAACAAGCTGAGTCTGAATTGGACGAATGTCATCGAGAGGCTGAGCTACAACGAGAAACCGTAGCCGAACAAAATCGAGCGTTTGAACAAGCAGAACAAGAGTCAGATTATGCGCGAAGTGCTAAACAACGTTTTGCCGATGAACTTAAATCTGTACTAGAGAAACGTAAGCAACAAGCCAAACAAACTTTGCAGCAGCATCTAGATGAAAAGCAGCAAGTATTATCGCAAAAACAAAGTGCTATCGATGTATTAAAATCTGATTTTGAAGAGCAACTTTTAGAATTTAAGACTGGCTGGCAAGATGAATTAGCTGTTTTAGATGACCAAATAGAAGAGCTTGAGCGCCAAGTTGATAACAAAAGACAGCAAAATCGCGATCAAATTAAACAGCTTGAAGATGCCTTTAACCAAGAATTGGCTAACAAGGATATTGACCCCATCACTCTGCGCGAACTTAAGCAGCAAATTGAGGTGTTAAAAAATCATCTTCAAGCGGTTACCGCTAGACGTGATGAACTAAACGAATATAAAACATTTGTTCAGACTGATTGGTTGAAGCAACGCCCAGAATTACTAGAACAAGAAGCTGAATTAAAAGCGCTTACTCAGCAGCTAGAACAACAACAAGCCACTTTAGGTAGTCAATACCAAACTAAACGAGTGGATTTATCGCAAACTTTATCAACAGTAGAGAAAAGTTTGTCTGGTTTTGCTGCTTTGATGACAGAAATTGAGCCTATGGTACGCCAACTTGGTCATATTATTTTTTCGTTTAAACCTGCAGAAGAGTCAACGATTAACCTAGGAGATCAGGCAGAACGAATCAATCGTTGTACAGAAGCACTAGAAAGCAGAAGTCGCGGTGAGAAAAAATTAAAAGAGTCATTATCCGAGTTTGAAGCCAATTTAGGTAAAGATGCCGGTAAAGATTTTCTGGATACTATGTTGCAAGCGTTTGCCGTGTTGGATGAAGATGCCAATGTGCGAGAACGTTTACCGATTTTGCAGCGTTTATTGAGTATTTTAGAATCTCGTCAGCGGCAAATAGTTGAGCAAGGGGAAACCATAGGCGGTGACTTAAATAAGTTCTTCACTGTTTTCAGTGATATTAACCGCAAAATTGCCCAGCAAAGTAAACGCCTGACCGACGAAGTGTCTGATGATTTATCCTTGGACGGTATTGCCCGTTCTGAAGTGAAGATAATATCTACGGTTGATGAGCTTAACTTTTGGGCGCCACTGAAACGTTTCGCTCAGCAATATAATAAGTGGAACACCTCAGACGACTTTTTGCCCAGCGAGGCCTATTTAGATAACTTGGCCGATGTGGTTGAGGTATTGCCGAATGATGCCAATTACAGCATTGAATCCTTGTTACGTTTGGAGTTACATCTGAATGAAGGTGGCTCAGATTTGGTGATTAAGAATGATAGGCAATTACTTGAATCTTCTAGTCACGGCATGGCTTATTTGATCTTGTGTAAATTCCTATTGGCCTTTACTCGACTACTACGCAATCAAGCCAACATTCATGTTCACTGGCCTATTGATGAAATTGGTACTTTGGCATATCACAATGTTGAAAAACTATTTAAGGCTTGTGATACCAATAACATTCACATTTTGGGCGCGTTTCCGAATCCGGAGTCTGATGTGTTGATGTTGTTTAAACATCGATATTTGATTGATAAACAAAAACAACAATTGGAAAAAATCGAACCTAAACTCAGTCGTATTGCCGAACGTTTGCAGCAAAATAACTCCTCGGCCACTGAATCTTCGCAGGTGAACGCATGATAGAACATGGCCCATTATTAGAACGCTTGTTGGAAGGTGAGTTTATTTGTGCGGTTACCGACGAACATAGTTTTCATAAACTACAAAATGACGAATTGGTGGATGACTTAAATCATTTCTTAAGGCCGCTAAATAGACGAGTGGCGAAGAACGATGATGGCTCGGTGTATTTTCTGGCTTATTGTGATTTGACTCCCAACGCCCGTCAGCATTTAAGCCATCAATTTACCCACACAGTGCAATCTTTGTTGCCTATGCTGGAATGGATGCAGTTGGTACAAGAAGCGTTAGGTCGCGATGGCGCGCTCAGCGCGGGTGACACTATTAAGTTACAAGACTTTGAGTCTAAGGTTGTAGATAACCAGTCTCTTATCCAGCGTTTGGCGCATCTTGCTAATGACAAAGTATTCAAATCAACCAGCGATAAAGCTGATATGCAAATTAAGCAGGTTTTTCGCAGGATCAAAGAGCTAGGTTATTTACATCAGCCGCACAAAGATAGACTGTTTTTTATTGTCACAGGTAAAGTTGAACAACTCATTGAGTTGGTACGTTTTATCAAAGACGAAGAAAACCTGCCGATTGATGACGAAACGCCTGAACAAGAGTCCATGTTTTGAGTCAGGTAAAGCAGAAAAAAAGCACTGCCCAAAGCAACCCTTTATTTGAGTTGGGTAAAGAACGCTTAGAACTTATTGGTAAACATGCTGATGCGTTAATGCAGGGGTACTTGGAAGGGCAGGTGAGCGAGTCGGTTTTTTCTCAGCAAGCGCTGCAAAAGCTGCTAGACAGCCGCGTGTTGTTCTATCCTGACGAGCAATCGTTAAGTTTACGACCAATCGTTAACGAATTGATTGCAAGTTTGACTCAAGATGAACGCAAACGGCAAATTAACTCTGATGTGGGCGAACACCTCGACCAAATTCAGACCCGGGTGCAGTCATTACAAGCAGCTAGGCAAAAAGGTGATTACGCAGCCAGTGAACATCACATACAACTGCTAACTGAGCGTGTTAACGACATGACAGGGCAATTTGGTGATGCAATTGAAAGCCTGTGGCATAGATTGAATACTGAATTTGGTTTTGTTAGTAGTTTAGATGACAAAATTTTAGAAATTGAACTGGCCCAGCGTCAACTTAGGCGAATACTAGACGGCTTTGGCATTATTAACTTTGACGATCTTATTCAACTAGCAGGCAGTGATGGCACTCTACGCAAGTTATTAGTCAGTCAACTGCAGGCCCGTATTTCTGAGCACTCTGGCTCATTGTTTCAAGTGCAAAAACGTTTGGTTTTGTTGATGGCCCGTTTTAGGCAACAACAAGATAGAGCCTTGTTAATAAACAGAATGAGTGCCTTTTTACGTCAACATCCTAATTTTCAAATAGGTGATTATCCGAATCGTAGTCAAGTGCCTGCGGTGATTAATCAGGCTCATAGTATCAACGCTAAGGCCTTTATCGCTTTAGACAGGGCACAAGATAGCTATGCGCTAGCAGAACTTGCCCGAGCAGTGCCCAGAGAGCAAGAGCAAGGTTCACAGTCAGAACAACAAACCCAAGGTTTTGCTGTAGCTGCACAGAATTTAGTCGCCACCGAGCAAAAGCAACTAGCAAAAGACGTAGAAGACTTTTTTATTCAAGTAATAGAAAGTCCACAAGCCTTAAGTGGTGTGGATTATTTAGCTGAACGAGAATTACTTTGGGAGCCAGAAATGTGGTTATTCCAAATTGTGGCTGAATACGAAGGCTTGCCTCAACAAAACAAACGAAGCTTTATGCTAGAAAAAGACAGTGCCCAGCAAAGTCGTTTTAACCAATTACACATTATTCAAGATGTGACTGTAGGCATGCGATTTTTTGGTGATTTTCAGGCGGCAGGTTAGGCTAAGTGATGATGTGTAGTTTGATTTAAAAGACTAAAAATCTGCACAAAAAAGCCAATGCTGATTACATTGGCTTTCTAAACAAACTTAGTGGTACAGAGGAGGTTAAGGCAGTGCTTTCATTGCATGCTTGAACTTGTCTTGACCTTTGACTACCCATGATGGTGTCGCATCTCCTTGCCCTGCAAAAGTTAAAGAAGAATGACGTTCAACCACGTCACACAACACCTCATATTGATTCGCATATACATCAACAAAAAATACGTGTTTACCTTGCTTCAACAAAGCTTGAAAACGCTTAAACTGGTAATTAGGTATTTGAATACCAACTAAGCCACCTTCCCAAGCACAAAAACCTAATACAATCACCGCCAAAAAACCTGAAGGAAGCCAACCCGCTGCTGTGGTATGCCATTGCATGGCATAAGTAAGGCCTAAAATAAGCGCTGCAGTAATAATACCCACTACGGCACCTAGTTGGGTAGAGTGAACCACATCTTGTTTGAGAACTGATTCAATGGCGTGTAGGTGATGTTTTTCTACTTCCGCATCATTCTCACTCAGTACATGGAGTTGCGGCGAACTGAGCCCGCTTTTTTCAAGTTCTCGTTCAACAGCTTCGAGGTCGTTTAGATCATCACTTAGATAATAATATCGTTGCATGTGTATATTCTCCTGACGCGTTAACTAATGAAGTGCTGATCAAAAATCAACCAGCTTTGAAAGTATAGCAGTGTTACAGGAATGTTAGTTATTATACGGGGAAGGTAAAAAAAGGGATAAATAGATATCTGATGATCGGGTGAAATTGGGTTAGCAACTGTACTAGTTCATCAATATAAATACTGTTTAAAAGGTGTAATTGAGTCCAACAGTTAAACGTTTATCACTACCGTCACGCTCTAGGGTATCTGACTTTCTATCTAACAATCTAAGGCCTACACTCAACTTTAACTGTCGGGTTAGGTTTCTTTTGAAGTCTAGGCTGTTAGTGACTATGGTATCTGCGTCTTCCAATTCACTACGTTGATTTTTAGCAACAGTAGATGCAAAGCTAATATTGGTTTTGCGGCTTAAGGCGTAGTTAAAATTAAAGCTAAGTCTACGATTAGTGTTTATTCGGTCAGACTCCAGGTACTCGGTTTGGCTGTAATTGGCATTGATAGATACTTTGATCTTGCGTTTGTCATAACCAATACTGGCGGTGCCTGTCTTTCGAAACAAAACCTCTTCAGTGATGTCCGTATCTATTTCGGTGGTCGCTCTAAACTCTTCACCTGCCTGCAACTGATAATCTAGGCTGTCTGGTTGAAAACAATCGGCTAGATCTGTCGATCCAAATTCACATACAAAAATGCCAGTTATAGTAGTGGTTGAAGCACCAAGACGAGAAAACGAGGTGACATCCTCTGAATATGTAACAGATGTTCTTAGTGATTTAAGTGAGTGCTTAAATCCCAAACGGTATGAATCGCCAAAAAAACGCTTACTATAATCAAAATTGAGTGCAGTTCTGGAGGTAAATGCCCAAGCTAGATCTAAGCCTACATAGTTGGTTTGTTTATCGCCTTCGTCAAGCTGATTATAGGTTAAAGATATAGTACGTTCATTGCTCGGATTCCACTTTAAACCTGCACCGTAGCTGCTGGTGTCAATATTAGAGCGAGATGAGAACTCTATATTACCAGAGTCGTATTCTTCTAAGCCTCCAGTGACGAAAAATTCAATTTTATTAACAATAGGAAAACCAAAATTAGCTTGCACTCTAGTTGACTTAAAATTTTGCAAATTAGAGCGGCTAGTATCGTTATACTGTGCGGAAACATCAAAATTCACACCTCGTACATTTTTACCTTGGTAGAGTTTGGCGACAACACCTAAATTATCGTTGTCTAAACCTAATGTACTTTCCTGAGAACGGTCAGATTTTGTTTGTGAATAGGTTCCTTGCAAGTTGAACCCTAAATATAGTGGGTTTGGAATTGAAAAACTCAGCTGTGCACTATTTCTAGTGGTTTTAGTTAAATCCTTTGAATCTAAAATTTTATCGCTAAAATAATTTTGTTGCTGACTGATATTTCGATAACCTTGGGTACCATTTAAAGACAGCGTCATTGCGTTTTCAATTAGTGTTAAAGTACTGGTATATTTGAAATCAGTGTAATTTTGACTTTGACTGTCAGTGGTAGTGCCGTTGACAGTATCAATGCTACTGTCACTATTTTTTTTCACTATGGAATGATTGGCGCTTAAAGATGCGGACAAGCGTCGACTAGAATAACTGCCAACAATAGATGGCTTTACAAGGATTGATTCACCTTGTGTTGCCTCCTCATCCCCAATTTGAGTTTCGTATATATAGCCTGATGTATTTACTGTTGCTTTAATATCAAGCTCTTGGCAAAAAACACTGAATGGCAGCATCACTAATAAAACAGCGACATACTTAGCGAGTTGTTTTTTTGAGGCCGATTGATTTGGATTAAGTAATGGCCGCAACAACACTAATTTTTTGCTCCATAATAGTAACCATAACCACCACCTTCTAAACTAACCTGTTCAGTTTTATTAACAACAAAACCTATGGCCATCTCTGGGTTTAAATGTTTTACAGCTTTCTCAACGTCAATCAACTTGGTTTTAAATTCTTCGGTAACAACTAATGCCTGGCCGGCCAAATTGGCTAAAATGGCCGTCTCGTTAATAC
>NZ_CAJWCF010000007.1 GCF_913020055.1 uncultured Paraglaciecola sp. | reverse complement strand
AGATACCTAACCGATTGTTAAACTTAGCAATAATTCATGCGCCTGTGAAATCGGCCTGAGCCAAGTGCATAGGCATGATTAATAATCATCCTTGTTACGAAGCCTTAAGTTTAGAAAGCTATATAGGCGCCCCTCTAATTGTTGAAGGTGAACGCTACGGTACAATTAATTTTTCAAGCCCCGATGCACGTGACAAAGATTTTAGTGCGTATGAATTGGAATTGATTTGGTTGTTTTCTCAATGGATTAGCAATGAAATAACTCGCAGTAAAACCGAGCGAAGACTAAGCAAACAACGAAAAATGCTAGAAATAATGAGTAATCAAGGGCGTATAGGTGCATGGGAATTAAATGTAAAAACAAGTGATTTGTACTGGTCGCAAATGACCAAAGAAATAATCGGAGTATCTAAAGATTTTAAGCCGAACATAGCCAACTCCTCCACCTTTTACAAACCAGGGGACAATCTGGAAAGAATTACCAAGTTGGTAAAAAGGGCAATGACCACTGGCGAGCCTTGGCATGAAGAATTGCAAATCATTACCCCATCAGGTCAAGAACGCTGGGTTGCAGCCATAGGAGAGGCTATTTTTGAAAATAATAAATGTGTACGAATGTACGGCTCTTTTCAAGACATTGATGAAAAAATAGAAAACCAATTAGCCTTAACCCAAGCCAAGGAACGTGCAGAAGCTGCAGCTCTTGCTAAAAGTCAGTTTCTTGCCAATATGAGTCATGAAATTCGTACCCCTATGAACGGTATTTTGGGCATGTTGCAATGGTTTAAGGAAACACCATTAAATGACCAGCAAACTTACAACCTGCAAATTGCCCGTACCAGTGCCGAATCCTTATTATCCTTACTCAACGATATTCTAGACTTATCTAAAATAGAAGCCGGTAAGGTAGAGCTAGAAAACATTAATTTCAATTAATCTAAATTAATCAATGAGTTGGCTGTAATTATGCAACCCTCCTTTGCAGAAAAAGAATTAAACTTTGTCATTGAACCCACTTATCACGATCTAGGCATTGTTAATGGTGATCCGGTGCGCCTAAGACAGATTTTAAATAACCTGATCAGTAACGCCTTAAAGTTCACCACCAAAGGCAGCGTCACTTTGCGCGTTAAGCTGGCTACCGAAAATTCGACTTCATGTTTAATATGCCAAGTTGAAGACACTGGAATTGGCATTTCCACAGACGCACAAAAAAACCTATTCAGCCCATTTTCCCAAGCAGACTCGAGCACTACTCGCAACTTCGGTGGCACTGGATTAGGTTTATCTATTGTGCAACAACTTTGCCATTTGATGGGTGGTACGGTCACGGTCCAAAGTCAATTGGAGAGAGGAAGTTGTTTTAGCATCAACATCCCTCTGCAGGTTTATGATGAAAATACATCAATAAAAAACCCTAAGTTAGTAGACCCGTCACTGGCCAATTCAGCCCAACCAAAAGACATTACCCAAGCCCGTATTATGGTGGTTGAAGATAATGAAATTAATCAAATTGTGATGTCAGAGCTTTTAAAGCAATTAGGGATCAATGCGGTCATTTGTGCAAATGGAAAAGAGGCAATAGAAACGCTTCAAGATAGCCCTACACCAACCCCCTTCGATTTAATCTTGATGGATTGTCAGATGCCAGTAATGGATGGGTTTGAAGCGACGCAGCTTATTAGACAAGGCCAAGCAGGCAAGCGCTGTACTCAGCTGCCTATTATTGCACTCACCGCCAATGCCATGAAAGGAGACAAAGAGTACTGCCTAGAAATAGGCATGACCGACTACCTCAGTAAACCTATTGATATAGCGAGTTTGGAATTGAAGCTACGCAGATACATTTAATCCAAATAGTTATAACTGAACCAAAACGCCAAGGAGGTAATTAATACAGGAAATTGATAGCAAAAAAAAACAATAAACAGGACAGCCACACTCATTTCATTTGAAACGGCTCTGCCCCCTTATATTTCCAAAATATCCTCTTTTATAAGGCGGTTAAATCTTGACGTATGTCAATATACATTCAGGTAAATCTTTTAACCTCTCCAGTGCGAAATTTAAACAACCACATTATTAAAGACAACAATGATGGCTCCTCTAACGGCACCTGGTTATAACAATTTCAAGCTTAGTTTCGCAATCAAACGGCTTATTGTTGATGTTTTGAGATCGCTTACCGTGGATTATAAGATTTGCAATTCTTAACCGCGCAACTCAAAAAATATACATAACAACACAAAGGAAAACTGTAATGAAAATATGTAATTATTTTTGCAGATATTTGAAAGTTATAATGAAGTTTTCTCGGACTAAGACTATGTCATCATTAGCGCTTGTCGCGCTTCTCGGAATATCAACTTCTACCTATGCAGCCTTGATAACAATTAATGCTATAGCGCCAAGTCAGGGAGAACTAGATACAGTCGGTATCCCATTGTCGGAAGCAACAGACTTCTGTATTGGGTCAACCGGTGATGGGATTAACGCTAATGGTCTTGGCTCTGGGATAACCGAGGATTACTCTATTACCCCTGGTGGGGGTTTTGCCTCTTCACAAAATATATCAGGTGGTGGTTTGGGACTTACAGATGGGGGAATTGGCGTTTCTGATTGGATCCCAGATAGTCCCTTGAATAATCCCGAAGCTGTGTGTTTTGATTTCCCAGATGATTCAGTCGGTCCAAGTGGACTTTTTTCAGTAGTTTTAGATGCGAATTGGCTCGAAGATTCTGATGTAGAGGAATCCACCATTCTCGAACTTTCGGGATTGGACATTTTAGATTGTTTCTTCTCTTACCATGACAGTGATGATGATATTGGAAACGCTATTTCACCAACTTATTATGTACCGGGAAATTGTGGAGTAACACTTGATCCACCTAGTACGTTTTTTAGTGCTGCTAAAGAAGCTCAACTTGTATTTGATGATAGAAATGAACGGAAGTTTAAAGCTGTTGTTAATGAAGTAAAGGAAGCCCAACTTATTTTTGATGATGGAAATGTGCAGCGATTTAGAGCTGTTTCAACTCCAAGTATGAGCATGATAACGTTATTGCTTATCGGTGGTCTATTTATGCGTCCCGCTTTTAAATCTAAGAAGGTATGAACCTTTAAAAGCTTGAAACCTGTGACCAGGTTTCAAGTTCAAGACTGTAATGAATACAAACAATAATCGACACACAACAACCAAAATATAAACAAATATTCGATGATATGTTAACGACACCAGGGCTTCGTTACATATGCCTAATAGGTTTGGAATTTACATGTTATTAAAAGAGAAAACGGCTGGTAATTAGTTAGTCTTCCAACCTACTGGGTCATCTTGCCCCTTTAATTTTTCAGGAACCCGTGCCTGCAGTTCGCATATTTATAGTGCATAAAATTGATAAATAATACGTGTTTGATAAGTCTGTTCAGGCTCTAAGGTTGTGCTAGGAAAAAGCGGCAAATTGGGCGAGTCTGGGGTATGTTGCGGTTCAAGACAAAAGCCGCTTCTACTCCCATAGGTACGGCCCTTACCTTGTAACGAACCATTTAATCCATTGCCCGTATAAAATTGAATAGCGGGTTCTTCACTCCATACTTCAAGTAGGCGCCCGCTAGTGGGTTCGGTGACTATTGCCGCTAAAACCAGTTCATCGCTGGCGCTGGCTTTTATCACATAGTTATGGTCATAACCTTTGCTAAATTTTAACTGTGGATGATTGGCATCGATGTCTTTACCAATGGTTTTAGCTTGAGTGAAATCAAATGCCGTGTCTTTAATCGGCATAATGTCTCCGGTTGGGATCATGCGTTGATCCACAGGGGTAATCGCTTGGCTATTAATTTGCATTTTGTGATCAAGCACATCACCTGCTGCCGCTAAATTGAAATACGTATGCTGAGTCATATTAACGATAGTGGTTTTATTGGTGTTGGCCTTAAAGCGCATATCTAACTGCATGTCGGTGGTCAGCTCGTAAGTCACTTCTATATCCAACTGACCGGGGTAACCCTGATCACCGTCAGGACTTTGCAACGTCAGTACGATACCTGCAGACTTTTCGGTGGTGAAAGGCGCCATTAACCATACTTTTTTATCAAAGCCTTGTTTGCCGCCGTGAAGGTGATTTTGCCAAGCATTGGCATCTAATTGGTAGCTGACGTTATTTAAAGTAAATTTGCCGTTAGCAATACGATTACCATAACGTCCAATTAATGCGCCAAAGTATGGGTTTAAATTGACATAATCCTCTAAATTATCCAATCCTAATACCACGTCAGCAAACACCCCTTGGCGATCAGGTGTGGTTAAACGGGTAATTATTCCACCGTAACTGATCACATCCACCTCCATGCCCTTGGGGTGGTGCAATGTCACCATGTCTATTGATTTGCCGTCAGCGAGTTGCCCATAGGTTTGGCTGTGCGTGCTAAAAACACCTGAGTCGGTAGGTTTTTCTAACTTGTTAACATCTAGCGTAGACACATCCGTTTGAATTTTTGTTGTGGGTTGGCAAGCACCTAACATCAAAACAGTCAAGCTAACACCCAAAACTAAACTACACATTTGTTTAAAAGACCTGAGGTCATGACCGAGTAAAAAAGTGCGGCGAGTGAGGTTCATAACTATCCTTTTAAATGGTTTTTAGAGTAAACAACCAAACTATTGCTAACTGCATGACAAACAACTAAATAAGCCTAGAACATCATCTACTTACTTGTTATATTCGGCGCCTATAATGAGGTGTTGTATTGTTATTGTTCGCAATAAAAATGCAGACTAAATGGGAATCAGGTGAAAATCCAGAACTGTACCCGCAACTGTAAACGTTTGTTAAAAAACGTAAGTCAGATACCAGCCTTGTTAATCCTTTGAAGTAGAAAACCTACTTTCGAAGCCTTTTAATTTTCGTGCGGGAACACACGGATACATTATCTCTGAACAGCTTTTATGCTGTTGTTGATGTGTTTCCCTGCCTGCCTTACTAGAGTCATCACTTTGATTGTGACTGTTATTCTGCTGAATAAGTGTGAGCTAAAACATGTCTAACCCCTGCTCGCTTATTGCTAACAATGTGAACCTAAAAATTGGTCAGCAACAGATTTTGTCTGATGTGTGTCTTAACCTAAGCGCAGGTAAAGTCATGGGGGTGTTAGGCCCCAATGGTGCGGGCAAAACCAGTTTACTCAAAATCTTATCTGGGCAATTAGCCAGCCAGCACAGTGTTAGTTGGAACAATAAAGCGCTGACAGATTACGACCCCATGTCCTTGGCCCAACAAATCGCCGTAGTTAATCAGCTCAACGACAGTGTATTTGCTTTAGATTTATACCAAATTGTGCGCATGGGCCTGTTACCACATAAATCCTTGCTTAGCAGGCAAACAGCCGAAGACGACAAAAGCATCAGTGACGCTATCTCTCGGGTTGGGCTGGATAATAAAGTAAAACAAACCTTTAGTTCGTTATCTGGCGGTGAACAACAGCGGGGTTTGATTGCCCGCGCCTTAGTGCAAAAAGCCGCACTCATTGTGTTAGATGAACCGGTCAATCATCTCGATGTGTATTATCAACACCAAGTGCTTAAGTTACTGCGTTCACTTGCCCACAAACTGAATATCACGGTTGTCATGAGTTTGCATGACTTGAATCTTGCGGCCAATTATTGCGACCATCTATGTCTATTAGATGAAGGGCTAATGGTGGCCCAAGGCACACCACAACAAGTGCTCACCGCAGAGCGCTTACAACAGGTATTCAAGATCCCTTGCCACGTTAGCCAAAGCGGCAACAATGCTGCATTTCGGGTGGACTTCTATCCACCTGATGAAGTTGAACTGGATGTAGCGCCGGCTGCCGAGGACTCTAGCAAATGAGTAAAAAATGGATATTACTGTGTTTACTGGTCATCGTTTCGCCCATTGCTGCTCTCTTTTTTGGTGCCGCTGATTTATCAAGTAGCGAGCTTATTCATTGCATGACTCAGGGTTGTCAAGACCCTGTCAATAACATGATTTTCTGGGAAATTCGCGCGCCAAGAGTGTTTGTGGGTTTTTTAGTGGGTGCAGGTTTAGCCATAGCCGGTGCCACTTTGCAAAACATTACTCGCAATGGTTTAGCCGACCCTTATTTATTTGGTGTGGTATCAGGTGCAGGTTTAGGTGCCAGTATTGCTACTTTGTTATTTGACAGTAAGTTAGCCGAGCAACTTGGTTTAATCCAAATGTTCCCCAGTTTGTCGTTTTCATTAGCCTTACCTTTTGCCGCATTTTTAGGGGCATTATTTGCGGTGTTTTTAGTCCAAATATTGGCAGCAAAAACCTTTGGCAGTAAAACCGAACATATGCTGCTGGCCGGCATAGCGGTGTCTTTTATGCTGAGTGCTTTCAGTCACTTTATTCTATTTTTAGGTGAGCCTTTTGCGGCGAATAAAGTGATTTTTTGGTTAATGGGCAGCTTAGCGAGAGTAGAAATTTGGTATGCATGGGTCATGTTGCCAGTTGTGGTTATCAGTGTGGCCATATTATTGATTTATGGACGGCATATGGACGCTTTGTTACTTGGTGACGAAAACGCCAAAACCCTAGGCGTACAAGTCACTCGTTTACGGATTTTGTCCTTGGCAATTTGCGCCGCCCTTACCGCATGTATTGTGTCTTATTGTGGTGGCATTGGGTTTGTTGGTTTGATGATCCCGCATATCGTCAGAAACTGGTTAGGGGTAACGAGTCGTATTGTCATAGTCGGCTGCGTCTTACTCGGCGGCTGTTTTATGGTGTGGGTCGATGTATTAGCCCGAGTAGCCCTGCCCAATCAAGAAATTCCCATTGGTATAATCACCTCTGCAATCGGCAGTGTGTTTTTTCTATTGGTGATGAGCCAAAGACGTCAATAAAAAGTAATCAACAAGGTATTTAACAGAGTATGAACACATCAGTGCCCGCAGTTTTCAGTGCAGAGTATTGGACTATCCCGCAATTGGATCAGGCTAAGCTACCTGAGATCCAACAACACATCGATGCGAAAACCAAACCCATTGGTGCGTTAGGGCAACTTGAAACCATTGCTACAAAATTAAGCCTGATCCAAGGTTATCATTCAGGTAATTACCAGCATATTCAGATCCACCAGCCTAGCATCATGATTTTTGCTGCCGACCACGGTATTGCCGCAAACGGCGTAAGTATTGCCCCAAGTGAAGTAACAGGGCAAATGGTGGCCAACTTTTTAGCTGGCGGCGCAGCAATTAATTGTTTTTGTGACAGCTTAGATATTCAGATAAAAGTAGTGGATGCGGGCATATTAAACCCAGTAAAAGCCCCCCACCCAATTTTAATTAACCAACGCATTACGGCTGGCACTGCCGACTTGTCTGTTGAACCTGCCATGACAAAAGCTCAGGCCGAACAATGTTTATTATTTGGCGAACAAGCGGCGAAAAGTCAACTAGCAACAGGGACCAACGTGTTAGGTTTTGGCGAGATGGGCATTGGCAACACCAGCACTGCATCTGCACTGCTGTGTGTGTTAACCGGTTTGTCAGCAGAACAAACAACCGGTACAGGAACAGGCATTACAGCAGAACAACTGGCTAAAAAAGTCCAACTGATTAGCAAAGCGCAACAAAGAGTCCAACAAAAATACGCCGAAAAGAACATAGATTGCCACAGCGCATTAGTCGAAGTAGGAGGGTTTGAAATTGGCCAGATTGTGGGGGCAATGTTAGCCACTGCGAGTGCCGGAAAAACTATATTGGTCGATGGTTTTATTGTCTCGGTTGCCGCTTTGATGGCTATTCGTATTGCACCACAAGCACAACAATTTATGTTATTTGCTCATTGCTCTGCTGAAAATGCCCACCAACTATTACTCAACGAACTCAGCGCAAAGCCATTGCTAGATTTAGGATTACGTTTAGGCGAAGGCACAGGTGCGGCATTGGCTGTACCGTTACTTAAAGTAGCGGCCAATTTCTACAACAACATGGCCACTTTTGACAGCGCACAAGTCACAATATGAGCAACCAATAATGCACACTTGGCTTAAGTACCACCTGAATTTATTTTGCTTAGCGTTAGGTTTTTTTAGCCGCCTGCCAATGGCCAAAAACATTCAATACAGCCCAAGTAAAATGCGCAGGGCGACTCGTTATTTTCCCTTAGTTGGCTGGCTGTTGGCTAGTTTACTGAGTGCGGTTTATTGGATGATAGCGCCTTTGGTTGGTATCTCACCGGCTATTTGTTTATTGATTGTACTGAGCCTACTGATGACAGGTGCGTTGCACGAAGACGGCTTGGCCGACACCTTTGATGGCTTTTTTGGTGGTTTCACGCAAGAGCGTAAATTAGCCATTATGAAGGACAGTCGTAATGGCACTTACGGCACTTGCGCTTTAGTGATGGCACTACTTAGCAAATTTGTATTACTTAACGCTCTTGCCGAACAAGATTTACTCGTGGTGAGTTTGTTACTGGCCTATCCTTTATCTAGAGCCATGGCGATTAGTTTAGTGCAGGACATGCCCCATTTATCCAATCAGGTACCCGGTAGAGGCAGTAAAAGCGAACCTGCAGCCAAACCATTTAGTCCAAAAGTAATGTGTTTGGTGTTAATAACCGGGGCACTGGCCTGTGTTTTGTTACCCTTTTGGACTGTTGTATATGTGTTAATTGGTTGCTCTATTTTAAGGTACTGGTTACGTTTTTGGATGACTAAACATATCAACGGCTACACCGGCGATTGCCTTGGTACAGCACAACAATTACAAGAATTACTGATTTACATGATTATTTTGTCGAATAGCCAAATAACACTATGAAAGAAGGAGTTAATAGATGATACATCTGGTACTAGGGGGCGCCCGTTCAGGTAAGTCTCGCTTTGCTTTGGAGCAAGTTATGCACCTAAGCGCTAGCACCAACTTACCTGTTACTTTTGTCGCTACCGCCACGGCCAGCGATCCTGAAATGGCACAAAGAATTGCCTACCATGAAGCTGAACGCCCTGACCATTGGCGTTTAGCCGAGGTACCACTGGATCTCAACTTACTCTTGGCAGAAACCGAATTTTTACCGAAACAAATTCTGCTGATTGATTGTTTAACGTTATGGCTAAACAACCAATTATTTGAATACCCTGAGCAAAATTTTAAAACCCTCTTTAGTGAATTACTTAGTGCACTGCAAGCTTGCAAATGTGACATATTTTTAGTGTCGAATGAGGTAGGCCTAGGCATCATCCCCATGGGAAAAGAGAGTCGTATTTTTGTCGACCAAGCGGGTTGGTTAAATCAAGCGTTAGCAGCCCTTGTGGATAAAGTCACCTTTACGGCCGCAGGTTTACCGATGACCTTAAAAGACACAACACAATGACCACCGATGTTACCGAAACAAATGTGACTCAATTCGATCTCATTCGTCATGGCCAAATTGACGGTCCCCCCGCTTTATATGGTCGAACAGATGTCGCTTTAAGTCGTGACGGCTGGCAGCAGATGTTACAGCAGACAAGTCACCTGCACGACCTTGACAATATCATTAGCTCACCGCTAAGACGATGCCAAAACTTTGCCCAGGAACTGGCCTCTGATCATGAACTATCACTACAAATTGAAGCAGGTATTCAGGAATGTGATTTTGGTGAATGGGATGGAATAAAATTTGATGACCATTCCCAGCAATGGCCTTTAATGACGTCATTCTGGCAAGATCCCGACCACAATACGCCACCTCAGGGTGAGTCACTAGAAACCTTTCACAATAGAGTAATTACGACTTGGCAATCATTGTGTAAACAACACAGCGGAAAAAACAATTTATTGGTTTGTCATGGCGGCGTAATCAGACAGATTTTAGCCCATATTCTGCGCACAGACTGGCGCTCAGGAGTATGGTACAGCCAACTTCAAATAGGCCATGCCAGTTTAACCCGTATTATTATTCCAGCTTATCCAGAGGCAAAACCCAGTGTCGCATTTATTGGACTACCGGCTGACTTTGCACACAACCATTTTGAATAAACCGTGACCAACACTCAAGCTGCCACATTAATGATCCAAGGCACTACATCGGATGCCGGTAAAAGTGTGTTAGTTGCAGGGTTTTGCCGTTGCTTAAAACGCTTGGGATACCAAGTGGCGCCCTTTAAACCACAAAACATGGCATTAAACAGTGCCGTCACCGTTGACGGAGGTGAGATAGGTCGCGCCCAAGCGTTACAAGCATTAGCGGCCGGTATTGCACCACATGTTGATATGAACCCAGTGTTGCTTAAACCAAGCAGTGATACTGGTGCACAGGTTATTATTCAGGGTAAGGCCATAAGCAACATGCAAGCTCAGGCCTTTCATGATTATAAAAAAGTAGCGATGCAGGCGGTAGTAGATTCCCACCAGCGGTTAGCCAAACAATATCAAGTGATTATGGTTGAAGGAGCAGGTAGCCCCGCGGAAATCAACTTACGCCAGGGTGACATCGCCAATATGGGTTTTGCCGAAGCGGTGGATTGTCCGGTTATCATAGTGGCGGACATCGACAAAGGCGGCGTGTTTGCCCATTTAGTGGGTACCTTAGACTTATTGTCTAAAAGTGAACAAAAACGCGTAGCCGGGTTTGTGATCAATAAATTTCGTGGTGACATTGCTTTATTACAAAGTGGCTTAGATTGGTTAGAGCAACGCACCGGTAAACCGGTTTTAGGGGTGTTACCTTATTTAATGGACTTACAACTGGCCGAAGAAGACGCGATCCAAGCCAGTCAAACTATGGATCAAAACGATATACGTTTACGTATTGCAGTGCCTGTTTTCTCGCGCATTAGTAATCATACCGATTTTGATATGTTGCGTGCTCATCCCCAAGTAGAGCTAACGTTTGTGCGCCAAGGACAAAAATTACCGCCATCTGATCTTATTATTTTACCCGGTAGTAAACATGTTAGGGCTGACTTAGCGTTACTTAAGCAACATGGCTGGGATAAGGATATTGCCAAACACCTACGTTATGCTGGCAAAGTATTAGGGATTTGTGGCGGTTACCAAATGCTGGGACAAACCATCTGCGATCCAACAGGAATTGAAGGCAACATAGGTACCTCACAAGGTCTTGGATACTTACCTATACAAACTAGATTACACAATGAAAAGCAGCTTACCCATAGCCAAGGTAAACTAAGATTAAGCGCTGATAAAAACAGTAAAAGTGTTGAAGCAACAGTATCTGGTTATCAAATACATGTAGGACACACCGAACGAGATGCTGATAGTAAGGCTTTTGCGCTATTAGACGACGGACAACTCGAAGGTTGCGTGAGTTTAGATAACCAAGTTGCGGGTAGTTATTTACATGGCATGTTCGACTCCCCTTTGGCTTTAAAACAAATTATTGCTTGGGCAGGTGCAGAAACAGACGAAGTCGAAACCTATGCTGCCCAACAAGAACGTGAATTAGATCGTCTAGCCGATGCCTGTATGACCCATCTAGATTGGAAAAAAATACAGGCCCTAATCAATTAAGAAACGAGTATTTAAAATGACTGATGAAAAAGACCAAACTCGCCATAAGGCGCGGATGCAAGAACAAAAAGCCAAAGTAGATGAACGTATTGCTGCGGCTCAAGAAGAAAAAGGATTGTTACTAGTGTTAACCGGTAACGGCAAGGGTAAGTCCACTTCTGGTTTTGGCACGGTTGCCCGCGCGGTTGGCCACGGTTTAAAAGCCGCGGTGGTGCAATATGTGAAAGGCGGCTGGGAATGCGGGGAACGTAATTTATTGGAAAAAAACGGCGTCGAATTTCATGTAATGGGCACAGGTTTCACTTGGGAAACCCAAGACAAAGACACCGATATTCAAGCCGCTCAGGCTGCTTGGCAGCACAGTAAAAAACTACTACAAGACCCAACGATTGATGTAGTTTTATTAGATGAAATCACCTACATGATCACCTATAAATATATCGACTTAGATGAAGTATTGGCGGCACTTACCGCTAGGCCAAAAGACCAACACGTGGTGATAACAGGCCGCGCTTGCCATCGTTCGATTATCGAATTAGCCGATACCGTGAGTGAAGTAAGACCGGTTAAACATGCCTTCGACAATGGCATCAAAGCACAAAAAGGCATTGATTGGTGAGTCGATTAACCAACCGTTTTTTAAGCCTGTTTTTATTCGGGACAATAGGATTGCAGGCTAATATTTCAAGCGCTAATACTGATAGTAATGACTCACTACAAAAACAGCGCATTATTGCCCTTGCGCCGCATATAGTTGAGTCATTGTATGCAATAGGTGCCAGTGAACAAATCATTGGCACCACGGCACACGCCGACTACCCTAAAGCCGCTGAAGATATTTTACGAGTAGGTAACTATGCTCGGTTACAAATTGAAAAAATTATTCAACTTAAACCAGATGTGATCATTGCGTGGAAAACAGGCAACCCATCGGATGATTTAGCGCGCCTCGAAAAGTATGATCCAAAAGTAATTTATTCCGACCCACAAACCTTAGAAGATGTGGGCAACGAATTAATTATGTTAGGCAAAATCACAGGCCGAGAAGCAACAGCCAATAGTGTTGCCAAAGACTACCTAACCAAGCTGCAAGAAATAAGACAAGCTTACGCTGGGCAACAAAAGGTCAGTGTGTTTTATGAGTTATGGTCGCGCCCTCTGCGTACAGTGGCAAATCAAGCGTGGCCTCAACAACAAATAGCATTATGCGGAGCGAGCAATCCATTTGCCGATGCTAAGGACGATTACCCTTCTATTGGACTTGAACAAGTTTTAGTGACTTTACCGCAAGTGGTTGTGCAACCTAGTCAACACAGTGCTGACAGTCCAGATGGGCTTAATTGGCCTCAGTGGCAGCATATTCCAGCGGTAAAAAATAATTTTATATTTCATCCGAATGCCGACAAAGTTCATCGTATGACCACGCGTATGTTGGATGAAGTGGTGATTTTATGTGAACAGATTGATACTGCGAGGCAATTTTACCAAAAACAGAGATAAAAGAGTTGTGTTTTGATCAGCTAGCAGTGTGATTCGGACCTACCAATTCTTTCAAGACTTCAACTGTGTCGGATTCATGGCTGTAAGCTAAACCTATTTCCCTTGAAATAGACAAACCTGTTATTGATGTAAAGTGTATGCTTTTATCTTTGACAATATCATCGGAAACCGGAATAAAAGCGCAGCCTAAACCGGCTTTGACTAAACCTAACGCATATTCAATCGTTTGTATTTTTGCTCTGGTATCTAACCTGACCTTGGCGTGATTAAGTGCTTGTTTCAAATACACCCAACCTTCACATGGATTGCGTTGTACAAATGCCAAGCCCTGCAAATCGGTAATACTCAAATTATCGATTAAGGCTAACGGATGATGCTGAGGAATAGCTAATTGATATTCTTCTTGCCACATAGGCACAAAAAGTTCGTTGTTTAGCAGTAAATCGCGACTAATGATCCGCGCTTGGCATGGTTCATCTTGAGACACTAATGTGAGTTCCAATGAGTCGACTGAACGCGTAAACCTGCCTAACAAATCACTCATTCGTGCAACACCTAACCCTTTAATTAAACCTAACCGAAAAGGTGTTTTTGTAGTGTCGGTGCTAAATACATCGCGAATGGCGGTAGCTTGCCCCAATAATTTTTTGGCTAACGGATAAAGCTGCTCACCTGCATGGGTTGCTTGCACTCCTCTTGCATGACGAACAAATAAGCTGGTCGACAAACTGTTTTCTAATAGTTTCAACGAAGAAGATATGGAAGGCTGGGCGACAAATTTTTTCTTTGATGCTGCGCTTAAACTACCCGTTTCGTAAATGCTCACAAAATACTCTAATGCACGTAAATCCATGCTGCCTCGTCCTTATATCTAATATAGGTAAAAACTATAGCAAATGAAGGTTATTAATATTATTCCTTTATCTAAATAAAACTTATGATTTGTAAAAGTTTATTCTAGGTCGACCAAAATCTGGCTTATAGACATTTATCTAAGCAGTACATTTAGGGCGTAATGACATGATGCAGGATCGTAATATTAAGGTTAAACAACAGATTATTCAGGCCATTGAGTCTGATTCTTTGCCTATTGTAAATTCTTCATTCACGCCTGCAGAAGTGGGTTTGTCAAACACACAATTGATTGACCTATTTGAATCACAGGTGATGAGTCGTCATCTGGACTTTCAATCGCGTATCATGCAAAAACAAGGTCAGAGTTTTTATACTATTGGCAGTGCGGGGCACGAAGGTAACGCTGCGTGTGCATTGGCATTTAGGCCTAATGACATGGCCTTTTTACACTACAGAAGTGGCGCTTTTGTTATCCAGCGCTCTAAACAAGTACCAGACCAAAACCCTTTGTACGATATGCTGCTGAGTTTTGCTGCGTCGTCTGATGATCCTATTTCCGGTGGTCGGCACAAAGTGTTAGGTAGCAAGAGCCTGTTTATTCCACCACAAACTAGCACCATTGCCTCGCACTTACCTAAAGCAGTAGGCACGGCTTTTAGTATTAGTCTTTCGCGCAAAGTTAAGGTTGATAACGTATTAGATAAAGACGGAGTGGTGATATGTAATTTTGGTGATGCTTCGTCGAATCACTCCACAGCACAAGGTGCGATTAACGCTGCAGCATGGGCTGCTTATCAGTCAGTGCCTATCCCCATTGTATTTATATGTGAAGACAATGGCATTGGGATCTCTACCGCCACACCAAAAGGCTGGGTGCAGGCCAATTTTGAACACAGAGCCGGGTTACATTATATTCAATGTGATGGCTTAGATTTGCTCGACACTTACCACAAAACCCAACAAGCGGTTGAGATTGCCCGAAAACAACGTAAACCAGTATTTTTGCATATGAGAACAGTACGTTTACTGGGGCATGCTGGTTCAGATTCTGAATTTACCTATCGAAGTAATGAATATATTGAAGACACTGAAGCCCACGACCCATTGTTATTTAGTGCTGCTTTACTGTTGAAACATAGTTGTCTTAAAGATAAGCAAATTATTAATTTATATAAAAATATAGAAAGCCAAGTTGAAGAAATCAGCCAAACAGTTATCACTAAACCTAAGCTAACAAGTGCTGAGAAAATCAAACACAGTATTATTCCGCCTAGGTTAAAAAAACAGTACCTGAGCAAAGTATCTAAAGCCGAGCGCACGCAATTATTCAGCCATGAAAAACACAACGTATCTAAGAAACAGCACCTAGCCAAACTGCTGAATTGGACCATGATAGATTTGATGGCACAGCAACAGAATATAGTCATGTGTGGTGAAGATATTGGCGCCAAAGGCGGGGTATATAACGTCACCAGTAAACTGGCAGACAAATTTGGCCCACAAAGAATTATCAATACCCTACTGGATGAACAGTCGATTTTGGGCATGGCAATCGGCTTAGCACACAACGGTTTTTTGCCCATGCCAGAGATTCAGTTTTTAGCATATGTACATAACGCTGAAGATCAAATACGCGGTGAAGCTGCCACCCTGCCGTTCTTTTCAAATGGTCAATTCACTAATCCTATGGTCATAAGGATCGCTGGTTTAGCTTACCAACGTGGTTTTGGTGGGCATTTTCATAACGACAACTCCTTCGCTGTATTTCGTGATATTCCAGGATTAATTATTGCTTGCCCTTCAAACGGTGCCGACGCCGTGGAAATGCTCAGAGAATCAGTCAGATTGGCGCAAGAAGAGCAACGTGTAGTAATTTTTCTTGAGCCTATTGCGCTGTATATGAAAAAAGATCTACATCAAGAAGGTGATTCACTTTGGTCATTTGATTATGTACCACCAAACGATGCTAAACCGACTAAAACCGGGCAACTAGGTTGTTTTGGCAAGGGTAAAGACCTGTGTATTATCAGTTATGCCAACGGTTATTATTTGAGTCGGCAAGCTGAACAACTGCTCGCTGAATCAGGTATTCACTGTACTGTAATTGACTTACGTTGGCTTGCCCCGCTTGATGAAAGCGCTATTGTTAAAGCTATTGGCAATATAAAAAATGTGCTGATAGTGGATGAATGTCGCCAAACAGGCTCAATTAGCGAAGCGTTAATTACTCTATTGGCTGAACATGATAAAGATTTTTCAAAGCGAAAAGTGGAACGGCTTACTGCCCACGATAGTTTTATTCCATTGGGTGCAGCGAGTTATCAAGTGTTACCTTCATGCGAGTTGATTGTTGAACAAGCCAAACGAATGCTAAGTGAAGGAGGTTAATAAAGTCACCTAAAATACAAGCCAATAAAAAGACTTGTGTGTAACAACCTCTGATCATATCTTTGTGCTATCAAAACACGCAGGAAGCGTTTATGCGAAACCTAGTACTGTTATTTAATATCTCTATCTTTTACCTGTTGATTGCATATAGCCCACATAGTTACTCTCAAGAAATAGAAGTTGGTTTTGAGCCATTTTCCGCCACTAATTAATGAAGATGGCAGTGGTATGGTAATCGACATGCTTATGTCATTAGCATTCGAAAAAAACATAGACTTCAATATTCATATCATGACTTACGGTAGAGCAAAAAAAGAGTTACAAAGTAGGCGATTAGATCTCATTGGGTTGACTCCCTATCAATTAGAAACTGACGATTTCTATCAATACAGTGTTGAACTTAATTGGCATATTAATACCCATGTGGATTTCTATTCTTTAGATAAAAGTTATTTCGATATTGAAAAATTACCTAATGGCAGTATTGGTACTCTTATCGGAAACGCTGAGTTTTTCTCAGAAATAGTGAGTGTTCCAACTATAAAGTTTGTTGAAGTTAGTAGCTTACAACAATTAGTTAAAATGTTAGAGATGGGGCGTTTAAAAGTGATTTTATTCGAAAGAGTTTCCACCATGAGTACGATTAAATCACTCAATATAGAAAATATATATTATAAAGAGATGGGTATAGTGCCAGCCAGTTTAGCTGTGTCGAATACGG
Organism: uncultured Paraglaciecola sp.; assembly: GCF_913020055.1. Classification (GTDB taxonomy): domain Bacteria; phylum Pseudomonadota; class Gammaproteobacteria; order Enterobacterales; family Alteromonadaceae; genus Paraglaciecola. The sequence continues at coordinate 66,761 of NZ_CAJWCF010000007.1, read as the reverse complement.
CTGAGGGATTAAGACTCAAAGAACTATTAGATAACAAGTTATCTAATGTAGAAAATGATAAATTATTCAGTGATTTTATCCATTACACGTCAAACGACGCTTTTGGTAAAGTCATCATTGAGTAGCTCCTACTGACATGAATCAAAGCATACACAATCAAGCTTTCCATAAAAAATCAATCACCTCCGTTTTTGAGCTGCTAGTACTGCAGGCAAAATAGAGCCCTTACTACTATTTTTGTGAGCCGCGTATTCGACTTCGTGACGGTAACCTTTTGTGTAAAGGTTTCATTCATTACCATTCGGCATGGGAATAAAATAATCCCCAGACAAACGTTGCGGAATATTATGTTTAGCAACAAAGCGCAATTCAACACTAGTGCGGTTGGTTTGCATTATTTTGACTACATGCGTCCGATGTAGCGTGCCACCTTGGAAAATAAGCGCATCACCAGCGTCCATTTGCGGTGTGTAAAATGAATCTACCGAAAAGCGACTGTTGATGCTGTGACTAGTCAGCTCTTCGGGGAGCAGTAGCGCATCAACAGTCTGAGACACAAATTCCAATCCTGGCGCATCTACTCCGCACTTAGTCAAAGCAATCCAGCAAGTAACAGTTGGCAATAACCCTTCTGGATCCAGTTGTTTGTTATTGGTTGCGAGGAAATCAAATCCCAAAGCACCGTCTTGATGCCAGCCATGAGGCGCATGGTTAGTAGGGTATAAATGTGGGGCGTATTGTCGGCGTATCCAAGCCTGGTCAAAATCACAAAGAACTTGATTACTGCCTAACATTTTACGAATTTGATAACCGGCAGGCCCTCCCGCGATCTCCGCTAATAGAGTTTCTACTAGCGCTCTGTTATTTATTGCACCTAAGTTCATAGAAGAAGCATGGGGTAAATATTTTTGTGCTGGGAGCAGCGATGCCACCACAGCATCGACGGATTGAGTTTGGGTCATAGCGGCGATATCTTGATAGGTTTCTTGCGCCGCAGAATATAACGTTTCTGTGACACATAGACTTAGCGCTTTGGGTGTTATGACCACGGCTTCTAGTGATTTTTCGGGGTATACATGTGTAGAAATAGTCATTTCCTTTTGCAGGTTTTATTTGAAATAGACAACAAAACCTAAACCATTATCGACCTGCGTCTTCTGTTTACACCGTTTTAATCATTGCTGATTACACCTTTCTAGTTTGATTTTATCAAGACTAAATCAAGCTGTGGAGGGATCAAAAACTCAGCGCCACTGTCAGTGATTTGGACCATTTCCTCAACAGATATAGTTTTAGGCTGTCCGTCGGCTAACAACCAACTGTAAAAACCATCAAACGCAAATGTCATTCCTTTAGCTAATAGGCGTTGAGATGCGGGTCTAACGCTGACCGCACTTGAGCCACCTAAATTTGGTCCTGTGTCGTGCGCCACATAACCAACCGGATGGCCAGTACTCCACATTAACGGTAAAGAACCAGTTTCTGCCATGACTTTACGCTGTGCCGCATCGACATCTATGCCTTTCACACCTGGCTTCATTGCTAAAAAAGCAGCCTGACGACCTTGTTTGGCGTTTTCCCAGTAACCTTGAATATCAGCTGGCACTTGGCTCTCATTCTTTTTCAATACGTAGGCAAAACGCTGAATGTCCGTCACCCACTTGTCATAAACCCGAATACCAAAATCTGTCTGAATTACATCTCCTGGCTGAATGACCTTATCTGTGGCGTGTGAATGCCCACGATCTGTTCCTGAGTTTACATTTGGATTTTGTTCCGCAGCCCATCCATCTCTGACACCCGCTTCTCGCATTTTAGCTTTTAAAAAGCGCGCTACATCGGCATCGGTCGTGACACCTGGAGTAATTTGCGAGTACGCCTCAATTTGCCATTGTGCAGTTAAAGCTGCGGCTTTACGCATAATTTCAATTTCTTCTGGCAATTTAATGGATAACCATTGATAAATGATTTCATCTGATGACGTCAGTCTTTGGCTTAACGTCTCACCAAGCGCTTTGGTCAGTTGTTGATATTGGGTAAAACTAATGCCGTCTGCTTGAGCATTCTTGGAAGACATATTAATCGCAATATTTGAAAAGTTTTTTTCTCGAATAAAATCAGCGGCAATATGAATGGCAGATGCATTTCGGTCAACGGCAACTACTTCATTGAGTAAATTAACATCGTTTAATGCGGTCGCCTCCCCAGCTGGAGAAAAAGCCATTGAGTGAAATTTTTGCTTATGATGGAAGAACAAAAACACCGCGGTTTGACCCGCATTTTCGCAGCCAACATGGCTCGCTAACGGATCATTATTATTTTCACGGCAGATGACTAACCACGCGTCTACTTTTGACGCTTTAAGTGCTGATGGCAATAATGTAGCGATACGTTTTTTACGGATTTCTGGCCACGGCGATGGATCGGAAAACTGCGCAAAAACACAGAAGGACAACAAAGTTAGAAGTAAAACACTGAGAACTTTCACTAATTATTCATTCCTTTTATAAACTAAAAAAGCAGTGATATTAAGAACACTGATAGCAGTAATAAGCTTAAATGTATTACCTATTTCCTACAACATACATTGATTTTTTTCGTTTGATAATACAAAACTGTCGACTCAAATCCTGTTTGGGTTGTTACTTTAAATAGATTCCTGTCCTTGCGTTTTTGAGGATACTGCTCTTTATTCTAAGTCCCTGTCAGTAAACTAACAGGGACTTAAATCGATTAAACTAAAAGTATTCGGGATCTCACGGTTGGGTTATTACCCATGTTGAATTATAACTTTGTCAGGCAAATTTAATGTACAAACCAGCAGTTGCCAATTATGGTAGGTTAGCACTTTTACAATCAGAGTCAGTATTGTAAATAAGGGATAACATTTACTCTTCCTATATACATATAGAGGTAGTATGAAAGACGGAGTTTTAACATTAGCCTCTCGAATAGGCGACTTTCTTGAAGTCACTCAAGATGGCTATGCCATTTATTCAGCTGAAGATTTATTAGTTGGCTGCAATCAAGCCTATGCCGATTTTATGTGTATTGAATTCGACCAAATGATCGGGCAAAGCTTCAACCAACTTGTCCGAATTGCTTTTCAAAATCAGCAAGGTCCAAATATAGAAACCAAAGATATTGAGCATTGGTTAAAGTTCGCCCAAAACAAAAGACGGAGTCTAGAATTTCGAATTTTTGAAGTGGATCATACTGATGGTAGTTGGTACCTAATGTCTGAACAGACTCTCCCAACAGGGGAATTACTGTTACAAGCAAAAAATATGACTATGCAGAAAGGTGTTGAACAAACTCTGTCTGAACAGATTCATAAAATTACTAGACTAACCTTAACAGATGAACTCACCCAAATTGCCAATCGCCGTAGCTTTATAGTTAATGTCAAATCTGAAATAAGTCTTTATAGAAGAACTAAAAAGGAATTTACTTTTTGTTTATTAGATATTGATTACTTCAAAAAAGTTAACGATGAGTATGAGCATCTTGTTGGCGATAATGTTCTCCGCCAATTGTCACAATTAAAAACACATTACGTGAATATGATAATTTTGGGCGTATAGGTGGCGAAGAGTTTGGTATTTTACTGCGTGACACCCAAGCCACAGAAGCTTATGAAATCATAAACCGATTACGCGAAACAGTCATGGCCAACACATTCAATACGCCTGACAAGCCAGTTAATATTACATTATCAATAGGCTTGATTGAAAGCTGGTTAGACTGCACTTTTGAGCTGCTTTACAGTCAATCTGATATAGCTCTGTACCGGGCAAAAAATAACGGCCGTAATCAAGTCATTATTCTTGATAAGTTTAAGTCCAACTCTGATATTAGTGGTAAAAAAACCTCATTGAATAAAAGATAGTTCTCAAAAATATCTGAAGTGTGAACATATCTAAATATTGTACCCCATTAAGTTACCAACGATTTGCAACTCATTTTATAATAGCGTAACTTTTACTCTTCAAATATTAATAAGACTATTTTCAAATGCGTCTTTTGATCTTATTTTTTATTGTGTTTACTACTTGTTCAGATGCTGAATCTTTCACCATTAATATTGTTGAAACTTATGAGGGGCACACCGAACAAATCTCAATAGAAAATATTTATACTCAGCTGTATGCTCCACTTAAGATAATTCCAAAGCTGGTTTATTACCCTTCAAAACGAGGCCTGCGACTCGTCAATCAAGGAGTATTCGATGCAGAAGCCGGAAGATTTGAATTAACCGCAAAACACTACCCTAACCTTATAAAAGTCAACGAACCTCTCGACGTGTTTCATTCTGGATTCTATTGCCTGAATAAAGAAGACTGCAATATAGCGGCTAACACAAATATTGTTATACTTTCCAGCTTTCAAAGTGCGCCGGCCTTTTGTGAATCATCGAAGTTAAGATGCCGATTTGAATCGAAACCAATTGCCATTGTGCGTATGTTAGAAAAAGGCATCGCCCAAGCGTTTTTGAGCTCAACCATCGAATCCAACAAAGTGCTTTGTGCGCTACAAACAGATAAATTGTACTTCCATAACGAACCTACTTTAGCCCGCTTAAGTTATCATTTTGTCAACAAACGGCACGTTTTATTAGTCCCAAAATTAGAACACTCGATGAGACAACTTAAACAAAAAGGTTTACTACCTAACACTAAAGTGGATAGCACACCAAGGCATGCCTCATGTGGAAAGGATGTTATCGCGGTCTAAACTCTAATGACGTATTCTTTGTCTTAACCTTGCTTTGATTCAGTCGGCATGGGAGACATCGCCAATATACTCAACAACTAAGGAGAGTGAAAATGGGATCAGCAACAATTCAAGGGTCACTTTGGAACCATAACCCCTCTGGTTGGAATATTCAGGAACGACTACATATTCCCATCGTCGAAGCAATGTTGAGCACAGCGAATGTTGCAACTGGGACACGGATTCTCGACGCGGGTTGCGGAACCGGAACGGCGTCGGTTTTGGCCGCCGCGAGAGGGGCAAAGGTAACAGGCATTGACGCCGCCGAAGGGCTTATTACCTTTGTGAGCAAAGCAGTGCCAGATGGCTGTTTTACCGTAGGCGATATTCAATCTTTCGATTTTCCGGATGAGTCTTTCGGCGTCGTCTTTGCCGCAAACTGTGTACAATACGCCGAGGACCCTATTGCTACTTTGCGCGAGTTTAAACGAGTATGTAAAAAGGGTGGTACGGTAGTCGCTTGCCTCTTTGGTCCACCAGAAAACATCGACTACAAAGCTGTTTTTTCTGCCACTAAGGCAGCAATGCCACCTCCACCAGCAGATGCAAAACCAGGTGGCCCTTTCGCACTTTCAGCCCCAGGCATTCTAGAAGCATTGTTTAAAGATGCAGGACTTGAGATAACTGGTACTGGCAAAGCAAACTGTCCCTTTAGCTATGATAACTTTGCTCAGAAGTGGGAATATTCATTGGGGGCTGGGCCCTATCAAGGCATGATGAAGGTGATTGGCGAAAGTAAGATGAAAGAAGCAATCCAATTAGGATGCAAAAACTTTACTCACGACGATGGCAGTATTGTGTTTCCAACCAATGAGTTCATCTACGTTGCAGGCAAAGCTTAGCCAGAATGACGATTGAATATAGGTTATCTAACCCTTAACTTTCATTTTACTCCAGTTCACCTGCTTAATATTATTCTAAAGCCGTTTATAACGGTTTTGTCATTTTTTGAACTTTTTTTTCGCAAAAACTCCAATGCAAGACATTGACTTTGTGGGGTACAAAACGTATCTTCTGCGCCGCTATTCTAGGTGCCTATCGGTTGACTCCAATCAATCTGGATAGGGTAAACGGGAAGTGTGGTGTGCCTAACTGTTGGTATGTTATGTGCGAATCCACCGCTGCCCCCGCAACGGTAAAATATGCTAGCCATATTGAAGCCCGACACCGGCCTATGACATTAGCTTTTGTACGTATGGAGCGGCGGGCTTCATTAGAATGCATATTCCTGCAATAGTTAACCTTTGGTATTTTAAGACTCATTATCTTGAATATATAAGTTAACTTTTCAGTCAAGCATCCTCTTTTACCCCCCTCTCAATCGTTTACTTTTTATCCTTGATTTCGTTGTAGAACTCGTGGAAAGAGTGGTAACCAATGTTGTGATTGGCGTAGGGAGAAAGTTCGTGGTCACCTTATTGGTGATGAGAACTTTTTCCCATAGCCAGGCGCTTCAGTGGATGCCGGTCTTTCTCGTGTTTTCACTGCAAAATCTAGGTTTATAGATTGAGGATTTTATGAAACACACAACACTGGCATTAGCCATTAGCACAAGCCTTTTCGCCAGCTCTATTTATGCAGCTGAACAAAATGGCCAAAACGAAGAAAATGAAATAGAAAAAATGGTAGTGGTCTCTAGTCGAGTTTCGATGCCATTGCGTGAAATTGCGACTTCGGTATCCATCATCACCCAACAAGATATCGATGCTCGCGGATACGCCAACTTAACCGACGTGCTAAAAATACAACCTGCTATCAGCGCAACCAATAGTGGCGGCGTGGGTTCCACTACTGCCTTACGGGTGCGCGGTGAAGAAGGTTATCGCACCTTAGTTCGTATAGATGGCGTAGATATATCTGACCCCACTGGTACACAAGTCGGCCCACAACTGGCTCATTTACAAAGCTCCAATATTGCTCGAGTTGAAATACTACGAGGTTCACAAGGTTTAGCCTATGGTGCTGATGCTGGAGGTGTAATCAATATTTATAGCGGCTCACCTTCAGAGCAGTTCTCAGGTAATCTTAGTGGTGAATTTGGAGGATATAACTCACGCAATCTATCCGCCAATATGGGCGCAAATCATGAAGATTTCGATTATTTCGTTGCGGCCTCAGATTACCAAACCGATGGATTTAATTCACGATTAGACGATCCCAGGCAAGATAAAGACGGTTACGAAAACACCACTATTCACTCTCGCTTAGGTGTGCAAATCAACGACGATTTAAGCTTAGGTTTAGTGTTTAGAAACAACCAGGGTCTAGGTCAGTTTGATAACTGTGGATTTGGCGCAAGCGCCAGTAATGATTGCGAAAGTGAATTTAACCAGTCTAACCTGCGGGCAGATCTAAATTACTCCACAGACAAATCACAACATGAATTAGCCTATGCTAAAACCCTTATTGAACGGGAAAACTTTAATCAAGGATTGTCTGATTTTTTGACTAAAGGTGTATTACAAAGAGTAGAATATTTAGGCAACACCCAACTCAACCAAGAGCATCAATTGGTTTACGGATTCGATTGGGAAGAAGAACAAATTACTACAGCTGAACAAAGCCGAATTAGCACAGGTTATTATTTTGAATATCAAGGCGAGTTACTCGACAATTTATATATAACTGCCGGTGTGCGCCATGATGATAACGAAGACTTTGGTGAACATACCAGTGTTAGGGTAAGCGGCGCTTATATCTGGACACTAGGTGATGATGAAATCAAACTTCGCTCAGCCTATGGTACGGGATTTAGAGCACCTAGCTTGTTTGAAGTAGAATACAACCGTGGGCCTTATGCTTTTGCACCAGCAGCCACTACAGCCTTGCAAGAAGAAACCACCAAAGGTTATGAAATAGCCCTTGAATACAGTACAAAACAAGGCTCTCGTTTTGAGGTTATCTATTTTGATCAAACCATTGAAGACAGTATCTTTTTTGATTTGGCAGGCTATTCGGGTTATTTACAAGACCTAGGTCAATCTAGCTCAGAAGGTGCAGAGCTGATTGCCGATGTCAAAGTGAGTGATGCCCTGCGATTGAATCTAAACTACACTTATAACCAAACCAAAGATACTGCTGGCGAACAACGTTTACGCCGTCCAAAAAACATGGCAAATATTGGTTTTGATTACCAAATCGATAAGTTGACCTTGTCTGCCAATTTAAGGTTAGTGCAGGATTTTGTTGATCTGGTACTGGATGAAACGACTTTTGAGAGTGTCGCACTCCCCTTAGACAACTATGAAGTGATTGATATCAGCGCCCGTTACCGGGTCAATACTCGTTTAACGGTGTTCGCCAGAGTTGAAAACTTATTCGACAAAAGTTATCAAGATCTTGCAGCCTTTAATACCGCTGGCGACACGCCGCATATTGGTTTGAAATACCAATTCTAGATTAGGCTAAGCAACACCTCTTCTATACATATTGCCCAACTGAGTTTTAGTTGGGCACATTTCAGTTATGCCTACAAGAATGCCATTGATTCCCTTTTCAAGAGCAGGCATAGTGCCAGCGCAATTACCTAACGTTAACCCGAATTTGTGAGTCTACACATGCCCCCAGCTTTTCAACACCAAGCTTGTTATCAAAACTACGTGAATGGCCAGTACCTTAGTAATCAAAGTGGTGAAAAATTTGATGTGACTAATCCTGCAACGGGTCAGGTGATTTATCAGGTTGAAGTGGCAGATGAATTTATTCAACAAAGCGCTATCGACACTGCACAACAAGGTTTTGCCATATGGTCAAACATGAGTGGCATTGAGCGTAGCCGGGTTTTACTAAAAGCCGTTTCGCTACTAAGAGAGCACAATGATGAATTAGCGGCGATTGAAGTAGCAGATACAGGCAAACCCTGGCAAGAGGCCAGCGTAGTCGATATTGTATCGGGTGCCGATGCCATAGAGTTTTTTGCAGGACTTGCACCAACAATAGAAGGCAACCAACAACAAGTGGGTGAGGATTTTTATTACACTCGTCCTGAACCTTTAGGTGTATGTGCTGGCATAGGTGCGTGGAATTACCCGTTGCAAATAGCGTGTTGGAAAGCCGCCCCTGCCCTAGCTTGTGGCAATGCGATGATATTTAAACCGTCGGAAGAAACGCCATTAGGTGCATTAAAACTGGCTGAAATATTATTTGAAGCCGGTGTGCCTGCAGGTGTATTTAATGTGATTCAAGGTGATGGCAAAGTGGGCGCTTGGCTCAGTCATCACCCTAAAATAGCCAAAGTGTCTTTTACTGGTGAGGTAGGCACCGGCAAAAAAGTCATGACTGGTGCCGCTAGTACACTCAAAGAAGTAACAATGGAGCTGGGTGGTAAGTCTCCTTTAATTATTTTTGATGATGCAGATATCGATAATGCAGTGTCTGCCGCCATGCTTGGCAATTTTTATACTCAGGGAGAAATTTGCACTAACGCTACCCGAGTGTTTGTGCAAAATGACATTTACCCTGTATTTATTGAAAAATTGCAGAGTCGAGTCAAAGCCAATATTGTGGCGGGCGATCCTATGCATCCAGACACCAACTTTGGCGCGCTGATATCCAAAAAACATCAGCAGTTGGTGTTAAGCTACATTGAAAAAGGTAAAGCAGAAGGTGCCACATTGTTATGCGGAGGTCAGGCATTACAACCTGAAAATTCGCCTAATGGATACTTCGTAGCCCCCACAGTATTTACCTATTGCGATGACTCCATGAGCATTTGCCGTGAAGAAATATTTGGCCCAGTTATGGCAGTATTAACCTTTGAAAATGAGGATGAAGTGGTGGCCCGAGCCAACAATACTCACTTAGGTTTAGCCGCTGGTGTGTTTACCCAAGATATCACCCGTGCACACAGGGTCATTCATCAGATGCAAGCGGGTATCTGCTGGATCAATAGTTATGGTTTATCACCGGTTGAAATGCCCGTTGGTGGTTATAAACAATCGGGAATAGGCCGCGAAAACGGTTTAGTCACACTCAAACAATATACTCAATTAAAATCGGTGTATGTGGGTCTAGTACCTTTAGACAGCCCGTTTTAGACTAAGGTGTCAAACATGCAAGCAGTATATGATTACATCGTAGTTGGCGCAGGCTCAGCAGGCTGCGTGTTAGCCAATCGATTATCAGAAGACCCCAACACCAGTGTTTTATTATTAGAAACTGGTGGCAGTGACAAAAGTATCTTCATTCAAATGCCCACCGCCTTGTCTATTCCAATGAATACCAAAAAATACGCCTGGCAATTTGAAACCCAGCCCGAACCCTATCTAAATAATCGCCAAATGCATTGCCCTAGAGGCAAGGTATTAGGTGGTTCGTCATCAATAAATGGCATGGTGTATGTGCGTGGACATGCCAAAGACTTTGATGAATGGCAACAAACAGGTGCTACCAACTGGGATTACGCCCATTGCCTGCCCTATTTTAAAAAAGCCGAAAGCTGGGCGTTTGGGGCAAATAATTATCGCGGTGGTGATGGCCCGCTTGGTGTGAATAACGGCAACCAAATGCAAAACCCACTGTATCAGGCTTTTGTCGATGCCGGAGTCGATGCAGGTTATGTCGCTACTGAAGATTATAATGGCGAGCAGCAAGAAGGGTTTGGCGCTATGCATATGACGGTCAAAAATGGCCGCCGCGCATCCACATCTAATGCCTATTTACGCCCAGCGATGCAACGCCCCAACTTAACCGTTGTGACACATGCTTTAGTACATAAAGTATTGCTAGAAGATAAAACCGCTGTGGGTGTGCGTTTTGCCCATAAAAACCAGATTAAAGAAATCAGGGTCAACAAAGAAGTGATTTTAAGTGCCGGTTCGATTGGCTCGCCACACCTATTACAATTATCTGGCATCGGCAATAAAGACTTACTAGAGAAAGCGGGCATTGAATGCCAACACGAATTAAATGGCGTGGGTGAAAACCTGCAAGACCACCTAGAATTCTATTTTCAATTCAAATGTACCCAACCCATTACCCTAAATGGTGAATTAGACTGGTGGAGCAAACTTAAAATTGGTGTGCGCTGGATCTTGAACAAAGACGGATTAGGCTCAACCAACCATTTTGAATCCTGTGGGTTTATTCGTTCAAAAACGGGAGTGGAATGGCCAGACTTGCAGTATCACTTTTTACCAGCGGCGATGCGTTACGATGGTAAAGAAGCTTTTGCAGGGCATGGTTTTCAGGTACATATTGGGCATAATAAACCCAAAAGTCGCGGCTCTATTCAGGTCGTTTCTAATCAGCCCGACATAGCACCGCAGATCACTTTTAACTATTTACAACATCAAGACGATATCCAAGGCTTTCGAGACTGCGTACGTTTAACCCGCGAAATCATCAACCAACCGGCGCTAGATAGTTACCGAGGTGAAGAAATACAACCAGGCACTCATATTCAAAACGATGAACAGATTGATGCCTTTGTGCGTGAATCAGTCGAAAGTGCCTATCACCCAAGTTGTTCATGTAAGATGGGCACAGATGAATTGTCGGTGGTTGATCCAGAAACTAAAGTGTATGGCATAAAAGGCCTACGCGTGGTGGACTCGTCGATATTTCCGACAATCCCAAATGGCAACTTAAATGCGCCTACCATCATGTTGGCAGAGCGCGCAGCCGATCTGATTAAAGGCTCAGTCTTGGCTCCCGAATTAGTCAAGGTGACAGGCGATACGCACTGGAAAACCCAACAACGAGCCAATCAACCTAAGCGATAAGAAGGGCAAAACCATCACATACTTTTTGGCAGTACTTTTTTCGGCAATGTTATTTTGGGAAGCGCTATGACACTTTGGTTATCAGCAGGCATTTTATTCACCTTTTTTTGTATCGGCTGTATTTTGGTCAAATGGGGAAATATTCGCTGCACAGGTGTGACACCTGTTAGCACCTTTACCTTTATCGCTATCTTGTTTACCTCAGGTTTAGATGTGGGACTGATCATGTTCCCGTTAACTGAGTTTGCTGGCTACACCGACATCATCACCAGTCCTGAATATGCCTTCTCTAACCCCTTAGCTATTGAGTTTGGTTTTTGGGCATTTCTGATCTGGAGTTTTTACTTTCTCACCTGTTTTTACTTTTGTGTGCTTGAACCTAAAGTACAGTTTTTTGCCATTCCCTTAGTCAAGCTGATCAATAATATAGTCATTATTGGCACCTGTGCATTTACTGCTTTTTTACTGCTGAGTAACTTGCCTTGGTACATTCCTCAACTAGCCGATGCGGGTAATCTAACCGCTAGTTTTTATTTAATCGTTTTAGTCGTCATAGCCTTATCAGTTTATTCCAGTACCGATATCCGTTACGTCAAAGTACTTAGCCTAGCCAGTACTTGGTTGTTTTTTGCATTGATAGTGTTGCTGTGGGCAAGTGCCTTATTATCAGAACAAGGTAATGCCACTGAATTTTTTGCCACCTTTGCACTGCTAGGCAACTACTTTTCAAACATGCAGCAGTTTGTTTTACCGCTCAACGCCTACCACGAATTTTACCTGTATTGGTGGTTCGCTTGGAGCATCATGATAGGCCAATTCACAGCCCGTTTTGTTAGCGGCCTGCGCACTTACCAAGTGTTGTTAGCGATGCTGATTTTCCCTTCTATTCCTATCGCAGTGTGGTTCGTGGGTTTGTATTATTATCACCTGAATGAATTAAATATTAACGGCGTCATCAACGGCTCAATGGTCGTTGTGGGCGTTATCTTTGTGATCAACTCATTGGACTCACTGATACGCTTATATACAGACAACCTTAACCTAACGGTTGAACGCCATGGCAAAGCCAAATATTTTATAGGCAACTTAGTGGTATTAAGCGGCCTTACACTTTTATTCACCTTGGATTTTTTACAAATCCAATGGGTAGGCGCAATAGTGATTGGACTGATGTTTAGTAGTTTAGTGTTTATTTTGAGTAAGCGGTTGAGGGTTGTCAGAGAGATTGTGGGCAGTCCTGATGCGAACACTGATTACCGTTAAATGTGGGGCAGTACATACTGATTACAAAAACACTTCGCGCAAGGATAGTCATGAATGGAGGTAAGCGTCAGCGCTTGCTTTAATCTATAAAAGATCCTTACCGTTTTAAATCAAAGAAAACAGACTTGGCAATGCAATGATATAATCCTCCCCAATAAGCCAATTAACTAAGAGTTTCAGTTGAGAAAACGCGTTTCCACCTCGAATAAAGCAACGTCTTCAGGCAATTTCACTAACAAAAGACGTCGTACTAAACCTTCACAACCTATAGGCCCCGTGCAATCGTTTAGTGTTGAGGGTCTAACTCACGAAGGCAAAGGTGTGGCACGGGCCGCAGGGAAAGTGACGTTTATACCCGGGGCTTTACCAAACGAAACCGTTAAGGCGCAGGTGGTCAAATCGAATCGTAGATTTGATGAGGCAAAACTGATTGAGATTGAGCAGCCTAGTCCGCATAGAGTTGAACCTGCTTGCCCACATTATGTGCAATGTGGCGGATGTAGCTTTCAGCATTTGGCTTTAGAACAACAACGTGCAGCCAAAATGAATTGGTTGCAAGGTCAATTACGTAAAGTATGTCCAGAACAAGAATTAACCCTACTTGCTGATTCAGCCTTTGGTTATAGAAGACGAGCTCGCCTTTCTGTGCTAGTCACTGAGCAAAAATTAAATCTAGGTTTTCGTGGAAAATCGTCACAACAAATAGTGTCGATTGATAACTGTTTGGTATTAACCCCTGTCCTACAACGGGCATTTACAACATTAAAGAGTCGCTTATCCGGCAATGCAATTGCCGACAAAATAGGACACATAGAATTACTCGACGATGACAAAGGCGTGTCTGTACTGATTCGTCTCACTGCTAATATCGACGATCATGAGCAACAAAAATGGCAGCAGTGGGCCCAGCAACAGCCTCTTCAGCTGTATTGGCAACATGCCGATGATAACCGCGCAATTGTTCTGCAACAGGACATGCGTCACTATCAACTCAATGGGCTAACGCTCACATACCATCCCCAAGACTTTATACAAGTTAACGCCATGATGAACACTAAAATGGTAGCGCAGGCAATGGAGTGGTTAGCACCCAATACAAATGACGTCATTCTTGATTTATTTTGTGGCGTAGGAAATTTTTCACTGCCTTTAGCTCAACATGCCAAACAAGTAGTAGGGGTAGAAGTGCAAACCAGTATGGTTGATTCAGCGCAAACGAATGCCACAGCCAATGGGCTAGATAATTTGTCATTTATTGCGGCAGACTTAACCCAACCAGCCACTAAAAACTTGACTTCGTTAGGCGTGACTAAAGTGTTACTTGACCCACCGCGAGCCGGCGCATTTGAGTTTTTACCCACCTTAGTCAAACTCAAGCCTAAACATATTCTATATGTCTCTTGCGATGCAGCAACGATGGCGCGTGACGCGCAGTATTTGCTTGAAAACCGTTATAAAGTACAACGAGGTAGCATGATGGATCTGTTTCCACAAACCGCTCACCTTGAGTCTATGCTATTGTTTTCACGGTGAATTATTAACAATAGAAATTAGGGTTTTGGCTTAACGCTAGTCCTCAAAATTTTCTGAAGGTTGAATGAAATACATAGAAAACAGCTAGTGATTGAATTAATCGGGTAAAACAATTAGTCCAAGTTGCTCAAGCAACTGCTCCTGTTGCCAAACGCAAATTTTGACTCCGCTTAGGTCAACTTTGCGAGGATCTAAGCCATACAATTCCGAATGACTCAAATTACACCCCTGCATACGAAACTGTGTCCAACAATCTTCTGAAAACTCACTTCGACTTAAGTCAGACTCCTTTAAAGAAGCACCATGTAAATTAGTACCCATCCATTTATTTTCGAATAGATCACACTTTTCCAAACATTGCCGTTCAAAATTTGCGTAGGATAAATTACAACTGGTGATATAAGCGGAACAAAAATACATACTGCTACTCACTTGGTTTAAGAAGCTGGCTTGCATAAAATTAGCTCCCTTCAAATCACAATCTCTAAATTCAATGCCGAAACATTTCGCCCCAGTAAAATTAGACATGGATAATTGGCAGTTCTTAAAAGATGCATCACGCAGATCGCTATAATCAAAATGACAGCCTTCTATAGCGCCTTGCTCCATAAAGATACAATCAACAAATTGTGCATCCCTTAGGTTAGCGCGGCTAAAGTCACATTTATAGAACTTACACCCCTTATAAATTGACTCACTCAGTTGCTGATTAGAAAAATCAACTTGATTAAACACCTCATCATTTTTTGCCATAAATACCCCCTTGCTCTAAATAGGCCTGCAGACTACCACCTACACCAGAGCGAACAACAAAAATAAAACTTTATAAAACAATAACTTAGAAACGTAAAAAACGACCATATAAGCCACCAAACGAACATGTAGAGCGACGTTCACCTTATCAAGTGCAACACTAGTCGAATAAAGTATTTTTGCTTGTATAATGTTGAAGAGCAGAAGAAAACGGTTTCTTTTTAAAATGAGTAAAAAGCCCAGCATAAAAACCAGTTAATATTTTATTACACAATCGAGTTGTCACTTTTGCTAGCATTGGGTGATACTCAAGTTGAACAAAAAACAGGCTACTATTCTTACCTGTTATTAACATTGTAATGGAGACCATTACGCAATAGGTGATGGAGTACCTTAACCAATCAATCGCTCAGGAAGAGATAATGTGCAAAATAACCGCGTTTTATAATCTATTGAAACTCACTACGCAGACAGGCTTGGGTTTAAAAGTAAGCATTGGATTATTAATTGCTTCCCTGTCTTTTTATTCTTATGCGCAAGAAACCGCAGAGGCTAAGGCTGAGCAAGAAGCCTCTGATAAAATTGAACGAATTGAAGTGACAGCCGTTTATGGTGATGCTGCTTTACAAGCATTCAACTCGGGTAATTTTGAATTAGCAGAGGTTGAATTTAAGAAAAATGCCAAATGTGCATTACGAGCAGAACGCAACAAAAAAGCGGGAATTAACGGGCTGATTAACAGCCAAATAGATCAAAACATGTTGGCCAACCAAACAGCAAGTAACTCAAGTCAATATAGCCAATCGAGTTCAGGGAACATTTCTACCGCTTCTATTTCTCAGTCTGCTCGCACTAACGAAGATCCTAATGATGTGTTGAGAAAACGTACATGTAATAATCGAGGCTTCCAACTATACATGACAGGCATGTCACAAATTCAGTTAGGCCGCGCTGAAGAAGCAGAGAAAAACTTCAATACAGCAGTGATTTTAAACAAAAATCTGTATAACGCTCATCATCGCCTAGCGCTGATGAAGTTACTGAGAGAAGATGTGGATAGTGCAAAGGATGAACTCTCTTCAATCAGAAACATGCTAAAACGTTGTTACGATTGTGATGCTCGGGACAAAATTTTAGCAAGAGTGGATTTTCTTGAAAAAGCCTTAGATGGAAGAATCAAACTTAGATAATTCATCTACAAAAGGTGAACACTTTGGCGCTAGCTATGAGATGTCTTGTTATGTTTCGACAAAGTAGATGAATCTATAAAGACACTCATCCTAATTTTAGAAAATGAAATACCAACTAATATGCACAGCTACCATTGGTTATTAGATTGGCTCGTTCGACAAAATGACCTTTGAGTAACTTAGCTAAATCACTCGCAGCCGCCTGAGCATGTTTCACTTCTTGGGCAGATACAGTTTTATTAACTTTGGTGTAATGAAAACCATAAAAATCGATGCCGGCTTTTCGTAACGCGTTAGCCATATTATTAATATTGTGGGTTTTATCATCCACAAACACCACAGCCTCATATTTCCGCTCAGTTCGTGCCAATAAATCTAATAACAACACTCCCTTGTCCATCCCTTGCACCATAAAAACACCATCTACATAACTTATTCTGGCGGTGCGTCCACCAAGGGTGAAATCATAGTGATAACCAATATCCGCCGTCACCAACGCTTTGTCACTAAAATCTAAACCATTGTGACCTAGCTCTCTTTTGGTCGCTGCACGATAGTCGCCAGAACGGGCGGTCAAAACTACTAGATCGTTCTCAACTTGTTTGACTAAGGTTGCCATATTTTGTTGTGTGGGGCGGTTGGTGGCGATTTCATAGGTCATTCCCAATATATCAAACAAACAACTGACTTTATCAGTTTCGTCTATCACTAACGCTTGGCCATTTGGACTTAGCGCCCTGCCCCGTTGCCAGTCATACCATTTATCACTACCAAAAAATTCAGTGGCGGTTAGTAAGGTATCATCAATGTCAAATACCACTAGGGTTGAGCGCAAAGGTAACGCTTCGGCTTGTTCAATCGCCACGGCTAAATCGTCAACTTTTAAAACCAGACTCACTGGTAGTTCATCGTTCTGATGTTCATTAGACCCATAATAGTTTGCACAGCCATTAATAGATGAAAATATAAGTGCTACAGCAAAAAGCCTTGTTGGTAAGTGCAGGCGCGAAAAAGAAAAGCGAAACATGTGTACAACTACCTTGTATGGGAAAGTAACAATAGGATACCGCAGAGTAATCGATAATCGAACAATAACTGATAGTTTTGTAGGCAGTCAGGTAAATAAAATTAGGGCAAATCCGTTTTATGTTGCACAAAAAAGGTAAGTCGAATAAAAGATAGTCACGCACTCAGGAAAGCAATGCCCTTAGGTAATAAAAGAGCTCGTAAGTTATCTCGATGCATAGGTTGATTTTTGTTTCATAATGGCATCCTTCAATTCTATTTTTTAACATTGCTTAGAATCGGAATAGCGCTTATTCTTCCCATACGCGATCATCATCATTTTGTGAAAACGTTAATGCGCAATATTTTTTTTGTCTTTTTATCTGTAACTTTATTTTCATGCTCGAAGAATGAATCCGAGGATGTTACCGGCTCGGCTGTGATGTTATGTAGTGACGACACCTACCAAGAAATATGCGATTTAACACACGATGGTGCTTTATGTAGCATCCAAAGATGCTGAATCTATTCGTGCGCTTGTTAACCATAGTCGCAATAAAACAGTGAATAAAGCCTACATTGCTCTTACCGTGTTAGATAAATACAAAGCCTGCCTTGAGAATGTTGTTTTAGCACAAAGTGCTAGACAAAAATCAGATGAAATATCACGCTTTCAAACCATTGCTAATATACCCACCTATCAAAATAGAATAGTCAAAGAAACTAAAGGGGTAAGACCTGCAATCAACTTATGGCTTTACAAAAAAACAGGTAATACTGACTATTGGGAGTCGATGGTTAACGGTGTGAAAATGACAGAAAATGTGCATCAAGATGTTTACACTGTGATGATGGCTGAAGCAGCAACACGGAGTATGGATGATGCCAGAAAAATTGCTGATTTATTGCTCGGGCGTACAGAATTTTTAAATGACCTGGCACCGGAAATTTTTGAGTTTTATATTTTATGTTATTTAAAAAAAGAAGATAACTTTAAGGCCGCAGTCTGGCATGGCTTGTTTACTGAGTTCATAGAAGAAAACCCTGGCATAAACACTCGATACTTCAAGTTCCATGGGAATATGAAAAGTTCGACCTTGAAAGATGCTCAAGATCTAGTAGACAGCATTATTTTCGATTCTGACTGGAAAGGATTAAGGGTTAAGGACCTTGCAAAGGTGATAATTTAAACCCTCATATTTATAGGTGACTCAAAAAATAAAATAAACTTTAAAAACAATCACCCCTTTTTCCATTGTGTTTCGTTACTCCTATGAAACCAACGGAGAAATACTATGCACACACTGCCAGCGCTTACTCTTAACCACTTTAAACTGAATAAATTCATTGCTATCACAGTAGTTGCCACACTCATTACGTTTGGGTTGTTTGTTGGTATGCAAAAGCTCATTGCGAATGATCAAATCATGCCTCCCAAAGTGACCGAAAACACCATGATTTTATTGGGTCAACTCATCGAGGACAAACCGACTACGGAGCGGGTCAGAATCAAACCTAAACCTATTCCTGTGCCCAAACCTAAATTAGTGGTTAAGATAATTGAATCAGATCCTGATCAGGGACTCGATCCGACTCTGTTTGTTTCTAATATTGGCGCGCCTGTAATTCGAAATAAAATAAACCCTACTTTTGACTCGGGTGGAGGAGATGCTAGGCCTTTAGTTAGGGTAGAACCTAAATATCCATCAATTGCTGCTAGAGACGGTATTGAAGGTTGGGTAAAGTTAAGGTTTTCGATTACTCCCTCAGGCACTGTCAACAATATTCAAGTGTTAGATGCCGAACCTAAACGCACCTTCAATCAAGCTGCACGACGTGCATTGGCAAAATGGAAGTACAAACCAAATATCCAAACTGGTAAAGCACAAGCTCAAGATGGCATGATGGTGATGTTAGACTTTAAATTAGCGAGTTAATTTGCAACAAGCTGTGCACGCATTCAGTTTGAAGCGTGGGCAAGGCTAATAAGGAGCGTTTATGAGTTTTGCATTGACTTTAAAAGCTAGGTTCTTCGATAGAACGAATAATGAGAGCCTGATGTTACGTTATGCCCAGTCAGGCGACAGGGCATTGCTCACCCAGTTGTACGATGCTTGTGGCAACGACTTATTTCATTTTGTACTCACTCTTTCCGATCCAACGCTCGCCAAGGATATTTGTCAAAAAACCTGGCTAAAAGTCATAGAAAAAAAGCATCTTTATCAACACTCAGGGCAGTTTAAATCTTGGTTGTTTACGCTAGCTCGCAACCAACTTATTGATGAATACCGACGTAACAAACCTACTATTAACCAGACGGAACAACTAGCTGACAGTGGACAAAATATTGAAGCTAACTTAGATGATGGGGATATCAGTGTTCTTTTTGATCATGGACTCCTGTCTCTGGCCTTTGAGCAAAGAGAAGCATTTTGTTTGCAGCAAGAGGGCTTTACCTTACAAGACATTGCCAACATCACCCACTGTCCAATTGAAACAGTGAAAAGTAGGCTTCGATATGCCAAAGACAATATACGCAAAGTGCTAGATAAGCAGTGCGGGGAAAATCATGACTAAACCAAATGAACACAATCAGCACAATGAAGATTCACTTGAACAACTTTACGCTAAACGTAAACTTCAACACTCTGCCCCAGCTTCAATAAAACGTAAAGTATTGGCCCAGCAGCAAGATAACCAAAGTACTGCTTATATTTTTAGGCGTATCAGTTACGTCGCTGTTGCTGCCAGCACTTTGCTGCTTTTGAGTTTGTTATTGATTCAACAGCCAAATCAGGTTTCATCTGAATTGCATTACCAAGTCGTACAATTGCATTCGTTGGAGACTAAAACTGAAGACTTACCTGATAGTTTCAAAAATCGTTATGCTGCCCATTACAAAAATTATTTAGCCCAAAAACAAACCTATGCGGCTCACCACAAAACCAAAGCCGCTTTGCAACTTATGGATGAAGGATGGCAATTAAGAAGTTGTGATAATGAAGTACTACAATTATCTAAAGAGCTGATAGCCGCGCTCAGCAATATGCAACAAATAGATACCAATATAATCAATGGTGATGCAGTAGAAATAGCCTTTGACCAAACAGGCATAATCTTAGGTATTACCCGCAGTGGTAACCATTTGCGTTGTTAGTTAACCAGTGCTTTTCTCTGGCTTCATGCTCTTCTGCGGTGAAATACCTGTTGCTGTTGTTTTTTCTAGGGACTAACTTCTAGTCACTGCTCTTTCTTATAGTATGCACCACCATTTTAACGTCCCATTAACTTTTCATTATATTATTCAATGAATTAGTCATCGTTATAATTAAAATTTAGATTTATCGCTCTGACAAAAAAAGGCTACAATAGTGGTATTCAATTATTTGCCACTTCCTTTGGAGAAATCATGGATAAAAAAATCGAGTCTCGTAACAGTGTGAGTTCCCGCTCAACGACTCAAAAAGCGTTGCGCATTAACCTTGATGAAAAGAAGTACGGCACAATAGTAGAGATTGGCGCTGGGCAAGAAGTAGCCAGACAATTTTTCTTAGCAGGCGCAGCGGCGGGCACTATCGCCAAAACCATGTCTGCTTATGACATGAAGTTCTCAGACGCAATCTACGGTGTACAAGAAGACGGACGATATGTCAGTAAAGGCCGTGTCAAAGCCATGATGGAACAAGAGTTCGATTTGGTAGTAGACAGAGTCGGTGATATCCGCTCAAAGTCGTCACGCTATTTTACCTACGCAGCGACTGTTTCGGCTAAAAGTTTTAATCGAAAAAATGAATGCCATGCTTGGTGCGGTATTAGAGTGCAGATGTACCCAGGAGCTAAACCGTCCAATATTACGGTGCATGTCAGAATGTTTGATGACAATGCCGAAGCACAACAACAAGCATTGGGTGTATTAGGGGTAAACCTTATTTATGCCGCCTATTATTATTTCGAAAATCCAAAGCAAATTATTGATTCATTAACTGACGGTATGAAAGCCAATCGTATTGAAATTGATTCAATCGATTTTGAAGGCCCTTACTTTGAAGATGCTGATAATAGAATTAAAAACATCCACCTCATCCGTAGCTGGAAAACCCGTGCCATCATGTTTAAACCCGATGGCAGTGTGGCAGTACCTGCTGAGATGTTATATAAGAAAAACATTCTCACCATTCGTGGCTCTTTCCGCCCAGTGACAAAATTAAATGTAGATATGATAGAGCAGGGGCAAAATTCCTTTTCTGCGCTGCCTGGAGTAGATCCTAGCAACACTATTGCTATTGCCGAAATATCCCTTAACGATGCCCACGGTAACGATGCAAAAGTACCAGAAAGTGACATTGTGGCTAGAGTGCAGTTGCTCAACTCCCTTGGTTATAACGTTATGGTCTCGGATTACACCCGTTACTTTTCACTTAGGGCTTACTTCCGTCAGTTTACTCAATTACAAATTGGTATAGTGATGGGCATGGTCAATGTTAAGCAGATTTTCGATGAGAACTTCTATCGCGGTGTAGAAGGTGGGATCTTAGAAGGGTTTGGAAAATTATTTCCAGACAACACGCGTATATTCATCTACCCAGAAATGGATGAAGATGGTCAAGTAACCGAATTTACTGATGTGAAAGTACCAGACCATTTACGCTTTTTGTATCGTCATTTATTAGAAAACGGCTTCCTGCACGGTATCGAATGTAGCGATCCGGCATTGTTTAATATCTATTCTCGTAAGATCCTAAAACAACTTGCTAGCGGTCAAGGTGATTGGCAAAAGAATTTGCCTGACGGTGTAGCAGACGAAATTATTAAACATAAATTCTTCGGCTATCGCGGTTAAAGCTAATTTAAAATGAAAAAAGGAGGGTATAAGACTTAATGTTTTATACCCTCCTTTTTTTATATCTGAGTGTTATTTCAAGTACATCGCCAGCGCCCGTTGCCCCGATTCAAAAGCAAGTTGCTCAACATCCACACTCGCCTGATCTAGCCAAAAGTAACGACTTACCTCTTGTTCTTGTAAAACTATACAAGGTTTAACCTCTAACTTGATTTCAAAAAAACTATCTAATGTTGACTAGAGAATGTCTTTGTATAGGTAACGATTGGGACAAGAAAAAAGATACCGCATATCATTGACAGGTAATTGTAATTCTTCAAGCAACTCACGTTTTAACGCTTGTTCATTTGACTCGTTGTAATCCACAAAACCACCGGGCAAATCCAACTTGCCTTTAGCGGGTTGCTGCGCCCTTTCCACCAGCAATATTTGTCCATTACAAACAATTAGCGCCCCCACCGCAGCAGCGACATTATGAAAATAAACAAAGTCACATTCATTGCATCGATAGGCCTTTTCACCGTGCTGCACTAGACTTGGCTGAGCGCATTTTACGCAAAACAAAGGTGAAGGAGTGTTTTGCATGCTAAATAGGCGAACCTGGAGGTAATGCTTTTAATTTGAACTGAGATTGCCACTTGCCCAAACGCCAGTATTGATCTAACTGACGGGCCATCACTTTGTTGTGCACGTTGCGACTTTTATTTTTTAACCACTTGTGCAAATCAATCAGCTGCAATTCAATATCGCCTCGTACTTCAGGCGCCAAATTGTCTTGTTGCATGGCTTTTACCACTTGATCCAAAACTAAATAATTTACCCGTTTGCTCAGCTGTGGATAGGTTTTGTCTATACCGTGTTTAATTGATTGGTTAAACAATGCATTCAATAAGTAAGCTACATCAGGCGTGCCTTTTAGTTGTTCATGTTGTTGTGCTATACGATTAAGGCGCTCAGCTTTTAATAACAAACCAAGGCTATATCCAGCTACAGATTCTGCTGCGCTGATGGGGTCGAATGTATGTCCAGTTCGGCCCTTAAAACTTTCGCGATTGCGGCTTTCACCATAGGCTTTTGGCGTGATCAGTTGGCTCAATGATCTAGGAATACTCAAAAAATCACTCTCCAAGGTATTCAACATGGCCTCTACCGCGGCTTTTTGCTGAGCAGCAGAAATAACATGGACCCCTTTAGCTGTTGAATAATCCCCTTTTAATTCATATTCATAACTCACCCCACCAATTAACTTAGCTACAGCATCTAATTGATATCGATGTAACAAATAGATAGGTGCAAAAGTTTCTTCCAAAGAAGACAAAGTGGCGCCGGTTTTAATAGTTTTTAGACCAAAGTTAGCCATGGCTACTTGGCGCACTTCGCTGATTCGACTTAGCTCGCTAACAGGGTCTGAGCCATTGTCCCAAAGATGCCCTTCTACATTAGCTGCATGAGATTGACGGGCATCTGGATCAGACTGATACCTAAAACCTTTGGCTCTAGCATCAACAACTAAACGGTTTAACTCCTGTTTTTCGCTACTAGTATCGGGGAAATCTTGATAACCATAGGCCACAACATATTTGTCCCACTCGCCCATACCCTCGTCGTAAGCATTCTCTAAACTGATCTTGCCGTCCTTAACGCTCACTAAAGGATGAGGGTAATCCATAACTGATTCTCGGCCATATTCACTGGCGGCAAAGTTATGAGAAATCCCAAGGGTGTGCCCCACCTCGTGTGCAGAAAGTTGACGGATACGGGCAAGCGCCATCTGTTTTTGTTTAGAGGTATCCACCTGATCATCAGGCTTACTATCAGCACCCACTCCCACTTCACTAAACGGACTCGTCAAACCTAAAGCAATTAAATAATCTTGCTTAACCCGCAATGAGCCTAAAGTGACATGTCCTTTAATAATTTCGCCAGTTCTAGGGTCAATAACAGATGATCCATAAGACCAGCCACGTGTCGCTCTATGTACCCACTGGATAACGTTGTATCGCACATCCATAGGATCTGCATCTGCAGGTAACACTTTCACTTGAAAGGCATTTTTGTAGCCAATAGCGCTGAAAGCTTGATCCCACCATAACGCGCCGTCTTTTAGTGCGCTCATTACAGGTTCAGGTATGCCAGGGTCAAGGTAATAAACGATAGGCTCAATCGCTTCACTCACTTGTGAGTTGGGTTGTTTCTTATGCAGTCGATGACGAGGGATAAACTGTTTTGTCATATTATCTTCAATTGCCACCGAATAGTCTTGATAACCCACAGACCAAAAGCCAGAAAAAGGTACAAACTCTCTTGGTTGATAATCTGCATCGGGTAACTTGACTAGTGAATGATGTAAATGCACTGAAATACTAATAGGATCTGGCGTAACTTGATTGACATATTGACCAGCATTAGAGCCTCCAAAGGTCACTAAGGCTTCTAATTCAGTATTCTTTGGGAAGGCCTTACTTTTCTTTAAATATACTCCACTGCGCTTAGAATCGACCTGATAACTGCCTTGTTTAGTACCAGCTAAACGCTGGGAAATTTGGTGGATATCAGATAATAGAAAATTAGAATAATCGATGATCACTACATCACCGTCAACGGCCACAACAGTAAAACCAGCAATCACTGAGTCTGCAAACGCTTCATCAATACTCGCTTGCTCGGCAAGGTTAGAAGAACTAGCGCGATACTGAGTATTCAACTGCTTAAGTAGCACTTTATTGCCAAAACGTTCAAATTTGACTAATCGTGTATCACCTAACTGACCACGATCTAAACCAATATCATTCGAACCAATGCCTTGAGGCATACTACTTTGAAATAGAAAAGGTTGATCAAACTTGTCAACTTTCAGAAAAATTTTGTCTTGTTCAATTTGATAATAAAAATCGAAGAACCCCGCTTTATGCGACATATCCTGAGTAAAATCAGCAATACTTGTTTGATTTTTGGAGTCAGTAGCAAAAACCTGTGTTGACAGAACGAACAGGCAAAAATAAACAAAACGCATGGGAATATCTCTTAAACAATTATATACCCTTAACATTAACGATATTTGCTGGCAAACAAAAGCGATGTGAATAAATTGATAATGATAGGACCTGTCAACCTTCCACTTATCATGCGGAATCAAAGGTCAACGAGGTCCAATGGTCATAACCAATTAATTTATACCATGCGCAATAAGCGCAAACGCGTATTCCTCGGCAATATCTTTTAGACGCCCATACCGCCCGGTGTTGGAGAAATGCCCTGCTCCCATGTTCATGCGCATGACCAATAAATTTTTATCAGTTTTGGTAGCTCGCATTTTTGCAGTCCATTTTGCAGGCTCCCAATAGGTGACTCGTGGATCATTAAGCCCCCCGGTAACTAACATTGGCGGGTATTCTTTGGCTTGAATATTGTCATAGGGCGAATAACTTTGAATGAATTCAAATACGTCTTTGCTAATCAAAGGGTTACCCCATTCAGACCATTCTGGAGGCGTTAGGGGTAAGGTTTCATCGAGAATAGTATTCAATACATCAACAAAAGGTACCGCTAGGTTCACTGAACGCCATAACTCAGGCGCTTGATTGACTACAGCGCCCATTAGTTCTCCTCCCGCACTTCCTCCTTCTATGGATATATTACCTTTGGCAACATACCCTTGTTCGATAAGGTGTTGAGCCACATCAACAAAGTCGTTAAAGGCATTGTTTCGCTTGTCTAATTTGCCGTCTAAATACCACTGGTAGCCCATTTCATCGCCCCCTCGCACATGGGCGTAAGCATAAGCAAAACCTCGATCAAGTAGACTTAATCGAGTGGTAGAAAAGTTTGGCTCAAGTCCAAAAGCGTAAGCACCGTAGGCGTAAAGATATAAAGGCTGGGAGCCATCTTTCTTAAAGCCTTTTTTAGTCACTATGCTGATTGGCACTTTCACACCATCTCTGGCCTCAGCCATAATACGCTCGGTTGTGTATTGGTTTTTGTCATAGCCAGATGGAATGATTTTCGTTTTGCGTAAATTAAGTGTTTCATTAGGAACATCGTAATCAAAGATACTGTCGGGCGTGATCATTGATTCATATCTTATCCGTACGTGTTTTTGCGAAAACTCTGGGTTAGCAGACAAACTGACACTGGCCACTTTTTCAGGCAACACAATTTCATGGCCTTTGCCCAGATTGGGTAAAATACTGATCGACTCTAAGCCTTGAATACTCTGACCTATTGCCACAAAACCTTTGAACACTTGCAGGCTTTTAAAATACCTCGTATTTGAACCTGCAAATACAGTCTGCCATTGATCGTATTGCACTTGGTTTTCTTTGCTTTTAGCGATCCTAAAGTTGACGTGAGTATCATTGGTCAACATATAAAAATGGCCATTGCCATGGTCAACATCTAGCTTGAAATTTTGCTCACGAGTATTCAGCATCTTTGGCGCTTGTGCTAAATCAGCCATACTCACAACCGAGATTTCTGTTCTATCAGCATTGCCTGTGGTCAATACTAAATATTGCTCACTGCTAGTGAGATAAAATCCTAAGGAAAACGTCTCATCAAGCTCTTTGACTAACACCTTATCTGTATTTTGTTCGGTTCCCAACGAATGCACGTTAACACTCGATGTTCGCCATACATCCTTTTCTAGCAAGGCATAAATAAGACTTTGGTTGTCTTGGCTAAACAACACAGAACCCGACACATCAGCTAATTCATCAACAAGGTATTCATTTGTTGTTAAGCTTTTGATTTTTACTATGTTTCGCTCGCTTCCATCGGTGTCCATTGAATAGGCTAGAAGACTATTGTCTGGACTGATATCCCAATCCCCCAAAGTGAAATATTCATGTCCTTCAGCTAATAGATTTTCATCTAAATAAACTTGTTCGATATCACTGTCTAACTTGCGTCGGGCCCATGTTCTGTATTCTTTTCCAGGTTGAAAATACCAACGGTATTCGTAACCATTTTTTATCCAAGGCACAGATGTTTCAGTTTCATTAACCCGTCCCTTAAATTCCTCAAATAAGGTATCGACTAATTTTTGATGGGGAGCTAGAAAACTCGCGTAATAGTCGTTTTCAGCTTTGAGGTAATCCAATATAGGCTTGTCATTTACTTGTGGATAATCCTGATCTCTGAGCCAATGATAATCATCAGATAAGGTCAACCCATGGTGTTGTGCCATATAAGCTTGTGTATTAGCTTTTGGTTGAGGCACTTCCAACTGTTGTAACCTAGGGAAAATCTTGTTTTCTGGCTCAGAACTACAAGCGCTTAAAAGTGTTGTCATTGCGGCTACTCCCAGCATAAAGAAAGGTGAATAAAATGACATAGAATGATTTTCCTTGGAGTCAAAATATTTGCTTATTGTGAAAAATGAGTACTGATCGCGCGGAACATAGCATAATGTTTGGCTGTCCAGTTTAAACTTTTGTCGGTAAAACGATAATTAGCTGAGTTTTTAACTATGACTAAGTTTTGATCTGGATCGATATAGATGTATTGATTGTAAATGCCCTGCGCAGAAAATTCGTCTTCAGCGCCAAGTGGCAACCACCATTGATAGCCATATCCAAAAGAAGAAGATGAAGCTGAATTGTTTTCGCCCGCTACAAGGTGTGGCGCATCGGCTGTCGTTGAATCAATCACCCATTGTTTAGGCACTATTTGCTGAGTGTTATGCTGTTTGTCAGTCCAGGTTCCTTGATTAAGATACAACCAACCTAATTTGGCATAGTCGCGCAAAGACACATTGAGCCCACCCAAGGCTAATTCCATGTTGTTATCATCTGCTAACCAATAGGCTTGATGCTCCATGCCTAAGGGCTGCCAAATTTTTTCGGACAAGTAGTGAGTTAGACTTTTACCCGTAGCGCGAGTTAACACCATACCCAACACTTGAGTATCGATACTCACATAATGATGATAGGTGCCTGGCTCTCTTTCCCTGTCTAATGAAGCTGAAAAATCATCTAAAGAAGTACCAAAAGCCGTGGCACGAGAAAACCTGTTAATGTCAGAATTAAAATCACCATAATCTTCGTTAAAACGCACGCCTGAAGATATTTGTAATACATCTTTGATGCTAACATCTTCATAACCACTGCCCATCAATTCTGGTACGTAATCAGTCACATCCTGTTCGATACTGGTCACAAATCCCTCATCAATAGCAATGCCCATTAACGCTGAAACAAAGGACTTAGCCATTGAAAATGAGATATGTTGCTTATCTTTGGCATGGCCTAACCAATAATTTTCATTCACAATTACCCCATCTTTTAACACTAACAAGCCCATTGTTTGAGTGTCTTCGAGAAAATCAGTTAATGACATGGTCTGATTTTCATAGTTAAAAGCGTTGGGTAAGGGTTTGGGTTCCTCAGTGAATGAAAAAGGCTCTGAACTTGCTGGGATGACTGTTGCGTTAAAGGACTCATACATTGTCAGAAAATTATGCGCTATTTTATCTTCATCGTATAAGGTCACGGCGGTATACAAACGGATCAGATTTTTTTGATAGATAACTAACAACACTATTACCACTATCAAAAAACCAAGACTCACGCCTTTTAAACTGAATGTTTTTTTCATTTTTTAAATTCCATTTGCACACTGTTAAAAATAAAGATGATGTCAATTACCTTAAATGAGACGTCAGTAAAAAACTATCTTATGTATGTACAAAATGAAAAAAAGCCGAGTAGTGATTACTCGGCTTTTTAATCAGACTAGGTTTTAATATTTACCTAGCAGATTGAAACGCCACTATCACTGGTACCCTTGCTGCCTGCCAAGCGGGAAATACCCCACTGATAAAACCAATCACTAGGGCCATACTGATACCTTGCACAAACAACTCCGAAGTAAGCTGAAAGCTAAACACTACTTGGGTAAAACTGCCGCCTAGCGTAGACGCATTCATGCCATCAAAAAAGATAAATGCAGCCAATGAACCCACTAAACTACCAATCACCGCTAAAGTCATCGCTTCGACCATAGTGCCAATAAAAGCCGATATATGACTAAAACCGATGGCGCGTAACGTAGCGATTTCCATCGCTCTGTCAGATACTGAGGTATACATAGTATTAAGCGCACCTGCTAAAGCCCCCAGTGCCATTATCGAACTGATTACCCAACCAAATATCGCCATGTACTGTAAACTTTTACCTTGCGTTGCAAAATAAGCGGATTCGGTTTGTACTTCGTGAGTCAATCTAGGCTCAGATTTTAGGTATTCGTTAATTGCCGCAAGATCACTGGGTGAACCAATCCTTGCTCGTACAGTTTGATAAGAACTACCGCGGTTGTATAAATTTTGAATCACCTTGGCATCGGCCCATAACTCACTTTCAAATACATTACCGCCAGTTGAGAACACGCCAACTACTTTCCAGGTATATTTACCAAAACGAATTTCCTGACCAAGATCGAAGCCGTCAAATTCACGCAATATACCCGCACCAACTATCAATTCATCAGTGCCAGGGGTAAACATTCGACCAGCTGTTAGGGTGAACCCCTTACGCATATCCACACCACGCTGATTTAGGCCTCGAAGCGGAATATTAGCTTCTATCTGAGTGCTTTTCTTAACCCCATCGACTATTACGTAGAGTTCAGGTGAAACAAGCGGACCTTGTTCATCTTTAACAATACCGGGAGCGTTTTCGATTAAGTTAACCTGGTCCCTGGAGGCTGAACTGTTTAATTCAGCCGCCGAACCGGTGCGCATAAAAAAGGCAACATCATCCGATCCGGCGCTTTGCATTGTGGCTTCAAACCCTTTTGCCATGGCCAAAAAAGCCAACAAGATGGCGACTACAACTGCACTGGCAAAAATCATCGCCAGTGACATCCATAAACGTCTAGGCAGACTGCGAATATTCATCACTATAACGGCAGTACTTTGCGACATAATGTTACTCATAACTAACCCCTATTAAATGCGGTGATAATATTAAGTCTCAGCGCGCTAATCGCCGGAGCAATGCCCGTGATTAAACCTAATAACAAAATGTACCCCAATGCTTGTAATACGATGTTTTGATCTAATACTAGATTAGGTAAAAATCGAGCTAAATTTTCTGATGCCCCCTGGATTAACAAATAGGCCGCACCTAGGCCTAATAAACCACCTAAAAATGCCAGTAAACAGGATTCGATAATGACCATTTTAAAAATACGTATCGATGCAAAACCTAAAGTTTTTAACACTGCAATTTCCCCAGTTCGTTCCCTAATTGCCAGTACCATAGTGTTACCTACAACGATCAAAATGGTAAAAAACGCCATAAACACCACACCAAAAATAATCAACCCGATATTACCGATTTGTTCAATAAAGGCTTTATTAAAGGCTTGTTCGGTACTGGTATCAGTTTCGGCATTGGAATTAGCAAAATTGCTATCTATGGCTTTGGCTACACTTTCATTCATCGACGCATCGACTGTGGTTAAGATTAACCAACCAATGCTATCTCCCCCCCAAGACTGGGTTTCTTTGAAATATTTGTAGTGAAACAAAAGATAACTGGTATCGGTTTTTTCTTCAGCGCCGGTAAATATACCTTCAACTACAAAATCCCATGTTTGCCCACCGTCTTTGTGGGAGAAAATGTTCGATGACAAGGGAATACGATCACCTACTTTCCAGCCGTTTGCCATGGCAATACGCTGGCCCACTAACACACTGGCTTGATTGTTTAACCAAGCTTTGCGCTGCTCTGGCTCTATGACTAATTCGGGATAAACCGCTAAGTAACTTTCGGGCTCTACAGCAAAGGTCACCACTTGATTCGCAGGTTGCTGATAATAACCGCCAAACCAATTGGCATGAGTGACTTGTTTGACCCCATCAATTGCCTTAGTTTTATTTACATAAGAATAAGGTAGAGGGTTAGTGAAGTTGGTTTTATGTACAACAACCAAACGATTGTCTGCCGACATTTCAACCCCCGAGTTTAAGGCGCCTCGTAAGGTCATAATGGCTCCAAAAATTAAAAACGCGATAAAAATGGCAAAGGTAGTGAGAAACAATCGCATCTTTTTTCGGGTTAAATTTTTATAGACTAAATACAAGTCTTTCATGCCAACAACTCCTCTGCTTTGACAAACTCCCCTTTATTTAGGTTCACAGTTTGCTTTGCAAATTTAGCCGCGGAAGGATCATGGGTCACCATAACAATGGTTTTGCCAAACTTTTCATTCAGAAGCTGTAATGTCTGTAAAATTTCGTCTGCAGTTTGCCTGTCCAAATCCCCCGTAGGTTCATCACAGAGTAAAAATTTAGGATCAGATACCACTGCTCTGGCAATCGCCACACGTTGCTGTTGACCACCGGACATCTCACTTGGCATATGATTGGCTCGGTCACTTAACCCCACAAGCTCTAGTGCTACCTTCACTTGTTTTTGTCGTTCGTTGCGGTTGAGGTTGGTCAGTAACAAAGGCAACTCCACGTTACGCGCAGCATTTAACATAGGCATCAAATTATAAAACTGAAAAATAAAACCTATGTTATTCGCTCGCCATTTGGCCAGTTGGCCTTCACTAAGGTTATCAATGCGCTGGCCATCGAAGGTAATTTGTCCTTCAGTAGGTTGGTCCACACCACCAAGTAAATTTAACAATGTAGTTTTGCCCGAACCTGAGGGCCCCATGATAGCGAGAAAGTCGCCTTCCTTAATTTGCATATTCAGATCATGAAAAATGCTAATGGTCTCTTTACCTTTAGTAAATCGTTTAGCCACTTGAGTTAATTCAAATAAATTGTCATTGCTCATGCTTTTATCCTCTTATTCCTTCGCAAAATGAATAAATTAGTTGTCTCTCATAAACCCAACTTTCACACCCATTTCGGGCAATATTCTCGAGTCTTCTAGTTCTATTTTAATTCTGACTTGAACTGTAGCCTTGGCTCTATCCGCTGTGGGTATAGTCGCAATAACTGAGGCTGGTATAGGCCAATCTGGATAGGCGTCTAAAGTGGCATTGACCTTTTGACCGGGATAAACACGGCCAATAAAGGATTCATTTACATCCACTTCTATTTCAAGAGAGCTCATATCCACTATGGTGCAGATACCCGTTCGCGTGAAGCCCCCTCCTGCTGACGATGGCGCCACTATTTCACCCGGCTGAGCATTTTTTTGTGTAACTACACCACTAAATGGCGCTCTGATGGTGTGGTCGTCTAAACGCTCTTGTTGCCGACGAATTTCAATTTTCGCCACCAATAAATCGGCGTCTGCACTTTCTAAATTAGCCTGCAAACTCTGTTGATTTGCAAATCCACGGGTGCGTTCGACTTCGCTTGAATAAGTATTATCAAGGGTGCGTTTATAATTGATTTTTGCTTCATCCAGATTTACTAAAATAGCTTTACGCCTAGCTTGCAACACCGCAAATTGCGCGCGGGCATAGTCAAGATTGACTTCAGCTAACTGACTATCAAGGGTAGCCAGAATTTGTCCTTCCTCAACGTTCATGCCTTCTTCTACATTCACTTGGGTAATTAAACCCATGACTTCTGAAGAAACGGTAGCCATACGTCTTGCGGTTATATAACCGGAGGAATTCAGAATAGTGTCACTGGGTTGAATATTTGGCTCTACTGACTCTGTAGGCACTGACGTACTTGACTGGACTTTGCGGTTACTTTCAGCAGCAAGGGGGTTACTTTGCTCCGCTATGCGCACAGGAGCAAAATAGCTAAGGGTGATCCAAACCGACAATCCACA
Source organism: uncultured Paraglaciecola sp. (assembly GCF_913020055.1). Lineage (GTDB taxonomy): Bacteria > Pseudomonadota > Gammaproteobacteria > Enterobacterales > Alteromonadaceae > Paraglaciecola. The sequence goes on along the minus strand of NZ_CAJWCF010000007.1, from coordinate 33,937 downwards.
ACAGAACACCAACAATAATAAAATTTGCCAAGCCTTAATACCATTCGTTGTATGAGTTTGGCTCCTATCTAATTTGAGCTGCTGCAACAATTCACTTTTATCTGTCACCTGGACCTCTATTAAATTGACTATTTGTGTCTTAAAGATTACCCCCTTAAACCGAAAGGTAAAGGAGTGTTAAGACAATATTGACATATACAAACAAAAAACGGAGCGGCCAAACGTCACTAGTTTGATATGACAAAAGTCATAATTTAGAAGGAAAGTACAAGAAATAGTAGTTCTGAAATAAAATACAGGAGGTTATTGGCTGTCAGCAGGTTTTTCGACGATATAAGTTAATTCTGGAGAAAAGCGGCAAGAAAAAGTCGATCCTTTGCCCACTCGACTTTGTATATTTAACACTGAATTATGGTGAGACAAAACATGCTTAACTATAGAAAGGCCTAAGCCTGAACCACCAGTAGTGCGCGAGCGCGCTTTATCAACGCGATAAAAGCGTTCGGTTAGCCTTTCAATGTGTACTGGGGCAATTCCGTAACCGTTATCTTTTACGCTAAACTTGACTTGGTTATTCTCTAAAGCCCATTTTATCTCGATGACACCACCGTTGGGCGTATAATTAATTGCATTAAAAATCAAATTTGAAAAGGCACTTCGTAACTCACTTTCAATCCCATATACATATAAAATCGGTGAAATATCAAAAAATATTTTATGTTTTTTGTCCCGATTAAGCGCTTCAGCTTCAACCTGAATTTGCCATAACAATTGCGGCACATTAACCAGTTTCTCAAAGGTTCTTTCAGTGCTCGCTTCAATGCGTGACAATACCAACAGCTCTTCAATTAAACTTTGCATTCGCACAGATTGAGAGCGCATTTCAGAAATCGCTTTTTTCATCATTGGCGCTGGCATGTCACCATTTTCCGGCAACATTTCTAAGTAACCATTAATCACTGTTAAAGGTGTTTTCAACTCATGGGAAACATTGGCCACAAAATCTTTACGCATTTTCTCAATTTGAGTGAGTCGGGTGACGTCGCGGATGAGGATCATCAAATAATCGTCTTCGTATGGCACTAACCTAAATTCTAATACTTTGCTGGCATTAATCGGCGAGACAATTTCTAAAGGTTGATCAAAACGGTTGGCGTGATAGAAATTGATAAATTGTTCATCGTTAATGCAGTCATACACTTTCTGCCCCAAATCCTTAGGCCAACTCAAACCTAATTCAATTCGTGCTAATCGATTACACCAGATTATCTCAGAAGACTCATCGACTACAATTGCCGCATCGGGCAGGGCTTCGGAACCTTGTCTGAAACGACGAATAATCTCACCTAAGGCTTTACGCTTATTCCGATTTTTTACATTAGTCCCATAAATACCTTTATATATATGTGACCAGATACCGCCGGTTCTAGGAGGAGAAATCTTTTTACTATGCCACAACCAGTAATGAAGCCTGTAAAGCCGCCAGTAGTGCCAACCAAGCAATGCAAAGGCACCAAACAGTAGGGTTATGGTTAAATGTTCTAGATATAAACCAAGCAGTGTACAGAACGTCATAAAAACAATGACTCTCGCAATACTTCTCAGCCAAGGAAAAAAGTGGTACATCGAAAGGTAATATTCCTGTTTAAAGCGGTGAGACTATAGCTTTTTTCCGTGAAAACTTACAGCTAACAGTACTCACTAGGTCTTGCTAGAAAAACGATAACCTGCACCACGAACCGTTTGGATCATATGTTCATGTGAAAAATCTGACAAAGCTTTACGTAGCCTTCTGATATGCACATCTACGGTTCTATCTTCTACATAAACGTTGGTTCCCCATACATTGTCCAACAGTTGTTCACGGCTATAGACTCGCTCTGAATGAGTCATAAAAAAGTGCAATAGTTTAAACTCGGTAGGACCCATATCAATAGGCGTCTCATTAGAGGTCACACGATGGGACACTGGGTCCAGTTTTAATCCCTGATAATCAATCGCATCTTCGCTAGATGTGGGCGTGACGCGTCTAATCACAGCCTTAACTCTAGCCACCAATTCTTTTGGCGAAAAAGGTTTAGTCACATAATCATCAGCTCCAGCCTCCAAGCCTCTAATTTTATCTTCTTCCTCGCCTCTGGCTGTCAACATAATAATAGGGATATCCCGCGCATATTCATGTTGCTTGAGTTTTTTCGCCAATTGCACACCCGTGCCTCCTGGCAACATCCAATCTAACAAAATGAGATCAGGAAAAGGTTCGACTATTTTATCTAAGGCGATTTGATAGTCTTCCGCTTCAATCGTTTCATATCCCGATTGTTCGAGCACAAACTTTAACATGTCGCGGATGGGAGCTTCGTCTTCCACCAGTAAAATACGTTTTGCCATTTATTTAGTTTCCTTGCTACATCAACAACGCATTAGATTATTATGATTTTGTGTGACATTTTTATTACGGTTAGCATTTTAGTTTGCATTTATTCATCGAAAACAACGTTTAATAAGCGATCTGCTTTTTTAACCTTGACCGAACTGTGCCGCAAAACTCTTTTTTGCTCAACCAGTTGTCTATTCCCACTTTAGGTGAAATGACAAATTAACAACAATATAGAGCTAAAACTTTTACCCTACCTTAGTTATTTTTGGTTAAATTGGTGTGTCTGCATATAGCCACACTGCCTAAACCACTTTAAATAGCAATGAAACGCCCATTTTGAGCTCGTATAGGTATAGACGTCTTGTTTATTTTTTTTATTCCGCATATTCTTTGCATGCAGCCTATCTTAAGGAAATATGAATTTTGATGTCAAACGTCAAACAAGGGTTATCTAAAAAGCTTCTTTCCAGAGTTCTCTCGGTTTACTTTGTGTTAACCCTGATAGTAACTGCAGGCCAAGTTTTCACCGAATATTTAAACGCAAAAAGTCATATCGAAGGCGAGCTTAAAACCTTAAAAAACACCTTTAGTACCAGTTTAACCCGAGCTATTTGGGAGCTTAATACACCTCAAGCAAAATCTATCGCTGTAGGTTTGATGGAACTGCCAATCGTAGAAGGTGTGCAAATTCGAGATGAAAACAGCAATTATATTGCCGATTTAGGCCGTACTTCTAAATTAGTTGGTGAATCTATCACCAAAGGTGTTGTTAGAGACCACGCCGGCGGTACCTTTGGTTACAGTTTCCCATTAATCTTCGAGTTCTCTGGCAGAACATCATTAGTCGGAGATGTCACCTTATATTCAAGTTCAGCCATTATTTTTGGTCGAATTGAAGTCGGAATATTTTTCTTAGTGGGTAATGCCATAGTTAAAACTGCATTTTTAGTGTTTCTGTTTATGAGTGCATTTCGTACTATGTTGACCAATCCACTGAATGAACTGACTCAACAGATTTCCGATTTTAACCTAGACGATCCTGAGTCATCCAAACTGGATTTGAGCATCAATGAGGACAACGAATTAAAAGTATTGGAAACTTCCTACAATAAATTAATCGATGAAATGATTGAGTTTCAATCCAAACTTGCAGGCACGCAAAGTGAGCTGCAACAAGCAAACCTTAGATTAGACGACCAAAATATATCATTGGAAGAAGAAGTCGCTAAAAAAACTGCGACGCTAAGCAGGATCATGTTGGACTTAGAACAACAAAAAGATGAGCTGTTAATTAACCAACGTGAATTACGCCAAGAAAACGAAAACCGCCAATTTATCGAAGATGAACTGCGTAAACGAAATTCCGAATTAGCCACATCCATGGAAACCATACAAATGGCGAAAGACCAGTTGGTTGAATCGGAAAGAATGGCTTCATTGGGTGGGTTAGTAGCAGGCATTGCGCATGACGTTAATACACCTTTGGGTGTGAGTGTTACCGCCACCAGTTTTCTACAAGACAGGGTGAAAAAACTCCAAAGCGCATACGATGATAAAAAACTGACTGGCAGTACCATGACGTCGTTTCTGTCTGAAGCACAGCAAACTATCACGTTATTAACCAACAATTTAAACCGTGCTTCTGATCTTATATCAAGCTTTAAACAGGTTGCAGTTGATCAAACAAGTGAAGCGGAAAGAGAAATCAATGTTAGCGAGTATTTAAGTGAAGTCGTGCAATCTTTAGCACCTAATTTCAAGAAAACGCAACATACTATTAATATTCAATGCCCGGATGATTTATCAATCAAATGTGCGCCTGGAGTATTGGCTCAAATATTAACCAACATGATAATGAACTCCCTGATCCATGGCTTCGAAGATAAAACTAAAGGTGCCATAAAAGTAGAAATTTCTGAACAAGACAACAATCTTATTATCAATTACTCTGACGATGGAAGAGGTCTTGATGAAGGTACGTTAGCACGACACTTTGACGCATTTTTCACTACTCGCAGAGGTAAAGGTGGAAGCGGCTTAGGCACACATATAATGTATAACCTAGTCACCCAAACACTAGGTGGTGGAATAGAAGCCTTCAGTCAACCTGGCAATGGCCTTCAATACATAATCACTATCCCCGTTTAATTCTAATCAGCTTAAAGAATTCCCTGCGCGGCGGCGCGTCATCCCAAAACGGCTAGGGCTTTATGAGAAGGCAATTCTTTAAGCTCATTGGTATAAGCAAAATTTTGCCAATTCACATAGTCGTCAAGGTTAATTCCTGATAGTCTCTACAGCCTTTTTTAACAGCGCGGCTCTGCGCTCAAGCGGATTATTTTATGTGGTTTAAAAACCTAAAGCTTTACGCAATTACTCAAGACATGGATTTAAAAGAGCAAGACTTGGAAGACAAACTTGCTGAATTCAAATTTCGCCCTTGCGGCAGCCAAGAGTTAGCTACGATGGGTTGGGCTTCCCCCTTTAATCAAGGCGAGACATTAATTCACGCAACGGCAGGTAGGATTTGGCTAACCCTGAAGAAACAAGAGCGTATTTTACCCGCAGTTGTTGTTAATGCTGAACTTGCAGACAAAGTAGCACTGATAGAAGCTGAGACGGGTTCTCCTGTAGGCAAAAAAGCTCAGCAGGATATGAAACAAGAAATAATTCATCGTTTACTGCCTCAAGCATTCACCAAAAATAGTTATACACACGGCTTCATCTCTACCCAAGATAATTTGGTGGTGGTAGATTCGTCTGCAGATGGCAAAGCTGAAGCGTTCTTAGCCATGGTACGCAAAGCCATAGGTTCATTGCCCGTTGTTCCTTTGGCAAGACAATCTGTACAGGCTAATTTAACCTCATGGTTGAAAGATGACTCAGCGCCAACAGATATAGTAGTATTAGAAGAGGCTGAGCTAAAGGCGTTGGAAGAAGACGGCGCTATCATTCGTTGCAAAAATCAAGATTTGTACTGCGAAGAAATTGCACATCACATAGAAGCGGGAAAGTCAGTTCAAAAACTTGCTGTTGAATGGAATGAAACACTCACTGCGATTATCCAGGAAGATTTGAGCATTAAACGCGTGAAATTCACAGATGTAATAAGAGAACAAAACGACGACATTCCTAAAGATCAAATATTAGCTAGATTGGATGCTAATTTTGCACTGATGTCGGGCGAAGTAGTGCGTTTCGCTAAACGTCTAAAAGAAATGTTTAATTTAGATGATGAAAAGGTGAGTTAACACATAAGTGTTTTTTAATAAAAAGATGCTGGAATTATCAGCATCTTTAAAAGCGCTAAGATGCCTGTCTTATTGAAAGATTTGTTTGGCACTATCACGCAATTCGTCAAACTCATCACTAAGTAACACTGACAAATTATCAACAATTCCTTTTTCGATTGCCGCATTAAAAATTTCTTCTTTATGACTTTCAAACTTGCCGCAAAGTGCTGCACCTAATCTAACCAAATCTAGGTAAGAAGCCGTTTCAGATTGAACAGATAAGTCTTTCCAGTTCTGTGCTACGTTGACAAATTCTGGTTCAAAGCCCCATTCAGTCATAATACTGGCACCAATTTTACCGGCCATTTTATCAATCGCCAGATCTAGAAATGATGCATTTGCAAACACATCTGCATGACGCTCAGCTTCAGTCAGTATCGGTAGTACACCAATATTATGTACTAATGCCGCTAACATCATTGAGTCAAGGTAAAGGGCGCGGTTTTTAGTTTGTTTTGTGTGCACTTGTAAGGCAGCCAATGAACTAGCCACAATTCCAATGGTATCTGTCCAAACACGAGTCATATACTCTTTGACAATGGCATTTTTAGAAACAAATAATTGTTCCATAGCTAAAGCAGTGGAGATGTTTTTAATATGGTGCAAACCTATACGAGTAACAGCTTGTTGTGCGGAGGTGACTTTAACTGAACGTCCTAAATAAGCACTGTTTGAAATTTTTATCATACGTGCGCTTAATGACGGGTCTTGGCTAATAACATCAGCCATCGAACTTAAATTGATATCGGGATCGTCTGCAGCTCTCCTTACCTTCAAAGCAATCGCAGGTAATGTTGGTAGAACCAATGTATCGTTATTTATTTTCTCTACCAATATCGTAAGAAGTGCGTTTTCTGTAGCCATATGTTTACCTATATCCTGTCAAAACAAATTAACCCCTAGGGTAAGTCTATGAAAATAATTGTCTGCTGTCTCACCTAAACATTCCAACGAGCTAATTGCTGAAAGTAAAAGAATGTAAATGCTAGCATACTTTATTGTGCTAACTAGAGATGATAAACGCATTAAAAGCTAAAAATTTGTTATATTCCCGTTGAAAGAGAATAAATAACAGAATACAACAATAAAAAAAGGCGAAGCAATGAGAATTCTTTCAAGATTCTGCAGATCAGCAATAACGGTAGTGGTTTGTTCAATACTAATTTCATCATGTGATAATCCTACAAATGATAATACTCAGATACCTAAAGTCGCTGAAATATCCACAGACAAAAAAGCAGAATTATCTCTTATTGAGAGCAATGAAAGCAGACTTAATATTTATTTCCCCGTCACATTGTCTGCAAACATCAGCCATTTAACAGACAACCAACAACAGATGTTAGCAGTGTTAATTGAGGCCTCTGTGATTATGGACAACTTATTTTGGAAACAAGCATTTCCCCAAGATAAAAACGCTTTTTTGTCACTCATTAACGACCCAAAAGTACAAAATTTTGCTGATATCAATTATGGACCATGGGACAGATTAAATGGCGATAAACCTTTTTTATCTGATACAGATGAGAAGTTCTTAGGCGCGCAATTTTATCCTGAAGATATGACCAAAGCAGAGTTTGATTCAACTGACTTTGCTGACAAAGATGGACTGTATTCTATGGTTCGCAGGGATGAAGAAGGTAAACTAACGGCCATCTCCTACTCCACTTACTTTTCTAAAGAACTAAAAGAAGCGTCGTTACTATTAACAAAAGCAGCCAATTTAGCAGAAGATAAAAGCTTTGCTGCATACCTCAACTTGAGGGCTGAAGCGCTGTTGACTGACAATTACCAACCTTCTGACTACGCGTGGATGGATATGAAGACCAATCCTATCGAATTGGTTTATGGACCCATTGAGACATATGAAGATAAATTGTTTGGTTACCGGGCAGCATTTGAATCTTATGTGTTATTGAAAGACTTGGTTTGGAGTGAAAAGCTCAGTAAATACGCCTCTTACTTACCAGAGCTACAACTTGGTTTACCCGTAGAGGCAGAATATAAAGCACAAATGCCTGGCGCAAATGCTGACTTAAATGCCTATGATGTCATTTATTACGCCGGCCATTCAAATGCAGGCAGTAAAACCATCGCCATCAACCTACCTAACGATGAAGAAGTACAACTAGCCAAAGGCACTCGCAGATTACAACTCAAAAATGCCATGCAAGCTAAGTTCGATAACATTTTAGTGCCTATTTCTAAGCAACTGATTGTGCCTGAACAACGTAAACATATTACCTTCAACGCTTTTTTCGCAAATACTATGTTTCACGAAGTAGCTCATGGGCTGGGCATTAAAACAGTATTGGGCAGTGAACAAACAGTTAGACAGGCTTTAAAAGAACATGCATCCGCTTTAGAAGAAGGTAAGGCCGATATATTAGGGCTTTATATGGTGCAACAGTTATTGGCCAAGGGCGTAATAGATGAGGGTATGTTGCAAGACTATTATGTGACGTTTATGGCGGGGATCTTTCGTTCTGTTCGATTTGGCGCATCTAGTGCCCACGGAAAAGCCAATATGATCAGGTTTAACTTTTTTCAGGAATACCAGGCTTTTAGTCGCAACAGCGAAGGGTTTTATTTAGTCGACATGCAAAAAATGGGTGATGCTATTGATGCATTATCAAACAAAATACTCACTCTACAGGGTGATGGTGATTACGATGGCGTGGCGAAGTTAGTAGCAGATAAAGGCGTAATCAGAACACAACTACAGCAAGATCTCGACAAGTTAACCGCTGCGGACATTCCTGTCGATGTAGATTTCACACAAGGCATTAAGGTGTTAGGCCTTTAATTTATACAATAACCAGCCAAGTATTGAGCTTACACAAATCTGTGTAAAGAAGTTCTCACTCAGCTCAATACTTGCTATCACTTCAAAATATTGTGCTTATTATAATTTAGTGTCTAGCTCATAAAGAACGTCAATTATATTAAAGCATTGTAATTATGAGCACTCAAATACAGCTGGCGTTTTAGTGACTCAGATACTTGAAATTGCTATGCACATAATCGACTAATGAATCTATAGGCAAAGGTTTAGAATAAAAATAACCTTGTATCAAGGTGTTCTCACCACCACATAAGGTGTTTGTGCAATTGAGTTGCTCACTTGTCTCTATTCCCTCAACAACAATATTCAGTCTAAGCGCTTTGGCCATTGCAGATATGGCACTTATTATCACGGCATCATCACTAGTGGTTTCTTGAGTTAGTCCAATAACAAATGACCGATCGATCTTTAAGATGTCGAGTGGGAATTTTTTTAAATAACTTAATGACGAATAACCTGTGCCAAAATCATCAATTGATAATTTGACGCCGAGAGTTTTAATTTCCTGTAATTTAGAAATATTTTCCTCGGGATTAGTCATAATAATACTCTCAGTTAGCTCAATCTCTAACAACGCAGGGTTAGCCCCCGTGTTTTTAATCATACCTTGTAAAGTACTAACAAATTTAGGTTTGTTTATTTGTTTGACAGAGACATTTACTGAAATACTGACACTTGCCATTTCCGAATTTTGCCACTTAACCAGCTGCTCGCAAGCCCTGCGAATAACCCAATAGCCTATTTCGACAATTAACCCAGTGTCCTCTGCTATAGGTATAAATTCTATCGGTGAAATAATACCTAAAGTACTATGGTGTAAGCGAAGTAACGCCTCTGCACCTTCTACTTTTCCAGTGATTGAATTGACTTGAGGTTGATAGTACAGCTCAAACATATCTTGTTTTAGTGCTTCGCGCATATACTCTTCGAGCTTCAAGCGATTTAACGACCGCTCATGCAACTCTTTTGAATGCAAACGATAGCAGCTTTTTCCACTTTCTTTGGCTTCATGCTTCGCCATATCAGCGTATTTAATCAGGTCTTCTGCATTGGTACCGTCAATTGGATAAATTGAAATACCGATACTCGCAGTAACAACAAGACTGTAATGCTCTACGACTATCGGTTTTGGGATGGCGCTAATGATTCGTTTAGCTATTTGCGTAACCTTGTCACTGTCGCCACAGTCACTCAATAGAACGGTAAATTCATCGCCACCTAATCGGGCCACTTGTGACTCACTTACGCCTTCACTATTACGCGTGATGACATCGCTTGCTCTAAGTTCTGCCGTTAATCTAGAAGCCACTTCCTTTAAAACTACGTCGCCATAGCGATGACCTAATGTATCGTTGATACGTTTGAAGCTGTCTAAATCAATAAACATCACTGCCATTGTTGTATTTCGTCTTGCAGATTGTGCAATAGATTTAGCAAGTTGCTCAGTAAAAAATTGCCGATTAGGTAACTTAGTAAGAGGATCATAGTATGCTAAATACTGCAGCTCTTTTTCACGGGTTTTGAGACGTTTTTGATAAGCATGCGAACGCAACATATATTTAATACGGTGCTGGATTAACGACCACTTTATAGGCTTTGATAAGAAGTCTGTTGAACCAACCTCAAAAGCCTTTTCAATGGACTCGTAATCATCTGATCCCGTGATCATTAAAATAGGAATGTATTGGCCTGTATTCGTCGCCCTAATTTTAGTACACACTTCATAACCATTTAGTATTGGCATTTTTACGTCAAGTAACACTATGTCTGGTAAAAAACGGCAATAAGTTTCGAATGCTACTTCGCCATTTTCCGCCTGTTCCACCTCGTAACCCTGTGCTTTGAGCGTTTCATTTAAGATTAATAAATGGGTTCGGTCGTCATCACAAATGAGTACTTTTTTCTTAGTAACTGAATCGGTTTTCATTCATCGACCTTTTTTGATTTTTTAAACGCTTTTATTGTTTCATCAAGCGTTTCCTCTAACGAGGTGAAGAGCGAGTTAACTTTTTCATTGTTGTTAAGTAATGCTTGCGCTTCTATTTTAGACGAAAGTTCGAGGACTTTTATCGCACCAACATTGCCGGCCATGGATTTAAACGCATGGGCAATTTGTGAAATTTCTGCATTGTTAACATCACGCACCGCAACCCTCATATTAGGTAGTTTTTCGTTTGCTTCCTCAGTAAAAATTTCAACCAACTTAGTTAACATGTCGTTACCCGTCACCATCTCAATTTCTCGAAGAGAAGAAATAATAGTCTCATCAATATAGGGGGATTGTGCAATAGGCCTATTTGTTTTTAAGTTTACCCTTGCATCAGTTTGTGTGGTGGATTTAAGGACGATTTTTTCAGATAAAAATTGCTTAAGTGTTTTTAACATTTCGGCAGAGTTGAATGGTTTGGTCATAAATCCATTCACATTCGCCGCCAACCATTTATCTTTATTGGAATGACTATGATCTGCAGTCAAAGCGACTATGGTTGGTAACTTTTCGTGATGAGCTTGTTGTAAGATTAGCTTACTAGCTTCAAGCCCATCTAATACAGGCATTTGATAGTCCATAAAGATAAGGTCATATTCAGTGTCATGGGCCATTTGCACCGCTATCATGCCATTATCTGCAATATCAATTTCAACGCCAAGTTGAGATAGTATTCCTTTTGCAACCTCCTGATTGGTTTTCACATCTTCAACCAATAATACTTTTGCACCAAAATAATGACTATTACCAAAATCGAGTGGGCTCGCATTATCTAAACTATCCTCAGAAATGCCTTTAATTTCATTTATTGCATCCACGATGTGCTTTTTAGTAGCGGGTAACGTCAGTATTGTCATTTGGTTCATCTCGTCATGACCTAAATCTTTCGCAGACGAGCAGCACAATATAATACGATGTTTTTCGGTTTCTAAGAAATCGGTACCTCGGATTTGTGCAAAGTAACTTTCTTCAATTAACAACACACTGTTCTGATCAAATGATTTGTTGATGTCTAGTGTTTCATTTACGCCATAGCTGTATTTGCATCTGTCTAAAACATTTATACAGTTTTGCAGGACTAATTCACTGCTAAAAAACAATTCAGTATGCAGCTGAACTAAATCGTTAGTTAGCTCTTTAGTTTTAGTCACCGTACGCAGGGGTAAATGGATAGTAAACTGCGTACCTTTATTTTTCTCTGATGCAACGGCAATCGTACCTTCCATTAGTGTAACTAAGGTTTGCGTGATATTTAAGCCTAGGCCTGAACCACCAAAACGCCTGGTCGTACTTGATTCAGCTTGTTCAAAAGGATCAAAAATATTAGCGAGTTTATTAGTCGCAATACCAATTCCTGAATCTTGTACTTCAATTACCGTTTGGCCAGCCTCGTTATAAACATTGATTTTCACATAGCCAGACTCAGTAAACTTAATCGCATTTCCCACTATATTTGTAATTATCTGTCGTACTCTAACGGGATCGCCAAGAACTTGGCTTGCACAGTCCACTGAGATAGTTACCCCTATATCCAATCCTTTCTCATGGGCTCTTCCGGCTAGGTGGTATATAGCTTCTTCAACTGTGTCGTGTAAATCAAAACTAATCTCTTCCAGTGAGACCTTATTCACTTCCATTTTTGAGAAATCTAATATGTCATTAATCATTTCTAATAACATTTCAGAAGAGCGATGCGCTGTGGATGCATATTTTCGCTGTATTTTGTCAAGGCTAGTGTTTAATAACAATTCGCCCATTCCCAAGATACTATTCATTGGTGTGCGAATTTCATGGCTCATGGTTGCTAGGAATATAGATTTTGCTTGCGCAGCTTTTTCAGCCCCATGTTTGGCTTGTTTTAGTTCAACATTGGCTAAGGTAAGGTCATTGGTGCGCTCGCTCACTTGCTTTTGTAATTCTTGCTGAAACTTAAGCTGACGTCGCATTTTACGCTTATATTGCAGATAAAAATAATAGAGTATGGAAAGCACCACTATTACGTACACAAAAAGAGCTAATTTACCTCGCCAAATCGGAGGGTGAACAATAATCGGGATATCTATTGTGTTGGTAGTTGGCACACCATCAGCATTAAAACCATTCACTCTCAGCATGTAGTGCCCATCAGGAATACTAGAAAAAGACATCCGTAAATCATTTCCAGTATTGATGACATCTTCATACAAGCCTTCAAGTGAGTATTCTAAGCGATTGTTTTTAGAGTCTGTAAAATCTAGTACTGCGAATTCAAAACTAACAAATGAATCGGTATATTCCAGTTCTATTTCACCATTTTTATTGAGCATATCCAGTAAAGACAAAGGCTTATTTGCCTTCGAGAGCGAATGCAAACGCAGAGGCGCAGAATATTGTTCTCTATTAATTTTATCTGGTTCAAAGCTATTGAAACCATTGGCCCCTCCAAAAAAGAAACGTCCACCAGCATCTTGATAAAATGCACCTGAGGTGAAGTCCTTACCTTGAAGACCATGAGAGGGTAAGAAATTTGTTATTTCATTGGCTGTTGAAATTGCTGACAGTCCTTTAGCATGACTGACCCAAATATTATCCTCCTTATCGACGAGGATGCCGTAGATAGAATTACTATTTAGGCCGTCTTCTTCAGCATAATATTTCGCTTCTAGAATAGCACTGTCGATTGATGCCTTATTTAGTTTTAAAACACCGGTTTCTTGTGTACCAGCCCACAAATAATCTGGAGTATTGTGTAATACAAAAATATTGTCACTTAGTATTCTATTCTCAGGTTCACTTTCTTTAGAAAATACTTTAATGGTTTTGCTAGTCAGATCGAGAACGTTCAATCCCCCACCAATAGTGGCGATCCACAGTCTACCTTGGTTATCTTCGACAATATCCACTAAGTTCTTACTACTGAGTGATGAGGTACCTTTATTAGTTGCAAGATAATGGGTAAACACTCCATCTTTAGATAAAATATTTAAGCCCCCTCCAAAGGTCGCAATGGCTAAGTCACCAGATGACAGTTGTTTGAGTTTACTTATCGCATTTGAACTTAATGAATTTTGATTATTTGAATCCTTTTTAAATTGGATGATTTTGCCAGTGTCGGGGTGATATTTAAATAATCCGGCTCCGAACGTCGCGATCCATAAATATTGTTCATCATCGGCGACAATCGACATTACTCTTTCATCAGTTAATGCAGGGAATGTGCTGGAATTGATAAAAGAAATGTCATTGGTCACATTGTTAACAACACTTATCCCGCCGCCAAAGGTACCAATATAATGAGTTGCAGATTTGGGGTCGTATGCAAAACTTGTGACTACATTGTTTTTTAGTAAATTTTCGGTTGTTTTATTCTGCGCTAATAGACTAAATATACGTTGTTTTGCATTCCACCGACTTACGCCCCCCATAGTGCCAACCCAAACAACATCGCCGGCATCTTGAAAAAGTGAAACAACTCTATTACTAATTAAACTAGTCCGTGAACTACTTTTATTTTTATATAGAAACGCTTGTTTTAATACTTTGTTGTAACTACAAAGTCCTTGCCCCGTTGCAATCCAAATAGTATTGGTTGTGTCCTGCAGAATATCTGAAAACTCACTGCCACATTGCTCAGTTATGGATGGGTGCTGAACAATATTCTGGCTATTTTGCAGGTTGAAACTAAAAACAGTCTTTTCTTTATTGATGGCCCAAATATCTTCATTTTTAGATACATACAGTTTAGCAATACTGTTGTCTGGCATCTGTTTATTGATATACGTTAAGGGGGAAAACACATTAGTTGATAGGTTATAGTGATAAATACCTAGCTTTTCGATTGACACATAAACCAAATTACGACTGACGACGGCATCCCCCACATTGTCACTAGGGAGCTCAAAAGTACTCTCTGATGAAATATGTTGGATTGTATTTTGCCTAGGATTAAATGAATAAATACCTTGATTGCTGGTAACAAACCACAAATTACCGTTTGGCAATTCTATAATATGTTTAAACTCAGTATTAACTGGAAAATCGTTTCGAGTCGACAGTCGCTCAAAGCCATCTGTCTCAGGTAAAAACAAATCGACACCGCCTCGGGATGCAATCCAAAGTCTGCCTTCACTGTCTCTTAGAATGTCATTTATCCAGTTATTTGACAGCGACTTTTTTGAATTACGGATGACGTTATAGTGTGAAAATGTTTTACCATCGTACTTTGCTAGTCCATCTTGCGTACCTAGCCAAATATATCCCTGCGTGTCTTGGGCAATTGTATTGATAACAGGATTAATTGGTTCGACTTCAGGATCGACATTATTGAAATGAATAGGTTGGAACGGAGGCGAAAACAGATCATAGGATTTAGCCGTTGCAAATGGTGCGCTCGCCAAAACTAAAAATACAAGCATAAACTTGAACAATTTATTGGCTACAAAAGCTGAGGTTAGACTTTTTATGCTGCGCCCCCTGAAACATTACTATTATTAGTATCGACAATAATAGACTCTAACAAATAAAAGCCGACAAACATAAAATATGTTGTCGGCTTGAATTGCCAATATTTTTACTCGTGGTTGACCCACTCTCTTAAAATTGAATCAGTATTGAAGGAGGTTTTTCTCCATAGTTGCGACTCTGTGTTAAATGACGTGTTGCGCCATAACTGCGAATCAGCATTAAACGAAGTATTACGCCACAGTTGTGAATCTGCACTAAAGGATGTATTGCGCCACAATTGTGAATTGCTATTGAAACTTGTGTGTCTCCATAACTGAGAATCAGCATTGAACGAAGTGTTTCTCCAAAGTTGAGAGTCAGCATTAAATGAGGTGTTTCTCCACAACTGAGAATCACTGTACACACCAGACCACTCTAACCCTTCGATACCTGGAATATAATAATCCCCCTCATTTTCGTGACGTCGTGCTGGACCAATAAAATGCTCTTCACCCGACAAATCTTTTTCAATCGATAAACCCGCGTTACTGCAGCCCATAGCGGTACTTTCGATAGCGGCCATAGCATCCACTAAGCCTGCGCCTTGTTGAAAAACACTAAAAGCCAATGCACCAGTTTCAGTTGTGGCTGTTTTGGCGGTTTCAATTAATCGGCACTTAATGTCATCAGGAGACAAGTTTGGATTAGCCTGCAGCATAAGAGCAACTATACCACTGGTCACAGCCGTTGATTGAGATGAACCTGACAATTCAAAGTAATTGTGGGCATCCTTATCTTTATCGTTATAGATGGCATAGGTTTCACGTATCAACGTATCTTTATCCATCACGCCAGCAATATGCCCACCCGGAGCAACCAGCTCTGGTTTGACGAAACCTTCAAATGTTGGGCCAGCACTTGAGAATGTTGTCACAAAATCATCATTTAAGTTAGACGGCGTATAGTTATCTGATACTGCACCAACGGTAATAACATATGGCGTGTTTCCAGGTACACCAATCGTCATTGCTTCTGGGCCTCTGTTACCCGCAGCAGCAATAACAGTGATGCCAGCGTCCCATGCTCTCATTAATGCTTGGTTAAGTGGATCATCCCAATAGTATGAGCTTGGAATTGCACTAAATGATAGATTGAGTACCTTAATGTCAAGTACATCTTTATTATCAACTACGTAGTCTAGTGCCGCTAAAATTGCGGTATAACTTGATTGCCCTTCTTCATCAAAGGCTTTTAACACCACTAAATTTGCGTCTGGGGCTATGCCGTTATAACTTCCAGTTGAATTTCCATTTACATCAACAGCAGGACTTGAGTTGGTGATAATACTCGCTAAATGGGTGCCATGACCGTTAAAGTCATTTCGCTTAGCTTGCCCTGCGTTATCAGACGTATCCAATACATCAACAATGGTAATATTTCGTACACCCTGAGTGGTTAATAGAATTTCCGGTAAATCTCTAATTCCCGTATCTAATATCGCAACTGTCACACCGTAACCGGTATACCCTTGTTGATGAGCAAGGTTAGCTTTGACCAACGTTGGATAATTAGTATCACGTTCGGCACCTTTTTCGCCGCTATTATCCGGCACTATTACTTTCGCAGTAACACCATCGGTAAATTGGACAGATAACTCGTATTCATCGTTAAAGGCAGAACTAAGGATCTCAAAAGCAACTCGTATTTCAATTGCTTCAAGGTTGGTTATTTCAAAAGGTTGATTAAACACCACTTTATTTTCATCATTTAAAACGTATGACACTAAAGATTGGTTGATCTTAACAGATTGAATTGCCGCATTTTCACTAGGAAAGCTCAGATTTAACAGTTCCAACTCTCGCATATAGTCTGCTCTATTAGACACCTGCCAACTAACTTCATTGGTTTCTGCATGGAACACCACTTTACCCGCTACCTTTTCGCCATCAGCTTCATCCGAGTTTGCTGTGGAGTATGTAGATGGCGCATTTGTTGGCGTATTTGATGGATGTTCAGCATCACTTTCGGTTTGAACATTTTCGCCAAAGGATACTTGGTAGTCAGCAGCGGAAACTGTTTCAATTGCCTTAAACTTGATTTTTACATTAACTGCTTGCCCAGCACCTAACTCCATTTGCTCCTTTTCAGACAATACAATTGAGTCATTAAGTTGTATTTTTTTAGCAGAAACCTTTTTACCGTTAATTTTAACTGACTTAATCTGTTTATTTTTGTTAGGCATGTTCAAGTTGATAGCGTTTATGACCACAGTATCATTACTGCTATTAACACCCTTCCATGTAGCGGTTTTCTTCTTTAAATTAAAAGAAACATTATCACTAGAGAAAGACTCGATAACGCTTGAAACGTTTACTTCTTGCCCTTTAAATGACCTAAGCATTGGATTGAGTATCTTAAGCTCATTTAATTGGCTAATGGATAACTTTACCGACACTGCATCTATTACAGAATACTCGTGAACGATGATTCCGCCGACATTATCTACGTTTTCAATAATCGTCGCTTTATTCGCACCTTGAAGTATGTATTCAACCTGTGTCTCAAGTGGTGATTTTTCGGTGTAAGTCGAACTAACGCCTAGTGCGAAAGCGACTATCCCAGCAATAGCTAGATATTTCTTCATTTAATACGACACCTTGAGTTACGGAACTAAAATGAGAAAACTGAATATCAACTAAACAAGAATTGATTCGGTTAACTCTCCATGTAACAAGCATAGGGCATTTAACATGCCACTTTTTTCACGCCATATCAGGGGGTTATTGTTCATATTTTATGAAATCAAGCAAAAAAACTAAAATTATGAACAAGCCAATGAGTCATGTATATATTTAACTTAAAATATGAACCCACAAATGAATGTTAAATTGAAATAAAAAATGTTCACTAATTAATTAAATAGGCAATATCGTATTTTTTAAAGCGTCGATGATTATTAGCCAAAGGTATAATGGATGGCGGAAAGCTAGAAGGCTACTATGCGGTGTCTATTATTGAGTGCTCTTGCTCCAGTAGACTCCAAGAGCACAATCAAGTTTGTAATGATAATGTTTAATTTCAGGGTTACCAAACATGTGTTTTGCAGTTAACACTCAGCTTGTTAGAAGACGACAACTATGAAGGTGGGCATATTAGTAGTAGATAAATGTGTAACCAAGCCACATTTCCCAAAAGATTTTGTTTATTTAACCATTGCGGATGTTCCCGTAGATATAGACTTAAACAACGGATTAAAGTTTTGGATTTAAACTAAGACAACTATAAAATCTTTGTTTAAAAACAAAACTGTCTAACTAGGGATTAATATTTGATAACCAACGAACAACCGCAACAAGAAGCCTACCATCAAGATAGTGCAGATTTGCTTTATCGGAACGCTAAAGCGGGTATTTTGGTGACGCTTTTCGCTTCTAGCCTTTTGGTCTTTGGCTTTAATACAGCTGAAATACAAATTCAAAAATACATTTGGTGGATTGGCATGACAATCCTCATGTTGATCAGAATGATTGACGTTTATCGCTGGAAAAACGTTAACAAAGAGCAAAATGGCGATGCCAGAAAAGCAGTGAACCGTTTTGTTTTAGGTACACTGGCTAGTAGCATAATGTGGTGTGTCTATTGCCTGTATGTTTTGAGTTATGCAGACAATACCGAACTCGCTTGTATGATCATTATCGTATCAGCCTTAGCAGGGGGCGCAGCAACTGTATTGGCTGCTCATAAGTTAACGGCGATGAGTTATGCACTTATTATGTTAGGCCCGTTTTCAATTGGCATGCTGTTATCTTTCGAATATTACCAACAGATCCTTGGCTTGTTAGGTCTTGCGTTTAGTCTCGTAATGATGATTACTGCAAAAAATCTGCAGATTTCACACTAAATGCCATTCGCTTAAAAAATGAAAATGCGGTTTTAGTCGACCAAATGGAGCTAAAAGTTGCTAGACGTACAGCCAAAATATATGAGCTTTCCAATTTAGACCCACTCACTGGGTTGTTTAATCGCACCGCCTTTTTGCACCACTTAGAAGAACAACTCGCAAAGGGTGAAAAAGAGAATGAGCCTGTTGCTTTGTTATTTATCGACCTAGATGGATTTAAAAAAATAAATGATACTTTAGGTCATGAAACTGGCGATAAAGTGCTCAAACAGACCGCTATACGATTAAAGGCGTTTGGTGATGAGGAACATTTATTATGCCGCTGGGGAGGAGATGAATTTTTGATTGCCGTTATGGGCGCCAATCAAGATGTAGCCATCACTTATGCACAAGAGGTGATTAGTAAAATTTCAGATTATTATGATTTTGAAAGCAATAGATTATCAATCGGTGCAACTGTTGGCATTGCTCTCTATCCGGAACATGCAATCAAGGGTGACGAGCTTATTCAGTTAGCTGATACCGCCATGTATTGCCAGAAAAAACTTTCTCCACGTTCAGTAGTTTTGTTCAATAAAGAAATGGGCCATCGCGTATTCCGCGAACAGAAGTTGAAAGTAGGTTTAGCCGAGGCCATCAACAAACAACAACTTCGTATGGTTTATCAACCTATCGTAAACTCACAATCTTACCAAGTAGTTGCGTTTGAAGCATTGCTCAGATGGGATTTTGATGGAGAAAATGTACCACCAGATGAATTTATCACCATTGCCGTACAATATGGCTTAATAAATGCAATTGGAAATTGGGTGCTTCAGCAATCTTGTATTGCCGCAGCCCAATGGCTTAAAGATTGTAAATGTAGCCAACCTTCGGTCAGTGTTAATGTATCGGTTTTGCAATTACACAATCCAAATTTTATTACGTTTATTGTGTCAGCCTTAGAAACGGCCCAGCTTAATGCTGATAAGTTGACGATAGAAATTACCGAGTCGATTTTCTCCAATGACAAAGAAACAATATTCGAACGTATTAAAGAACTACAATCCATGGGAATTAAAGTGTCCATAGATGACTTTGGCACAGAGTATTCGTCACTGTCGGTTATTCAAGATTTGGCTGCCAACACTATAAAAATTGCTCGGTCTTTTATTAACAAACTAGAGACAAGCGGTATGGCAATTTTTGAA
Organism: uncultured Paraglaciecola sp.; assembly: GCF_913020055.1. Classification (GTDB taxonomy): domain Bacteria; phylum Pseudomonadota; class Gammaproteobacteria; order Enterobacterales; family Alteromonadaceae; genus Paraglaciecola. The sequence continues at coordinate 13,919 of NZ_CAJWCF010000007.1, read as the reverse complement.
GCAGTAAAACAAATGGCATCTTCACTGGATTATGCAGTGATTGCTGAGGGCATAGAAACCCAACAGCAAGCAGAGGTACTATCTAACTTAGGGATCGAAATGTTGCAAGGTTATTACTTTTCTAAGCCACTCGAGCTAAGCAAGGTCCAAAACTACATTAATCATTAATCAGTAATCAGTAATCAAGCTGACTTGATTCTCTCCTGATATGGTGGCCAGCCCATGGCTTTACCCGCCAATACGTGTAAATGAATGTGATACACAGTTTGCCCGCCGTTTTCATTACAGTTCATGACCGCTCTATACCCGTCCTTTGCGAACCCTTGTTTTTCAGCCAACTGTGCTGCCACCCAATACAGATGTCCAACTAAGGCTTTATCACTTTCTTCAATGTCGTTAATAGTAGTGATGGGCTTTTTCGGGATGACCAAAAAATGAATGGGCGCTTGAGGATTAATATCACTGAACGCCAAGGCTAATTCATCTTCATAAATAATGTCAGCAGGTATTTCTTTATTGATTATCTTGGTGAAAATGGTGTCGCTCATAACCTAATCCTTTTTAAATAAACACAAATAATAATAGTGCTACACCTAATATCAATCTATAGATAACAAAAGGCAACATGCCAATTTTGGAGATCCATGCTAGAAATAAGTAAATACAAGCATAGGCACTGACGAATGAAAATAAAGCACCAAAAATTAGCGCGTTCCAATCCACTGGGTTAGGAGTTTGTAATAAATCAAGAGTAGCCAGCAAACCTGCACCCAATATTACTGGTATGGATAATAAAAATGAAAAACGAGCGGCACTCTCTCTATCTAAACCAATCATCAAGCCCGCTGTCATAGTAATACCCGAACGTGACGTACCGGGAATAATAGCTATGGCTTGGGCTAAACCAATAAAAATCGCATTTTTCCAGGTTATCTGACGAACAGTTTTAACCTGAGTTGCCTTACTGTCCGCATACCAAAGCAATAATCCAAAGCTAATAGTAGTAATAGAAATAACTAGGGCTGAGCGGCCGTATATCGCAATAATATCTTTAAAGGCAAATCCAAGTAACACTGCTGGAATAGTGCCAATAATCACCCACCAAGCTAAACGACTGTCTGGCGTTTGATTTGAACTCAGCCCACTACTAAACCAAGCGGTCAATAAACGCACAATGTCTTGGCGAAAATAAATCATCACAGCCAATAAGCTACCTACATGCACAGCCACATCATAGGCTAAACCTTGATCATTCCAACCTAAGACCTCAGAAGGTAATATTAAGTGGGCCGAACTAGATATTGGTAAAAACTCAGTCAGTCCTTGAATAATCGCCAAGATAATAATCTCAAATAAGGTCATGTGTTAGTTGGGCTCCAATCAAATTTAATTACCCACAGATTTTGTTGGCTTTTGTCATATGTTTGCCAAAGACTGGCGTAGCTTTTCTTTACTTCTGGGTGAACTTCATCAGCCGCAATTTCGGCTAAAGGTTTTAACACAAAAGCGTTATACAGTACTTCAGGACGAGGTAAGACTACCGGATGCGTTGTCACCTGGTGATCATAAAGCAGTAGATCCAAATCCAGAGTTCGAGGAGCAAATTTTTGTTCACCTCGCTGACGTTTGTTGTCTTGTTCAATTTCTTTAAGAACACAACATACCTCTGCAATGGATAACTTAGTACTTGCCTTAACCACTAGGTTGTAAAAATTGTTGCCTTCAAATCCCACCGATTCACTTTCAAAAACCGATGAAAGAGTCAACTCACCAAATGCCTGATACATACCTTGTAATCCAGCTTTTGTATGTTTTTCTTTATCTATATTGCTACCAACACTTATATAGATAATATGTGATTGGTCAGTGACAATACTCAAAGAGTTTGTTCCTTAGTAAATTCTACTGCGACATTTTTAGCATTTGCCAGAATGTCTGGTTTACTTAACTTAAGACGCACTGATTTAAGCATAGGGAATGTTTGTAATAACCAGTCAGCCATATTGCTTGCTAAAGCTTCAATCAGTTTATAGTCGCTTTTTGCCGAAAAGTGGCTTATACCTTGAGCTATTTGGGCATAATTGAGGGTATTGTTTACATCATCGGTCTGCGCCGCCAAAGAAAGGTCGGCACTGAGTTCAACATCAACTATTAATCGTTGTTGATGATCCCTCTCCCAGTCATATACGCCAATCAACGCAAAAACCTCAAGTCCTTCAATATGAATTTTATTCATTGGTGGTCCGCGCTGCATTTTAAGAAGGTTTAGTATACTCTGCTAAATTGTAACCCATTCTTTTGATATAAGTACATGACAGCACTCACAATATTAATGTTTGCATTAGCCTATCTGTTGGGTTCTATTTCCAGTGCAATATTAGTATGCCAATTGTTTGGTTTAGGCGACCCCAGAAGTCAAGGTTCAGGCAATCCTGGCGCAACCAATGTTTTACGACTAGGTGGAAAATTTCCAGCGATATTAGTATTAGTTTTTGATGTATTGAAAGGCACCATACCTGTATGGGGTAGTTATTATCTTGGCCTAGAACCTATTTATTTAGCGTTTGTGGCTGTTTTCGCCTGCCTAGGTCATATGTTTCCTGTATTTTTTGATTTTTCTGGTGGTAAAGCAGTAGCCACGGCCTTTGGCACAATACTACCTCTTGGGCTAGATATAGCGGCGTTATTAATTTTGACATGGGGTATCGTTGTACGAATCACAAACTATTCGTCTCTTGCCGCTATTATTTCGGTCAGCTTGGCACCGCTAATAACTTGGATACTTAAACCAGAGTATGCCTTACCAGTGGGTATATTAAGTCTGTTAATTGTTTTGCGTCACAAAGGTAATATTGTTCGATTAATACGAGGCAAAGAACCTAAAGTATCTGATAAAAAAAATAGTAGTGGTGCAGAATAGAATTCCCCCACTCGTAACACGTTAATTAAATCTCCAAACGCTGCTTTTTCAACCAAAGAAATAGGTACTTTGATACTCCGATACGCTGACTAATCATAGTGATGTTATTGTGCTAAATTGATGTTAGAGGCCTGTCCGTCAAACTCTAAGGAGTGTGGCCCAAGCTGCCAAACCAACTGTTCTTGAAATTCGCCAGCTTGAGTCACATTGGGTAATTGGTACTGTGAAAACTGCACAACTTCAAAAGCACGATCAAACTGACTCATATCTGCATCTTCAACAGAATCAAAACGAAGAGTAAAGCTATCAGGTGACACACCCTCTGCCTGTGCAAAATGGTTGAGTAATAATGTGACAACTAACGGGTGGGCAAATACTTCGATTGCTTCTACTTTATTACAATTTAGCTCAACATAATGTTCAGTCAGTACTTCTGCCTCAAAACGCACCGGTTTAATCTTGAGTTCCAGAGCTTGACAACGACTAAACTCAATCCGAGTACCTGAGATCGACTCCTGAAACCCAAAGGTCCAGTCAGAACTCCCAAAGTTTGCCCATTGTATGATTTTATCATTTAGTCCGTTTTCATGGCTGATAATACTAAGGCTGAGTCCTTGATTATTGCCTAATGAAATTGGGGCAAACTCAACTTGTACAATATTATCCATAGAACCGTATGAGGAAAATAAGTGAAGGCTAACACTAGGCACATTTTGTGCCTGTAATGCGCTAGGAGTATAGAAGAAGCCGTTACTGTCAGACGATTCTGTAAAGGGCCCCAAAATACTGGCTGCTGAACTAGCTTTATCACAGATAACATTCCATTTTTCGTCATTGCCCACAGTTTGTGCATCTACGGCAAAAAAGAAACCAGTAGCGCATCTTCCATCCACAGGCGGGTAATTTGGACTTTGTTGTTCAGAACATACCCATTGACTGCTGTTCCAAGTAGCGACCTGACCCAATTTACACTCAAGTTCATTTAAAGGATGATCTTTGCCTGCTGTTCCCGCCGGTCCTGCAGGTCCTTGCGGCCCTACTTCCCCCTCTGGACCCTGAGGCCCCTCTTTACCTGTCGCTAGAGCTAGGTTTTTTGTGTTTGTGTCGATCAAAACAGCCTGCTCTGCCATGCTCGTTTTATTCTCTAATACAGCTGAATCGATTACCACGGTTTTGATTTCCAATTCAGCGATTTGCTTGGCGTGTTTGCCAAGAGACGGCCGTTCAACAGCAGCAAGGGTTGTTGAAATGCCGGCCAAAACAACTAACAATCTATAATAATGGGCTGCTTTCATTTTTTATTTCCTTATAGTTTAAAGGCAAGTAGCACTTAACGTGGCAACTCAAAAATCCTAGAGAATTCATAGGTTAGGCTATGGTTACTGGCCTGCCATGATGGTGTACTGCTGTCTATCGGGATCCCCCGTGCCGGTAATATACGTGAAAGTCGAGGGAAGGCGTATTTCAGAAATGACACATTGTACTCTCGGTTAAACTCATTCAGAGAACTCTGTCCTATGGGAGTAAATTGGATATTTATCCTGTCTGCTCGATTATGCACAGGGGTATTTATCAGCATGTCTAACAAACCCTCGATTATAGGATGTTCAGAAAATACCATTTCAGGCGAGCTGGTACACCGCAAGTCTAGTTTTTCCTGGACAAAATAATCACGACCAATTAGCAGTGGTTTAGCGGAAAAACCCACCGAAATACATTGACTTAACACCATATCAAGACGATGGTCAGCAAACCTAATATTGAGATTACCTAAAGGGGAATTAGGTACTGACGTCAAAGCCCCAACCTCACTGCTTTGTCCTGAAATCTGCGCAATAAGAGAGACGTTAATAATGATCTTATTGTCAATATTTGATCTCCAGTGTGCCACCCCTACGGGATGAATAAAAACATCAATAAGACCTGCAGAAAAGTCGGGGAAATTACTGAATGTAATTGTTGTTACTGACGAACGATCAAAGGGATTTAGTGTGAATGGACCGGATAGAGTGACTTCATATTGTGTTTTATCTTCACACAATACATTCCACCCCTGCTCTATTTCAGTAAGGTCTGCAGAGTTAATAGAAAATTCTAAGCCACGTATGCAGTCATCATCTGATATGGGGGTCGCCTCGCCTGCCATGCTGGTACACACCCAGGCACTGCCATTCCATGTCGCAAATTGACCAAACTCACATTGCAGGCCACTGAGGGGACCCGGTGCGCCAGCTGGTCCTGCTGGCCCTTGAATGGGCACTTGAGCCTCTATTGAAGCACGGTTGGCATCAATCTGTTGCTGCAACAGCGTAAGTTCGCTGCTGTTACCATTGACGTCAGTGCGTATTAGTACTTGGTTGCTTTCAAGCGTATTAATGCGCGTGGCATTGCCTGATACTGAAGGTCTTGATTGGCCATGCGCCAACGACACTAAACATACGAGTAGGCAAGTGAGTGGCAATGTATAGAATGTTTTCATCTGTGACTCCTTGTTAAATTTGGACTAAACGCCATTAGCGTAGCCGATATCTATGGCTGCTAGACGTAGTGATTATGGTCTTTTGTTTGTGCAAACTTTTTGTCTAGTTAAACCGAATAAAAGACTCAAACAGAACAAACTTAAGGTGGCAGGTTCAGGAACATGACTCGGTGCAGAAGGGGGTGCGAAAGTTGAAAACTGGATGTCGTCGACGTTGAATTCAAAAAATCCGCAACAAGCACTAGATAATTCAGCTGTAGTGAAACCATCCGTATCAACCAAGCCAAGAAAGAAGATTTCTCCACCATCAGCTAATACAGAGTTTGGCGTAGGGTTAACCATTGCACTGCCACTTCCTATAGTTAGTAGCGCATCATCTGAGAATAAAAGGTCACCAGGTGAAGCGATAATAAAAAATCCAATGGCATGCACCATTTGGGGCAAGTTCATGACAATACTGTCACCGGATAAAAAGGAACTACTATTAGGGTCATTAAATCCCAAATAATTATCGCCCGAAGTGGTATCAAAACCGCTTGCAACCTGCCCATCAAATGAAGTGCCAACACCATCAGTAAACAAAAAGTCGACACCTTGAAACTGACTACCATTTACAATAGGCGTAGCTGCAGTAACGCTGTCAAAATCTAACGTCGTTGATGAATTAGTACCTATTGCGGTTTGAAAGGTAGCTTGATCATTAAAAGCCATTAAAACCGCAGCACTATTTACTGAAAAACCGCCAACTAAGCAGGCCAATGCAATACGTCTTATCCAATTTCCATTACCTGTAAACATGTTAAATCCCTCATTCTGTTTTGTATTTCCTGCAAATACCGCAAATCACTTGGTGGCGAAAATACTGGCTGAAACATAGCAATGCCATTTATGAGTAGTTTTACTAACGCGTTTTCCACAACTCTTGTCTGTGTTCAATCACCATAGTCCTGTTTTCCGCCCCCCATCTTTGAATTAGTGTGAGTTAATGTGAAACCTATTGTAATCAATGAATTACATCTTGTTTTTGAGGTTTGCTCAGACAGTAGTTGCGTATTATTTAAGCTGTACTTATAGTGGTGTGTGCTTGTAAAGGATTATCATTAATGTCTGAAAACGTCGTTAGCTATGAGATTGGTGAATATCAACTCGATGTGTTGAATCGAAAACTACTTCATCAAACAACTGAAATTGACTTATCAGAACGCAGTTATTTATTGCTGTTAACACTTGCTCAAACCAGTCCAGAGATAGTTACAAAACAAATATTGATGAGCAAACTGTGGCCGGATCGTGTGGTCAGTGACTGGGCACTTTCTCGTTTGTTATCTGACACCAGGGCGTTAATGCCAGATGTTAATCAACACCATGTTTTAATAAAAACAGCTCGCGGGATCGGCTATGCCCTTACCCAAGTCACACCGATTTATGCCGGTGATAAAACCACAGTAAAGAGCGATTTACAAAAGCCTGCGACGTCAAATCGAGCTTTTAAACTTGGTACATTTTTGTTAGCAATTTGCGTATTAGGGGTATTGTCTTTTTTTGGGTTTTGGTATGTTCAAAAGCCAACCGAAAACCCACTTTTTGCTGATAAACAGATCCATTCGATCGCTGTTTTACCTCTGGAATCATTTTCTAAAAAAACCGAATTAATGTATTTTGCCGATGGGCTGGCAGAGGAGCTTATTCACCAGTTAACTATGCTACCCGATTTGAATGTTGTGTCTCGTAACGCCACCTTTGCTTTTAAAAATAGAAATATTGATCCGCGCGAAATAGCCAAGCAGTTAAATGTCACCCATATTATCGAAGGTTCAGTTCGCCAGTCCGATGAGAGTGTTCGTATTACTCTGCAACTGATTCGAGCTGCAGATGGATACCATCAATGGTCCAAAGTGTTCGACAGTAAACATACTGCTATACTCGAAGTACAGGAAGAAATTGGCCAGAGCATTGCGTCGTTGATTTCACCCAACTACGACCGTAACAAATTCAACATCATGCGTAATCATCCCAAATCAAATGCAGCTTATGCCCATTTTTTAAAAGCGGCAGTATTAATGGGTAAAGATCAGCCAAAACTCTTAACCAATGCCAAAAGCGAACTAGAACAAGCTTTAAAACTGGCACCTGATTATGCTTTAGCTCATGCCGCCATGGCGAAAGCAATACTGCTGCAACATCAATTTTCGAAAGAGCCGCTTACCATTGCAGGACCAGAGGCCAGACAACATATTCAAGCAGCCTTAAAAACTGAACCGTCCTCTGCAGAGGCTTTTTCCGCATTGGGCCTCTACCATAGTTATCACAGTGACTTCATTGAGGCCGAAAACGCTTATCGCACTGCGTTGTCGCTTAATCCCGCGCTAGTTTCCGCTCAGCATAACCTTGGGTTTAGTTATTGGATGCAAAATCAATTTGTTCTAGCTCGGCAACATTTTGAATCTGCATTGGCTCTTAACCCGTTGGCACCTATGAGTAACTTTGCGTTAGCCGACACTCTGTATTCTGAAGGCTTTGTAGATCAGGCTTTTTCACAATATGAACATTGCCTTGCAGTCATTATTGATTTTCCAGCCTGTTTATTGGGGTTATCAGGACTGCAATTAATAACCGGCAATGAACAACAAGCAAAAATACTATTAGAAAAAAGTGCCAATATATTAGGTGAAAATAATCCATATGTGCTGGGTAGCAGAGGCCGAGTAGCACTGTGGAGCAATGACCTTAATATCGCGGAACAAATTCTGCAGCCATTAATTGAGGTGGATGGGAATTACATTAATCTCAGACATATGACACTAGTACAATTGGGCTTAGGCAAAATAACATCATGGCAGCGGACTGTAGAGTTGTTGTTGGTGCAAACCCCGAATAGTAATACCTTGCGTTTAATTACTGCCCTTTCTGCATACTACAACCATGACTGCGACAGAGCGCTACAATTATATGAGCAGGTTATGGCTGAAAATGCCAGTAAACATAGTAGTTTAGATGATTTTTCCATGGGGGTATCGCATATCAGTAACATGTTGACGTGTTATAAAGAGCAGCGCAATAAAACAGCTATAACCGAAACCAAGGCGCTTTTTGCGGCTCATCTGTCCCAGCTTGATAAGTCCGCCAATGCCGTTTTAGGCGTCGCCTTTATTCAGCAAAAGTTCGCTTTGTTAAATGATACAAATATGCCGAACCAACAAACAGTTAATGGCAGCTTAGTCATTAACTGGCCTTTGTCTTGGTTAGAAAAAAAGCGCTAGATTTGAGTTAAATTGCCGCTAACTCTTCCAATGACCATCGAGGACTAGCCTTAGTAGACAAACCTTCAATTTCACCCGCTTTAAGTCGCTGCAACCCCGCATAGGCAATCATAGCGCCGTTATCAGTACAAAATTCCAATCTTGGGTAAAACACCTCTCCTTTGATATTTTTCATCATTCTGGCAAGCTCTTGACGTAATTGTTTATTGGCACTCACACCACCTGCAATCACTAAACGTTTTAAACCAGTATGTTTCAAAGCACGTTTGCATTTAATGGCTAAGGTATCCACAACGGCCTCTTGAAAAGCGTAAGCAATGTTAGCCTTGGTTTGTTCTGAACCATCTGATGCCCGAATAGTATTGGCAGCGAAGGTTTTTAAGCCACTAAAACTAAAATCTAAACCTGGTTTGGTGGTCATCGGACGTGGGAATTTATAATGACCCGCTTCGCCTTTTTCGGCTAATTTGGCCAATAAAGGCCCTCCGGGGTAATCAAGTCCAAGTAACTTAGCGGTTTTATCAAAAGCTTCCCCAGCTGCGTCATCAACCGATTCGCCTAATACCTTATATTGGCCGATACCTTCCACTTTCACCATCATCGAATGACCGCCTGAAACCAAAAGGGCCACAAAGGGAAACTCAGGCGCAGGTTCATCTAACATAGGAGCAAGCAGGTGCCCTTCCATATGATGCACTCCCACAGAGGGTTTATTCCAAGCATAAGCCAAACTGCGAGCCACTGATGAACCCACTAACAAAGCCCCGACTAAACCAGGGCCTTTTGTAAAAGCAATACCGTCAATATCTTTGGCACTACAACTCGCCTCTTGTAAAGCCTCTTTAATTAACGGAATCAGTTTTCGCACATGATCTCTAGACGCAAGCTCAGGCACTACACCGCCATAATCCGCATGTAATTTTACTTGGCTATATAATTGATGGGACAATAACCCTTGTTGGTCATCATAAATGGCCACCCCGGTCTCATCACAAGAGGTCTCAATACCTAATACACGCATATTTAATATCTAACAAAAATGTCTTAAACTGTCGGCATTCTACTGATTAGAAGACAAACCTCCAATTTAATATGACATTTGTTTGAATTAATCGGTTTTTTACCCTATCAAGACTTTACAAGCCTTGTGGATTTGATTAGTATTCCGCACCATTTTTAAGCGAGCTGGTTATTCATTACGCCGGCACGATATAATAGTTTTTATTTTTTGAGGTAAGAGTTTAATGCCAATCGTTAAAGTTAGAGAGAACGAACCTTTTGATGTTGCATTGCGTCGTTTTAAACGTTCATGTGAAAAAGCAGGTGTACTTTCTGAAGTTCGTCGTCGCGAATTTTTTGAAAAACCTACTTGGGAACGTAAGCGTAAGAAAGCTGCCGCTAAGAAACGTCTTTTGAAGAAGTTATCTCGCGAAAACGCTCGTCGCATCAGATTGTACTAAATCTCTTCTGAAACGCGTTATTAGATTAGTAACGCGTTTTAAGTCGTTTTATCACACATCCTTTTTCCGTTTTTACTGAGTCATTCCATGTCTTTATTAGATGATTTAAAAAATGCACAAAAAGAGGCGATGCGCGCCAAAGACAAAATTCGTCTGGGCACTATTCGCATGGCTTTGTCTGCCGTAAAGCAACATGAAATCGATGGGCGTACTAACCCCGATTATATTGCTCTGAATGACGAAGGTGTTCTTGGTATTTTAATCAAGATGGTAAAACAACGCAAAGATGCAGCCAGTCAATATGAAACTGCGGGTCGACAAGATTTACTTGATATCGAACTAGCAGAAATAGTTATTTTGCAAGATTTCATGCCAAAAGCGCTAAGCGAAGAAGAGCTCGATGCTTTAATTGTGCAAGCGATGGCTGATTCAGGTGCATCGAGTATGCAGGATATGGGTAAGGTCATGGGTTTATTAAAACCTAAAGTTCAAGGCCGTGCTGATATGGGTAAATTAAGTGGTAAAATTAAAGCCAAACTTAATTCATAACCCGCTAAATACAGAACAATATTTTACAAACCGCACTTTGATGCGGTTTGTTTGTTTTAGTGCATAAATTTGCCAAACTATATGGCATTATATTCAGCCGTTTTTGTTAAGTGAGAAGGTAAATGTCTGGTCGTATTCCCCGCGAGTTTATTGATGACATTATTGCTCGCACAGACATAGTAGAATTGATTGCCAGTCGTGTACGTCTAAAAAAAGCTGGGCGTAATCATCAAGCTTGCTGTCCTTTCCATGACGAAAAAAGTCCTTCGTTCACTGTGAGTCAAGATAAACAGTTTTATCACTGCTTTGGTTGTGGTGCTCATGGCAATGTCATTTCATTTTTGATGGAATTTGACCGGTTAGAATTTCCAGAAGCAATTGAAGAACTAGCCCAATACCACAGTATTGAAGTACCTCGGGAAAAAGGCGGCGCTCCTCCCCCTTCCGCTGAGCAAAAACAACAAAAAGAAAATGACTATGAGTTAATGGAGAAAGTAACTAAATACTTTGCCCAACAACTGAGGGTTCATCCTGACAAAGATAAAGCGGTTAATTACCTAAAAAATCGAGGACTTAGCGGCGAAATAGTTAAAGCGTTCGATATGGGGTATGCCCCACCAGAATGGGACTCAGTACTTAAGACCTTTGGTGTAAGTCCGATGTATCAAGAGCAGTTACTTGAATTAAAACTCATCACTGAAAATGACAACAGAAGACGATTCGACTTTTTCCGCGATCGTATTATGTTTCCTATCCGAGACAAGCGCGGACGAGTAATCGGTTTTGGGGGCAGAGTATTAGAAGACGGAGGCCCTAAATACCTGAACTCTCCTGAGACCCGAATCTTTCATAAAGGTCATGAGTTATACGGCTTTTACCAAGCTAAACAAGCCCATCGAAACTTAGCTCGGGTAATGATTGTCGAGGGGTATATGGACGTGGTTGCCCTTGGTCAGTTTGGTATCGACTATGCGGTGGCATCACTTGGTACTGCTACTACGCCAGAACATATTCAAATGTTGTTCCGCGCAACCAGTGAAGTAGTATGTTGTTACGACGGCGATCGCGCTGGAAGAGAAGCAGCTTGGCGTGCTTTAGAAAACGCACTGCCTTTCCTGAAGGACGGGGTTGAGATGAAGTTCTTATTTTTACCTGATGGGGAAGACCCAGACACCCTGGTCCGTAAAATTGGCAAAGACACCTTTGAGGAAAAACTAAAGAACGATGCTGTTCCGTTATCTAAATTCTTTTTTGATAACTTATTACAACGTCATCATGTAGGCAGTAATGAAGGCAAAGCGGCATTAAAAACTGAAGCATTACCGTTAATCGAGCAAATAGCTGGCGAAAACATTCGGGATAGTTTGTTAGCCGATCTAAGTAATCATATGGGTGATCAAAACAAACATAAATTTGAACGTGATGTCGCTCAGGCAAATCAACGAAAAGCACCGACTAAGTTAGATTTCAAGACGCCGAACAAAAGCACAATATCCCCCGTTCGTATGATGATTAGATTATTGTTAGACGATCCGAGTTTGGCGTCAAAATGTAGTGCCGCAGATCCTACACCATTACAGTCAGTTGATGTCCCTGGTATCGCAATGCTAATTGAGCTTTTTCAATTCTGTTTAAGCAAACCACAAGCAAATACTGCACAAGTCTTAGAGAATTTTCGCCATCACCCACAAAGTGTTCAATTAGCTAAATTAATGATGTGGGAATACGCTGAGCATAACCAAGTAGCAGTGTTTGAAGACAGTTTTGCCAAGCTATTAGATTGGCATTTACAAAGCCGTATGGATGAGTTGTTCTCTAGGTCTAGGGTGAGCAAATTAACCGATGCAGAAAAACAAGAACTTAACCTACTTGTAAAAGAACAAAAGTGACCCAACATCTAGCCCAAAGCATAGTGAGTCTGCTATACTGGCTAATTCGCTAAGACCGCAGTAAATACAAGGTATTTATTGGGTCAATTTAAGCAAGTTACAGCGTGAATCCTCTCTAGTGAGGGGTTTTGATGAATATCCAACTAATTCGAGAAGCGTAAGTTATATGGTGCAAAGCAAGCAGTCGCAGATAAAACTCCTTATTGCTAAAGGTAAAGAACAAGGCTATCTGACTTTCTCGGAAGTTAACGACCACCTTCCTCAAGATATAGTCGATTCAGATCAGATGGAAGACATCATCCGCATGATCAACGACATGGGTATCAAAGTATTCGAAACAGCTCCTGATAAAGATGAGCTTTTGATGCAAGACAACGATACCGATGATGAAGCAGCTGAAGCCGCAGCCCAAGCTCTATCAACAGTAGAAAGTGAGATTGGCCGTACAACTGACCCAGTACGTATGTACATGCGTGAGATGGGCACAGTTGAACTACTGACTCGCGAAGGCGAGATTGTTATCGCCAAACGTATCGAAGAAGGCATTAATCAGGTTCAGTGTTCTGTAGCAGAATACCCAGAAGCCATTACTCATTTGTTAGACCAATGGGACTTATTCGAAGCTGAAGAAATTCGCCTTAGCGACATCATTATCGGATTTGTTGATCCAAATGAACAAGACGTAGCGCCTACAGCCACACACGTTGGTTCTGAATTATCTAAAGAAGAATTAGAAGATGAAGATGGCGATGATGATGAAGACGAAGAAGAAGAAGACACAGGTCCAGATCCTGAGTTAGCCCGTGAAAAATTCACTGCACTTCGTATTCAATATGAAAAAGCCCGTGACGTTATCGATGCAAAAGGCCGTTCACATAAAGAAGCTCGCGTTCAAATTTTTGAATTAAGCGAAGTCTTTAAAGAGTTTAGACTCACACCTAAGCAGTTTGACCGAATGGTTAAAAACATGCGTAGCATGATGAACAGAATTCGAGTGCAAGAACGTATAGTGATGAAACACTGCGTTATCACTGCAAAAATGCCGAAGAAAGACTTTATCAAAGCCTTTTCTGGTAACGAAACTTCTACTGCTTGGTTATTCAAAATTCTCGACTCTTCATTGCCCTATGCAGAAGAAATGAGAGGACACCAAGAAGAATTAGAACGTGCCATTGGCAAGATGAATGCGGTTGAAGAAGAAACCGGATTAATCATTGCAGATATCAAAGATATCAACCGCCGCATGTCAATTGGTGAAGCCAAAGCGCGTCGTGCGAAAAAAGAAATGGTAGAAGCAAACTTACGTTTAGTTATCTCTATCGCGAAAAAATACACTAACCGTGGTTTACAGTTCTTGGATCT